>JANMZX010000450.1:0-2570 GCA_031383745.1 Rhodoferax sp. | reverse complement strand
CGGCGGACGGTACCGTCACCGTTGTCAACCGCTGCCGCACC
This sequence comes from Rhodoferax sp., assembly GCA_031383745.1. Lineage (GTDB taxonomy): Bacteria > Pseudomonadota > Gammaproteobacteria > Burkholderiales > Burkholderiaceae_C > CAISIP01. The sequence continues at coordinate 2,529 of JANMZX010000450.1, read as the reverse complement.
GGATCGGGCTTCGACCAGGCCACAGGCAAGGCCACCGTGGTGGCTGGCACTGGCAACAGCCAACTGAGGGTATCGTTCTTCTGGCCGTTCAAGGCCGATTACTGGGTCATAGGACTCGATCCGGATTACCGATGGGCCGTCGTCGCAGGGCCGGACCGCAAATTCCTGTGGATATTGTCGCGCGCGCCCCAACTCGCACGGGGCGACATGGCAGCCGCCCTGGCTGCTGCGACCAGCCAGGGTTTTGACCTGGGGCGACTGCGCTACACCTCGCAGGCCGCGGCGGGAACCACCAGCCCCTGATTGACTGCAAACCGTGCCATTCGCCGTCGACTACCGCGGGGCGTTTACCGTGCCCCTTCGGACAACCAGTGAACGTGAATGGCGGATGGGGCTTGACGCTGCTGCCGGGTGCCTGACGGCCGCTGCGGGCCCGGAAATCCAGAAACCCTTGTCAGCGCACCTGTGCTGCCTGCTCCGGCTGCGCGTTGGGGAAGCTCCGGGCCATCCATGCCCACCCTTGGTGCCACAGCGCACCGAGGGTTACACCTTACGAGGGGCCACGGTCCAAACAACTATGATGCAACGCAACAACTTCCTGCTGGGCTTTGCAGGTGAAACACGGACGCGATGGGGCTCGATGTGACAAGTGGCGGCAATTCGGCGGTGGCACGCACGGGCGACGACCGGGCAATGGCCGGTACGGCATCCGTTTGACGTACCTACGCCACCGCCCTGGTGCATGGGGCCAGGAACCACGCCGGGCACGACCATGAGCGCAGACACGATCCTGGAGACCCGCCAACTGACCAAGGAGTTCAAGGGCTTCGTGGCGGTCGACCATGTGGACCTGAAAGTGCGCCGTGGTGCGATCCATGCGCTCATCGGGCCCAATGGCGCCGGCAAGACCACCTGCTTCAACCTGCTGACCAAGTTCCTCGCGCCGACCTCCGGGCAGATCCTGTTCAACGGCGAGGACATCACGCACGAGGCGCCGGCGCATATCGCGCGGCGCGGCATCATCCGCTCATTCCAGATCTCGGCGGTCTTTCCGCACCTCAGCGTGCTGGAAAACGTGCGCGTGGCGCTGCAGCGCCGGCTTGGCAACTCGTTCCATTTCTGGCGCTCCGAGCGCACGCTCGACAGCCTCAATGCGCGCGCACTGGAGTTGCTGGCCGAGGTCGACCTTGCAGCCTATGCCGACGGCGTCGCGGTGGAACTGAGTTACGGCCGAAAGCGGGCGCTGGAGATCGCCACCACGCTGGCGATGGAGCCCGAACTGATGCTGCTCGACGAACCAACCCAGGGCATGGGCCTGGAAGACGTGAACCGGATCCGCGAATTGATCAGGAAGGTGGCCGCCAGGCGCACCGTGCTGATGGTAGAGCACAACATGAGCGTGGTCGCGAGCATTGCCGACACCATCACCGTGCTGGCGCGCGGCGCCACGCTGGCCGAAGGACCGTATGCCGAGGTCTCGAAGAACCCGGCCGTGATCGAGGCCTACATGGGCAGCGCCGACGCCGAACTCGGGGGCGCACACTGATGGCCGCACCGTTCCTGGAGATCCGCGGACTGCATGCCTGGTATGGCGAATCGCATGTGCTGCACGGGGTGGATTTCACGGTGCAGGAGGGTGAAGTGGTCACCCTGCTGGGCCGCAATGGCGCCGGGCGCACCAGCACGATGCGCGCCATCATGGGCCTGACCGGCAGCCGCAAGGGTTCCATCCGCATCCGCGGCACCGAGACCATCGCACTGCCGACCCACCGCATCGCGCGACTCGGTCTCGGTTATTGCCCCGAGGAACGCGGCATCTTCTCCAGCCTCTCGGCGCAGGAAAACCTGTTGCTGCCGCCGGAACTCGCCAAGGGCGGCATGGGCCTGGACGAGATCTACGCCATGTTCCCGAACCTGCAGGAGCGCGCCGCCAGCCAGGGCACCCGGCTGTCGGGCGGCGAGCAGCAGATGCTGGCGGTCGCACGCATCCTGCGCACCGGCGCACGCCTGCTGCTGCTCGACGAGATCTCGGAGGGGCTGGCTCCGGTCATCGTGCAAAAACTCGCCCAGATGGTGAGAACGCTGCGCACCAAGGGCTACACCATCGTGATGGTGGAGCAGAACTTCCGCTTCGCCGCACCCCTGGCAGACCGTTTTCTGGTCATGGAACACGGAGAGATCCAGCAGGAGTTCACCCAGGCGCAACTGCCCGAGCGCACCGCCCAGCTGCACGAATACCTCGGTGTCTGAACCGGCACCCATTTTTCCGCAACCTTCGTCACACCCAGGAGATCCCCGATGAAACTCAAGAAACTTTCAGCCGCCTGCGCACTTGCCTTCGGCATGGCCCTGGGCCTGGGCGCCCCGGCGCAGGCACAGATTTCCGGCGACGTGATCCGCATCGGCATCATCACCGACATGTCGAGCGTGTATGCCGACATCGACGGGCCCGGCGGCGTCGAGGCGATCAAGATGGCCATTGCCGACGCCGGCGGCAACGTGGCCGGCAAGAAGATCGAGATCCTGTCG
>JANMZX010000413.1:0-9290 GCA_031383745.1 Rhodoferax sp. | reverse complement strand
GCCATTTCGACATGGTGTACGCGCACATGAAGTACAGCGACAAGCCCTTCATGGGCTCGGTCACCCACCCGGATCGCGCACGCGACACGGTGGAGATGGCCAAGCGCCTTTTCGGCAGCGACTACATGGACCCGGCCACCGGCCGCCCGCGCACCGTGATCATCAACCTGATCAATGCCAACTCGCCGATGACCTTCGACGAGACCATGCTTGGCGCGGCCAAGGTGTATGCGCGCGCCAACCAGGCCACCATCATCACGCCGTTCATCCTGGCGGGTGCGATGTCGCCCGTCACGGTGGCCGGCACCTGTGCGCAGACGCTGGCCGAGGCGCTTGCCGGCATGGCCTTCGTGCAGCTGTGCAACCCCGGCGCGCCGGTGGTGCTGGGCAGTTTTGCGTCCAGCATCTCGATGCAGTCGGGTGCGCCTACCTTCGGCACACCCGAACCTGCGCTGGTGCTGTACGTGATGGCCGCGCTGGCGCGGCGCATGGGCGTGCCGTTTCGTTCTGGCGGCGGACTGTGCGGCTCCAAGATCGCAGACGCACAGGCCGCGTCCGAATCCGCCAACACCCTGCTGCCCACCTGCCTGGGCGGCGTCAACTTCGTGCTGCACACCGCGGGCTGGCTCGAAGGCGGCCTGTCGATGGGTTACGAGAAGTTCATCATGGACGTGGACCAGGCCGGCATGATGCACACGCTGCTGGCCGGCGTCGACATGTCCGAGAACGGCCAGGCCATGGACGCGATCCGCGAGGTCGGCCCGGGCAAGCACTTCCTGGGCTGCGGCCACACCCAGGCCAACTTCGAGACCGCGTTCTACCGCTCGCCGATCACCGACAACAACAGCTTCGAGCAATGGGAAGCCGAGGGTTCGCGGGATCTGGCGCAGCGCGCCAACGCCAGCTGGAAGAAGCAGCTGGCCGAATACGAGATGCCCCCCATGGACGTGGCCACCGACGAGGCGATCCTGGACTATGTGAACCGCAGGAAGGCGTCGTTTCCGGATTCGAACGTGTAGGGAGCCTGGCCTCACGGCGTGCATGGCACGCCACCATGGCAACGCACGCTGGTATAAAGCGGATATGCTCGATCTTTCCCCGCTTCAGTCTGCCGTCAGTGCACTGTTGCGCGCCCTGTCCGTGACGGGAGACGCCCGGCGTTGGCAGCAATTCGATACCGAGACCCAGGAGACGTTGAGGGCCGGCGTCATACAGACCTTTGAGGTCGCCTACGAACAAAGCTGGAAGATGATGCGCCGCTGGTTGTCCGCGAACCCGGTCGCAGGCGATGTGGATGGTGTACCCATGCGACAGCTGTATCGTGTGGCCGCGAAGGCCGGGCTTGTCGACGACGTCGATCGCTGGATGGACTTCCATGCTGCCCGCAACCAGACATCGCATACCTACAACCGGGCCATTGCCCAGACCGTGTTCGACCTGGCGCCGGTTTTTGCCACGCAGGCGCAGGCCCTGCTGATGCAACTGGAAAGCCGCAATGATTGATCTGAGCGCGGATCAGCTGGCACAGGTACGCGACATCGTGCGGCAACATGTGCAGGGCGGCGAGTTGTTCGCGTTTGGATCCCGAGTGAGTGGCCGGGCAAAAAGATTTTCGGATCTCGACCTCATGATCAATGCCCCCGGCGCCCTGCCCTGGCGAACGCTGTCCGACCTGCGCGAATCGTTCGAAGCGTCCGACCTCCCGATCACTGTGGATGTCGTCGATTGGCATACCTGTAGCGAGCCGTTTCGCCGCCTGGTCGGCGCGCAATTGGTGCGTATCGACTGAACGCGAGGCGTCAGGTCGCGTCGCTGGGCGCTGGCGCAACTGAACGATCAGGATCGGGTGCGTCGCTAGGCAGCAAGGCCATTTGGGTCCAGAATCCCGGCAACGCCGGCGACCGTCCGGCGGGCATGCCAGCCACGGAGGTTTCCCCATGTCTTCCGCTCCCGGCGCACCAGTCGCAGCCGCCGCCCCGCCTGCCGTGGCGGCGCCCGACCCCGCGCTTGCCGACGAACTCGCCGACCTGTTCGCCAGTGAAGCCGCCGCCATCACGGCACGGCGCCAGCAGTTCCCGGGAGCGGCGGCAGCGCAGCACCCCGCGGCCTTGAAGTTGCCGCGCGTCGGCCTTGCGCTGTCCGGCGGCGGCGTGCGCAGTGCCACGTTTGCGCTGGGGCTGATGCGCGGCCTGGCGCAGACATCGCCGCAGGACGACGCTGCATCCGGCAAGGCGCAACCCGGCCCGGGCAGCGGCGGCCTGCTGGGCCGGCTCGACTACCTGTCCACCGTGTCGGGCGGCGGCTACATCGGCGCGATGTATGGCCGGCTGGTGGCAACCTACGGCCTGCGCGAGGCGCTGGCACTGATGGCCAGCAGCCGCTCCCCGGTGCTGGGCTGGCTGCGCCGCAACGGGCGCTACCTCACCCCGGCGGGCTCGCGCGATACCGGTATCGCGGTGGTGACCTACCTGCGCTCCTGGCTGGCGATCCACACCGAATTCATGTTCGCCTGCATCCTGCTGGCCCTGCTGGTGGTGGCGCCACACCTGTGGCAGCACACCTTCCAGACGCTCGACACCCAGGGATGGGAACGCTGGCGCACACCCTGGTGGGCGGCTGCCGTGGCCTTGTGGACTGCGACGGCGCCGGGCCTGGTCGCCGGCTACTGGACGGCTCGTGATGGCCCCGACCCGGGTGCGATGGACGTGCCGTTGCGCCGGCGCGACGCGATCTTCATCCTGCTTGTCGCCTTCAGCGCCTTGCTGCTGTTGCGTGCGTTGCTGTCCAACGGTGGCCTGGACCCGGTGCGCCACAGCCTGAACTGGCCCGGTGCCGGGGTGCTGGCGCTGGTGTCGGTGGTGGCCGGGCAGTTCGGTGTGATGGTCTGGGTCGCGCGCCGGCACGAACCCCACGCGCTGAAGGTGGCGCGCCTGCGCAACTGGCTGACCCGCGCACTGCGCTGGGCGCTGCTGGCGAGCCTGGCCCTGGCCGGATTGGGTGCGTTGGACCGGCTGAGCTGGTGGGTGCTGGAGGAATTCCAGACCGGCAACCGATGGTTGTGGGGCGGCGTCGGCCTGGGTGGCCTGGTGGTGCTGGTGCTGCGCGCCCTGATGCAGCCGTTGCAGAAGATCGCCGCCGAATCCGGCACCCGCGCGCTCGACTGGTGGCCGCGGCTGCTCAATGCCGCCAGCCTGGTGGGGCTGCTGGCGCTGGTGAGCGCATGGCTGGTGCTGATGCAGTGGTTCATCTTCGCGCCGCAGACCTTCGATGCGATCCAGGGCGCGCCGGCCTGGATGCGTGCCGCCGTGCTGGGCCTGCTCTGGCTGGGCTGGATCCTGCTGACGGCCGGCAATGCCCAGATGGCGAACACCTCGTCGCTGCACAGCTTCTACCGCGCGCGGCTGACACGCGCCTACCTGGCCGTGGGCAACCGCGCGCGGGAACTGGCCGACGCACATGGCGAGCGCGCCGACGTCACCCGGGTGGTGGAGGGCGACGACACCAGCCTGCGCCACTACCGGCCGGAACAGCAGGGCGGACCGATCCACCTGGTCAATACCTGCCTGAACCAGACCCGCGATGATCGCAGCGGCCTGTACAACGCCGACCGCAAGGGCACCGGCCTGACAGCCACCTGGCGCGGCCTGGAGATCGGACAGCGCGAGTTCGTGGCGCACCGACCGGAGCACGACACGGGCACGCTCGGCCGCTGGGTGTCGGTGTCGGGTGCGGCGGCCTCGCCCGGAGCCGGCGCCTACACCTCGCGCGGCCTGGCCCTGCTGGTGTACTTTCTGGGGGTGCGCCTGGGCCACTGGATGCGCGCGCCGCGCGAGCGGGTGCGCCTGCGCTGGCTCAGCGACCTGGCCTGGCGCGCGCTGCCCAAACCCATGATGCTGGCCAGCGAGGCGTCCGCCACGTTCTTTGGCGTGGAGCGGCCCTGGTGGTACCTGTCGGATGGCGGGCATTTCGAGAACACGGGCGTCTACCCGCTGCTCAAGCGCGAGCTGGACTTCATCCTGCTCTCGGACGCCAGCTGCGACGCGAATTACGAATTCGGCGACATCGAGAACCTGGTGCGCAAGGCGCGCATCGATTTCGGTGCCGAGATCGACTTCTACAGCCGCGAGGAAGCGGCCACGCTGTTCACGCTGGGCAGCCCCAACCTGACCATCCTGTCGCCCGAGGACATGGCGGACAACCACTCCTGCCGCGGCGTGCTGCTGGCGCGCATCCGTTACCGCGAACGACCCGGTCCGGCGGCCGCCGACGGCACGCCCGGGCGGCCATTGCGACCCGAAGGCACGCTGCTGTTGGTCAAGCCCAACCTGCACGACGCGCTCGACGTGGACCTGCTCGCCTATGCCGAAAAGCACCCCGCGTTTCCGCACGAGTCCACCGGCGACCAGTCCTTCGACGAGGCGCAGTGGGAGAGCTACCACCGCCTGGGGGAGGACTTCGGACGTGCGGTACACGAGAGCTGGCTGGCCCAGCTGCCGGGCTGGCGCGCGCCGGCACGGCACGGCATCCGGGTGGCAGCGCGGCTCGGGGCGCCCCGCGACGCCGCCAGCGCAGCAGCCCGCGAACCGCTGTGGCGGCGCAACGCGCGTGCCGCCGCGATCGGCACCACGCTGGGTGTGGGCGCCTCCGGCACGCTGCTGCTGTCGATGTGGCAGGTGCAGGACCAGCTCCAGCGCAACCGCAGCGACGAGCGGGCCGAGGCGCGGCAGTTGTTCACCGATGTGTCGCGCGGCCTGCAGGACTTCAAGGGCAGCTGCCCGCGCATTCCGGAGCATGTGGTCACCCAGGCCCTGCAGATGCTGGAACTGCGCGGCAGCCCGACCCTGCGGCCGCTGGAGCAGGCCGGCATCGAACGCCTGGCCGGGCGCATCAGCGACGAGTGCAAGCTGCAGGTGGACGCCAGCACCGACTGCCTGGCCGCCAGCAAACGTATCCAGAACGACCTGTGCGCGCCGGTGCTCAAGCTGCCCTCGGCCAACACGGCGCTGAGCTACTGGCATCCGGATGCATCGCCACAGGACCAGGCACGCGAAAGCCGCCGGGCGCTGGTGGCGTTTGCCGTGCGGTTTCCGGTGCTCGGCAGCCTGCTGCCGGACAACGCGACCCGGGTCGCCGCCAGCGACGTCGAAGCCACCGCCGCGGACGGTGCGGCGCCGACAGCGGCGGCGAGCGGCATCGTGGGCTCGCCCCCCGCCGCTGCGCCGCCGGCCGTGCCGGCACCGGTCAAGGCGGTCAGGCCACCAGCGCCGATCCCTGCGGGGCCAGGTGCCGGCCCCGCAGGCGCGATCCAGTTCCCGTCGCTGCAAGCCTGCCAGTTCGAGGGCGGCCGCACCACGGTGTACATCCAGATCTTCGACGAGGAATCGCGCGGGCCCGCCTCGGACCTGCGCCAGGCACTGCTGGCCGACACCGCCGCACCGGTGATGGTGGCGCCGATAGAAAACGTGATCCGCAGCGCCGACCTGCGCCAGCAGCGCCGGCCCGTGCCGTGGCCGCGGCCCACACTGATCCTGCACGACCCGGGCCACCGCGAATGCGCGCGGACGATCGCCCGCTACATCGGCGCGCCGTGGGTCGTGCCCGGCGACACGGAGCGCGTGCGCCTGCGCGACCTGCCGCGCTCGTTGCAGGCGCAGCCGGGCGTGATCGAGTTGTGGTTGCCGCCGCCGGACGCGGTGCCAGGGCCAGCCGCAGCGAAGTAGGCTGCGCGAACTGCGGTTACTCCGGCCGGACGTTGGCGGTCTTGATCACCGCGGACCAGGTGGCGACGTCGTCGCGCACTGTACGGGCGAACTGCTCGCTGGTCTTGACCGGCGCGTCCGGCATGTTGAGCGCCAGGAAGCGTGACCGGGTATCGGGCAGCGCCAGGATGCGGTTGACCTCGTCAACGCGACGCCGCCGCTGGCCAAGCGCCTCAAGATCCGCCCGGATGCCGCACTGCTGCGGATCCAGATCACGTCCTATGACGCTGCGGACACGCCGATCATGTTCAACGAGTTCTTCGCGCGCCGGGACCGCTTCCGGTACCGGATGAGTACCAGGGGCTGAGCCCGGCACGGCACGGCATGGCACGGCACGGCACGGCATGGCGGCGACGCCGTGCCGGCGCGCACGCGCCAAGTCGCCTACTTGTAGAGCAGCCCCGGCAGCCACATGCCGATCGCCGGGAACGCATACAGCAAAGCGAGCGCCAGCACCTGTATCCCCATGAATGGCATCATGCCGGCAAAGATCTGGTTCAGCGTCACATGCTTGGGCGAAACGCCCTTCAGGTAGAACGCCGCCATCGCCACCGGCGGGGACAGGAAGGCGGTCTGCAGATTCAGCGCCACGAGCAGGCCGAAGAACAGCGGGTCGACGCCGAACTTTGGCAGCAGGGGGATGAAGATCGGCATGAAGATCACGATGATCTCGGTCCACTCCAGCGGCCAGCCGAGGATGAAGATGATGAACTGGCTCAGCAGCATGAACTGCAGTGTCGTCAGCCCCAGCGACAGCACCCAGGTCTCGATCAGGTCCTGGCCGCCCAGCAGCGCAAAGGCGGCCGAGAAGATCGACGAGCCGACGAACAGCCAGCACACCATGGCGCTGGTCTTGGCGGTCAGGAAGGATGACTCCTTGAGGATGCCTCCCAGATCGACCAGCGTCTTGGCCACTGGTTGGGCCGGGTGCGTGGTGCGGGCCGACATGTAGCGGTAGGCACCGGCCAGTACCAGGCCGCCGAAGGCACCGACCGCAGCGGCCTCGGTTGGCGTGGCCAGGCCGAAGACGATCGATCCGAGCACCGCGACGATCATCACCGCCAGCGGGAAGAACGACGACAGCAGCATCTTGAAGATCTCCAGCCGCTGCCAGCTCATCAGCCAGCTCACCAGCCCCAATGCGGCCATGCCCAGGCCGAAAACGACCCAGTACCAGGTGGGGGCCGCGACACGCGGCATCGGCGCGGTTTCGGCTGGCGCCGGGGCGGGCTCGGCGCGGGCGGCGGCGGCGGATGCCGCGACCGGCGCAGCGACAGCGGTGGAAGCTGCCTGCTGGCCGGGCTCGGCCGGTGGCTCCTTGAGGGCGTCGCCCTCCTTGGGCGGCTCCTGCAACCCGTCCGATTCCTTGGGCGGCTCCTGCAGGCCCGAAGGCTCCGCCGGCTTGGCGTCGTCGACGCTGATCGCACCACCCGCCTGCACCAGTCCGGCCGTATCGACGGCAGCCTTCGGCGCCGTCGCGCCCAGGTACATCACCACGAGCAGCGCGGCGATGGACAGCGCCGGCAATGCAGACACGAAGAGCTGCGTCAGCACTTCGCGCCTGGGCAATCCCGGCACGCCCAAGCCACCGAACAGCCCCGCCATGGCGTTACCACTGCGCGCGCTCAGCGTCTTCGACAACTGCGGCAGCGGCACGATGCGGTCTGCCGCCGACAGCGGCGGCGCCAGGTGCGGCTTCCACTTCGCGACGATGATGACATAACCGACATACAGGCTGGCCAGCATGACCCCTGGAAAGAACGCGCCCGCGTAGAGCTTGACCACCGACACGCCGGCGGTCGCGCCGTAGACGATGAGCAGCACCGACGGCGGGATCAGGATGCCCAGGCAGCCGCCGGCGGTGATGGCGCCGGCCGCAAGCTTGATGTTGTAGCCGGCCCGCAGCATCGCCGGCAGGGCGAGCAGCCCCATCAGCGTGACCACCGCACCGACGATGCCGGTGGCCGTGGCGAAGATCGCGCAGGTGACGATGGTGGCCACCGCCAGCGCACCGGGCACGCGGGCCAGCGACAGATGCAGGCTCTTGAACAGCTTCTCGATCAGGTTGGCACGCTCGACCAGGTACCCCATGAAGACGAACAGCGGGATCGCGATCAACACATCGTTGGACATCACCGAGTAGGCGCGCTGCACCATCAGGTCCAGCACCTGGCGGGTGGCCAGTTCCGGGTTCACGCTGCGGTAGGCCAGCCAACCGAAGAACATGCCCATGCCCATCAGCGTGAAGGCGGTCGGGAAGCCCAGCATGATGGCCACCACAATCAGCGCCAGCATCAGCAAACCCAGGTAGCCCAGGTCCTGGCGCGTCAGGTGGCCATCGAAGAAGTTGCTCCAGGGCATGAAGCTCGCCACCGTGGTGACGATGACCGCCATCAGGATGAAGCCGAACCAAAGTTCCTTCCTGATCTTCATTTCGAGCTCCCCGCGGGCGCCACGAACCGGTCGAGCTGGGCGATGTCGTCGTCCTTGACGTGGACCATCTCCTTGAGCTTGTCGACATCGACCTCCTCCACGTCATGCTCGCGCGAGGGCCACGCGCCCTGGCGGATGCAGACCACGCAGCGGATGATCTCGACGATGCCCTGCACAAACAGGAAGGCCCCGGCCAGCGGCAGCATGGTCTTGAAGGGATAGATCGGGGGGCCTTCGGCAGTGATGCTCGAGTGTTCGTTCATGGCCCAGGATTCGGTGGCAAAGAAGTAGCCAGCATAGGTCAGCGCGAACACCCCGGGCAGGAAGAACAGGATGTACAGGATAAGGTCGATCGTGGCCTGGGTGCGGGGCTCGAAGAAGCCGTACAACACGTCGCCGCGCACATGCCCGGACTTGGACAGCGTGTACGCACCGGCCATCATGAACAGAGTGCCGTACATGATGATCATCACGTCGAAGGCCCAGGCATGAGGCGCGTCCAGCACATAACGGGAGAACACCTCCCAGCTGATCAGGAGCGTGAGCGCAACGATGAGCCAGGAAAACGCCTGGCCGACGAAAGTGCTGATCTTGTCGATCGTCAGGAGCAATTGCTGCATGGAGAGACCCGGTGAAAAAACAAACAGCCATCCGGCGTCACCGGATGGCTGGTCGATGGGTTCAAGGCAAGCCTCAGCCCTTCTTGGCCTCGGGCGCCTTGGCTGCAAAGAAGTGGCTGACTGCCATGCGGCGGCTGACGTAGGTGTCCTGGTCCCACTTCACGGCGCGCTCGGCAAAAGCCTTCTGGGATTCGACGATCTCCTTGAACAGCGGGTTCTCGGCCGACTTCTTCTCCAGGATCGCGCTCCACAGCTTGAGCTGTGTCTGCAACACGGCGTCGGGCGTCTTGTAGAACTTGACCTTGTCCTTGGTCTGCAACTCGATGTAGTCCTTGGAGTAGCGGTCGATGGCCTTCCACGACATGTCGGCCGAAGACGCCTCGACAGCGCCGGCGATGATGGCCTTCATCTTGGGCGGCAGTGCGTCGTACTTGGGCTTGTTGAACATGATCTCGAAGGTTTCGGCGCTCTGGTGGTA
>JANMZX010000334.1:0-1646 GCA_031383745.1 Rhodoferax sp. | reverse complement strand
CGAGATCGCCACGCCCAACCTGGACGAACTGGCGCGGCGCGGCATGCGTTTCTCCAACTTCCACGTGGCCGCCTCCTGCGCACCCACGCGCTCGATGCTGCTCACCGGCGTGGACAACCACACCGCCGGCATCGGCAACCTGCGCGAATCGATGCCGCAGGAGCACCTGGGCAAACCAGGCTACCTCGGCTCGCTGAACAACCGGGTCGTCACCGTGGCCACGCTGCTGCAAGACAGCGGCTACCGCACCTACATCACCGGCAAATGGAATGTGGGCTCGGAGCCGCACAACCTGCCGAACCGGCGCGGTTTCGACCGCTCGCTCATCCAGGGCGACACCGGCTCGGACAACTGGGAAACCGGCAAGCGCTACCTGCCGCACGGCCCCAAGGTCAGCTGGTTCGAGGACGGCAAGGAGCCGGTCCTGCCGGCCGGGTTCTACTCGTCGACCTTCTTCGTCGACAAGGCCATCGACTACATCCGCTCCGGCGCCGGGAGCGGCAGGCCCTTCTTCGCCTATGTCGGGTTCCAGGCCAACCATGTGCCGGTGCAGGCACCGAAGGCGTTCATCGACAAGTACAAGGGCCGTTACGACCAGGGCTGGACCGCGCTGCGCCAGGCGCGCCGTGACAAGGCGGTACAGCTCGGCCTGGTGCCCAGGGACACACCGATGGTCTCCATGGCCAGCACGGCAGACTGGGCCGCGCTGAGCGCCAGCGACAAGCGCTACCAGGCGCGCCTGATGGAGGTCTATGCCGCCATGGCCGATGCCATGGACCACGAGGTCGGCCGGCTGGTGGCGCACCTCAAGGCCAGCGGCGAGTACGACAACACCGTGTTCGTGTTCCTGTCCGACAACGGGCCCGAGGGCTCGGACTATGCAGAAGCACGCCTGTGGCTGATGACGCAGTACTCGCGCGATCTGGAGCGGCTCGGCGGCAAGGGCGCCTATGTCGTACCCGGGCCCGGTTGGGCCAGCGCCAGCGCGTCGCCGCTGGCCGCCTACAAGTTCTATGCCGGCGAAGGTGGCATCCGGGTGCCCCTGATCATCTCCGGCGTGACCGGCATGCCGCAGAACCAGATGAACGGTGGCCTGGCCCATGTGACCGACATCGTCCCCACCCTGCTGGACCTGGCCCGGGTGGCGCCACCCGGCGCCAGCTACCGCGGCCAGGTGATCGAACCGCTGGCCGGCCGCAGCCTGCTTCCGGTACTGACCGGCGCCGCGCCCAGTGCGCGTACGGCCGCCGACTCCATCGGGTACGAGCTGTCCGGAAACTCGGCCTTCTTCCAGGGCGACCTGAAACTGGTGCGTAACCTGCCACCAGTGGGCGACGGTGCGTGGCACCTGTACGACCTACGCGTCGACCCGGGCGAAACCCGCGACCTCCAGCAGCAGATGCCCGCCGCCTTCAAGGCGATGCAGGCGGCCTACGGCGCCTGGGCCGTCTCCCATGGCGTGTTGCCGATCCCCAACGGCTACCAGCCGGCGCGCCAGGTGATGGTCAACACCGTCGTCAACTACTGGATCCCGGCCTACCGAAACACCGTGCTGGGCACGCTGGCCGGCGTGCTGGGTCTGGTCGCCCTGCTCGTGTTGTGGCGCCGGCGCCGCCGCGCGTGATGGTGGCCAACGGTTACCTCGA
>JANMZX010000322.1:0-8686 GCA_031383745.1 Rhodoferax sp. | reverse complement strand
CGCGCCCGGGCCTGCGCGACGCCGAGCGCCGCGTGCAGGCGCTGCAGGCCGTCCAGGTCGATGTCGCCGCGCAGGGTCAGGCTCAGCACGTCGTCGGCGCCCAGGGTGCCCAGACGCGCGACAGCGGCCTCGACGTCACTGCCCACCGCCAGCGCGTGCTCCCAGGACTGCCAGCAATAGCGGCCCGTGGCCAGCGGCGTCACGCGGGGCTCGCACCCCGGCGCGTCGATCTCCACCAGCAGGGCGAACCCCGGCTCGTTGCCCCTGAAGCGGTCAGGCTCCGGTGTGCCGCTGTACCAGGTGCGCGCGTCCACCTGCCGGCAACCGTGCCAATCGCCCAGCGCGAGGTAGTCGAGCCGGGCGCGGGTCGCGCGGTCGGGAGCGATCGGGTTGGTTGAGTCGATGTCCTGCGCCAGGATACCTTGCACGCTGCCGTGCGCCAGACCGATGCGCAGCTGGCCGGCCTGCGTGGCGGCCGCGTCGAACCACTCGGTCAGGTCGTTGTAGGTGTGGCGCTGGGCCAGCGGCGCGGTCAACGCGGAAAACCCCAGATCGGGAAATGCCAACACGCCCGGCTGCAGTGCCAGGTGCAGATGGGCCGGCAACACACCCAGCCGCGCGGCACGCGTCCACACGCTCTCGCTGAGCGCGGCATCGTGGTTGCCAGGAATCATCAGCCAGGGGCCGGTAAATCCCGCCAGTGCATGGAACAGCTGGCGGATCGTGCGGTCGGACACGGTCTGCGCGTCGAACACATCGCCGGCCACCAGGACGGCGTCGACGCGGTGCTCCGCGGCCAGCCCGGCGAGGCTCTCGACTGCCGCCAGCCGCGCCTGCGCCAGGGGCACGGCGTCATCTGCCGGGAACTGGCCGTACTGGCGTCCGATCTGCCAGTCGGCGGTGTGGAGGAAGCGGGGCACGGCAGGGATCGTAGCACCGGCAGCGACCCGCTAACATCCACGGCAGGCGGGCGGCACCTGATTGCGTGTTCTGCGTGCTGCCGCTCCTGCCATTCCTACGCCACCATGCCCACGTCCGACTGGATCATCCGACTGCTCCCCTTCCTGCGCTGGTGGCCCCTGCTCAATCGCCAGACGCTGCGCGCGGACGCCATCGCCGGCTTGACCGGCGGCATGGTGCTGGTACCCCAGGGCGTGGCGTTTGCCACCATCGCCGGCATGCCGCCGGAATACGGCCTCTATGCGGCCATGCTGCCAGCCATCGTGGCCGCGTTGTGGGGCTCCTCCTGGCACCTGGTGTCGGGGCCCACCACCGCAATCTCGATCGTGGTGTTTGCCACCATGAGCCCGCTGGCTGCGCCGGGCAGCGCTGCGTATGTCGGCCTGGTGCTGACGCTCACCCTGCTGGTGGGCGTCTTCCAGCTGGCGTTGGGTCTGCTGCGCCTGGGAACGCTGGTCAACTTCGTGTCGCACACCGTGGTGGTCGGGTTCACCACCGGCGCGGCAGTGCTGATCGCTGCCAGCCAGGTGCGCAACTTCTTCGGCATCCCCATCGCGCGTGGCGCCTCGGTCTGGCAGGTGCTCGATGCCTTGCTGCAGCAGTTCGGGCAGGTCAACCCCTACATCACGGTCGTGGCCGTCGTGACCGTGGTCTGCAGCCTTTTGGTGCGGCGCTGGTGGCCGAAGTTTCCGCACATGATCGCCGCGTTGCTGGCGGGAAGCCTGCTGGCGGCGTTGCTCAACTACTGGTTCGGCAGTGCGCGCACCGGCATCGGCAGCATCGGCGCACTGTCGATCGGCCTGCCGCCGCTCTCTCACCCGGACTTCGCTCCCGAGACGATCCAGAAGCTGGTTCCCATCGCGATGGCGGTGGCGCTGCTGGCCCTGACCGAAGCCGTGTCGATCTCGCGCGCCGTGGCGCTCAAGAGCGGGCAGCGCATCGACGGCAACCAGGAGTTCATCGGCCAGGGCCTGTCCAACCTGGCGGGCGCGTTCTTCTCGGGTTACGCGTCCAGCGGGTCGTTCAACCGCAGTGGGCTGAACTTCGACGCCGGCGCCCGCACGCCGCTGGCGGCCATCCTTTCGGCGGTGTTCCTGCTGCTGATCATGCTGTTCCTGGCGCCGCTGGCCGCCTACCTGCCGCTGCCGGCGATGGCGGGCATCCTGTTCGTGGTGGCCTGGGGGCTGGTGGACCGCAAGCAGATCGCCGAGATCTTCCACGCCAGCCGCGCCGAGACGGCGGTGCTGTTGGCCACCTTCGTGGCAACGCTGACGCTGGACCTGGAGTTCGCGATCTACATCGGGGTGCTGCTGTCGCTGATGCTGTACCTGAACCGCACCTCGCGCCCGCCGCTGGAGGATGTGAAGCCGGCCGATCCGCAGCACATCCTGGGCTTCAGCACCGACACCGGCCTGCCGGACTGCCCGCAGCTCAAGATCGTGCGCCTGAACGGCTCGATCTTCTTCGGCGCGGTCAACCACCTGCAGGAGGCGCTGCAGATGATCGACGAGCGCAACCCGGCGCACCGCCATGTGCTGCTGGTGGCGTCAGGCATCAACTTCGTCGATCTCGCTGGCGCGCACCTGCTGGCGCAGGAGGCTCGGCGCAGGAGCGCGATGGGCGGCGCGCTGTACCTGTTCAACCTGAAAAGCGAACCAATGGAGATGCTCAGACGCAGCGGCGCTTTCGACACGATAGGCGCCGACAACTTCTTCAAGCTCGGTGACGACGTGTTCGACGTGCTGTACCGGCGGCTCGATGCGGGCATTTGCAGCCGCTGCACAGTGCGGATCTTCCATCCGTGCAAACCCGTCAGCGCGTCAGCGCCCAAGGCAGCTGCGTGGGCGGAATCACGTCCACACTGAACGCCTGCTCCACCGCCAGCGGCCAGCCCTGTGCCACGGGCGCGACCACATAGGCATGGTCCAGCCCGATATCCTTGCATGCCTGCCAAAAGCCCCGAGTGGGCTTGGGAGCGCTGGAAAACTTGATCTCGAATCCGTACTTCTTGCTACCCACCTCCACCACCACATCCAGTTCTGCCCCCGCTGCAGTGCGGTAGAAGCCTACATCCGCGCCTTTGGGCAGCAGAGCGCAAATCTGCTCGACGACGAACCCCTCCCAGGACGGTCCCGCCATCGGGTGGCCGCTCAGGCTGTCGACATCGGGCAGGTTCAACAGCGCGTGCAGCAGCCCGCTGTCGCGCACATACACCTTGGGTGATTTCACCAACCGCTTGCCGATGTTCACAAAATGCGGCTCCAGCCGCCGCAGCATCATGGTGTCGGTCAACGCGTCCAGGTAACGGGCCACCGTAGTGTGCGAAATGCCCCCCAGGGACGCCGCGAGATTCGAGGCGTTGAACAGGGATCCATGCAGATGTGCCGTCATCCGCCAGAACCGGTGCAGCGTTTGCGCTGGCACATTGACGCCCAACTCGCGAATATCCCGGTTGAGAAAGGTCGCAACGAAATCAGTACGCCATGAAAACGACAAGGCATCGGTCGGCGCCGTGTAACTCACCGGATAACCACCACGCAGCCAGAGCTTCTGCAGGCTCTGCAGGGCTGCCGCATCGGTCGTGCCGGCAGCAGCGGCCATCACCTCGCCGACCTGCAAGGGTGTCAGCTCCAGGTAGCTTGCGCGGCCAGCCAACGACTCGGAGCTTTGCTGCAGCAGGCGCCCGGATGCCGAGCCCAGCAGAAGGTAACGCCCCGGCCTGCGCCGCGCGTCGATTTCCGGGCGCAATTGCGAGAACACCTGGGGCACGTACTGGACTTCGTCCAGCACCAGCAGTTTGTCCCGGTGGGTCTGCAGGAAACCACTGCCCTCGGACAGCTTTTCGCGGTCACCCGGCAACTGCAGATCCAGGCTGATGGCATGTGGATGAAGGGCAGCGACCCGCCGCGCCAGGGTTGTCTTGCCCACCTGCCGTGGGCCGAGCAAGACAACTGCAGGCGAAAAAGCCAGTTGATCCTCGACCGCCCCGGTCAGGGAACGGGGAAACTCGACTGCGCCGAAGTGATCACTGGCATTTGAAAGCATACTTGCATTTTGACCCTGGCGTAGTCAATATGCAAGGTTAATATCCCAAGTCAACGCGCGCCGAACGCCCGACCCAGCGGCTTGAGCCGCAGCCCCGGAGCCAGCCGCGTCCACACAAACTGGCTCGGATCGGCCACCATCGGCCCGGGCGCCGCCGCTACCAGGATCCGGTGTGCGATGGGCGTGAAGTCGGCCCGGAAGTGCACCGAGCTCTTGTTCACCAGGATCGCCTGTTGCGTCGGTTCGATGCCGACAAACCGGAACAGCGCCTGGTCAGCCAACTGGGTCTTGTGACTGGTCACCACCACGCGCACGCCGTCGATCGCCAGGCAGGCGCTGGGCCCGAGCACCATCGTCGCACCGCGCGAAAACGGACCATTGCACAACACCCGGCCATCGGACAGTGCTTCCACACGGAAGCTCGCGTGCAGGGGCGCATCGCCGGGGATGCCGGACTTGCCGCCCAGGGCCAGCGTGATGCTGCGCCCCACACCTGCCGCGTGCGCCGCCTGCGCCGCGGCCGGGTCGACCATCAGGCCGAGCGCGGCGCGTTGCGCACCGCAGGCCAGCAGCGCGCGCAACATGCCGGTGGTGTCCGAGTTGCCACCGGCGCCGGGGTTGTCCTGGGTGTCGGCGATCACCACCGGGCGGGTGGCGCCGTGCGCCAGGCGCATCGCCTCGCGCACGGCCGCCTCCGGCCCCAGCACCTGCAGGTCGAACTGCGCCTCGCGCGCCTGCACCAGCGCGGCCAGTGCGTCTGCGGCGGCGCCGGCACTGCCAGCGCTGCGGCCGTAGGCAAACACAACCGGCCCGCACTCCGGGAAATCGGCCGCAGGAAACCCCGGCGTGAACGACAGCGTCGGCACCTCGGATGTCTCCAGCGCGGCGAGTGCCGCATAGATCGCATGGGACGGCTCCAGGTCGGTGCTCTGCGACGACAAGGGGATCAGGAACGGGATGCGGCGCGACGCCACGACCGGCCGCGGCATGCCGTCGGCCCGCTGCGCCAGCAGGTGCGCGACGCGGGCGCCGGTGTCGGCCATGTCGACATGCGGGTAGGTGCGGTAGGCCACCAGGGTGTCGGCGCAGGCGAGCATCTGTGCGGTGACGTTGGCATGCAGATCCAGGCTCGCGACGATCGGTGTCTGCGGGCCCACCACGCGCCGCACCCGGGCCAGCAATTCGCCCTCGCCATCGTCCAGGTGTTCGGTGACCATGGCGCCATGCAGGTCGAGGTAGACCGCATCGGGTCGCGCGTCCCGGATGCCCTCGACGATCATGGCGGCAATGCGCTCGTAGGCGTCCTGCGTCACATGCGCGGACGGCTCCGTGGCCGCCCAGGCGGTGGGCACGAGTGCGTGGCGCGATCCCTTCATCTGCGCGATGAAACCGGCGATCGGCAAATTGCGCGCGACCATGGTGTCGAGGATGTCGCCGCCGCGGCGCAGGCCCGGCCAACCGCCGTCGCGCTGGAAATCGTCGAACGTCGCCTTGCTGGGCGCGAAGGTGTTGGTCTCGTGCTGGAAACCACCGATGGCTATGCGCATGTGCGGGTGTACCTCGTGGGGAAAGGATCGGGCTGCCGGCCGCGCTCGGGGGTCGCCGCGCCGCTGCCTCCATCATAGGCGAGTGCGGACACACGGTCGGGCCATGGAACCTCCAACTGGTTGACTGGGTCAAGCAATTCAGGGAACATCGCGACATGAGGACGTCCAAGCCCCCCGTCGCCCCCCGCCAGATCGACGCCCTGCGCCAGTTCAACCGGTTCTATACCCAGCGCCTGGGCATCCTGGCGCCCTACCTGGGCAGCGACCTGACCCTGACCGAGGTGCGCGTGCTGTACGAGCTGGCACATGCCGCCTTGCCGCAGGGCCAGGGGGTGCATGCCGCGCAGATCGGCGCACTGCTCGGCCTGGATGCCGGTTACCTGAGCCGCATCCTGCGGCAGTTCGAGGCCCGCCGCTGGATCAAGCGGTCGCGCAGTCCGCAAGACGGCCGGCAACACCGGCTGGCCCTGACCCAGGCCGGCCGACGGGCCTTCCTGCCCTTGCAGGACAAATCGATTGCACAGGCCGGTGCGACGCTGTCGCCGCTGGCTCCCGCACAGCGGCGGCAACTGATCGCCGCGCTGGGCACGGTGCAGACGCTGCTGGACGACCCGGCGGGCGCCCAACCGCCACCCGCGGTGGTCCTGCGCGAACCCCAGGCCGGCGACTACGGCTGGGTGGTCGAGCAGCACGGCGCGCTGTACGCGCGTGAATACGGCTGGAACCAGGAGTTCGAGGCGCTGGTCGCCGGCCTCGTGGCCGGCTACCTGCGCAAACACCGGCCCGACTGCGAGCGCGGCTGGATCGCGGAACAGGACGGCCAGCGGCTGGGCTGTGCGTTCGTGGTGCGCAAGTCCGACACCGTGGCCCAGTTGCGTCTCGTGATCGTGGTGCCGCAAGCCCGGGGCCTGGGCCTGGGCGGCCTGCTCACCGATACCTGCATGGCGTATGCGCGTGACAAGGGCTACCGCAAGATGGTGCTGTGGACCAACAGCTGCCTGCACGCGGCACGCGCCATCTACGCGCAGCGGGGGTTCGTGATGCGCAAGTCGGAGCCCTACCAGGGGTTCGGCCAGGATCTTGTCAGCGAGACCTGGGACCTGCGGCTGTGAACATCGCACGGCCGCCCGAAGATGTTCGGCACCGCAGTGCGAAGCACGGAGGTTTCTCTTGAACATCGCACGGCCGCCCGAAGAGGTTGGGCACCGCAGTGCGAAGCACGGAGGGTTTTCTTGACCATCGCACGGCCGCCCGAAGATGCTCGGCAGCGCGGTGCGAAGCACGGAGTCTGTTCGTGAACCTGGCCCTGCTCGCCGCCGCCGCGACCGGCGTGCAGGTGGGTGCGGCCACGGTCGCGTCGCGGTTCCTGGTCGGGGAGATCGCGCCGCTGACCCTGGCCCTGCTGCGTTATGCGATAGGCGCCGCCTGCCTGGTGCCGGTCACGCTGTGGCTGGCGCGCCGGCATGCGGGCCCGGGTCGGCCGTCCACCGGCCACAGCCCGGTGCGCGGCTCGGCGGTACGCGACTGGGCCGTGATGGCCCTGCTGGGCATAGGCCAGTTCGGCCTGCTGATCGCCGCCCTGAACTACGGCCTGAAAACCGTCGACGCGGCGTGCGCCGCGATGATCTTCAGCCTGTTCCCGTTGATGACCCTGCTGCTCTCGGCCGCACTGGGGCGCGAGCGGCTGACCGTACGCCTGCTGGGCGGCGTGGTGCTGGCGATCGCCGGTGTGGTGGTGGCGCTGGCGCCCAAGATGGCCGCCGGACATGCGGGCTCATCAGCCATCCTCCATGCTGCGCACTACGGAATTCGCCCTTGGGGCGGCCCGGCGGGCTCATGGCTGGGGGAGATCGCCGTGCTGGTGAGCGCCGCCATCGGCGCCGTCTGCAGCGTTTTGTACCGCCCCTACCTGCAGCGTTACCCGGTGCTGCAGGTGTCGAGCTTCGCCATGGTGGCGTCGGTGCTGTTCCTGGCGGTCGCGGCGTTGTCGGAGTCCTGGCCGATGCGCGTGGCGGCCATCAGTCCGTCGGCCTGGGGTGTCGTGTTGTTCATCGGGGTGTCGAGCGCTGTCGGCTACTGGTGGTGGCTGTACGCATTGCGGCATGAATCCGCCACACGGGTCACCGTGTTCCTGGCGCTCAATCCGCTCACCGCAGCCGCCCTGGGCCACTGGTTGCTGCACGAGCCGCTGGACCGCTGGATCGGCATCGCCGTGGGCCTGATTGCGGCCGGACTGTGGCTGGCCACCCGTCCGCCGCCGGCCACCGGCGCGGAATGAACCGATAATCGCGGCCACTCCCTCGCCGCATCCTGCGGGCAGCCGGGCGGTGCCATCCCGCGTCCCGCGATGCCAGCCGGCCGTTCCTGCCCTGGAACAATGGCACCCGGGTCCCGTCCAGTCACGAAAACAGAAACATGTCTACATTTGAAATCGAAGGCGGCATACCGCTGCGCGGCACCGTGCGTGCCTCCGGAAACAAGAACGCGATCCTGCCGATGATCGCAGCCTGCATCCTCACCGACCAGGAGGTGGTGCTCGAGAACGTGCCCGACATCATCGACGCGCGCCACATGCTCGAACTGATCGCCGAGATCGGCGGGCGTGTCGAGCGCAGCGGCGAACGCGTGAGCATCCAGGTGGCCAGCATCAAGACCAGCGAGATCAGCCGCGCCTTGTGCAACAAGGTGCGCACCTCGATCATGTGCGTGGCGCCTCTGCTGCACCGCATGGGCAAGGCCACGGTGTACCCGCCAGGTGGCGACGTCATCGGCCGGCGCCGGCTCGACACCCACTTCTACGGTCTGCAGAAACTCGGCGCCACGGTCAGCATCAACGGCAGCTACGACTTCGCGATGCACGGGCCACTGACAGGAACGGAGATGTTCTTCGACGAGCCTTCGGTAACCGGCACCGAACACGTGCTGATGGCCGCCGTGGTGAGCCAGGGGCAAACCCTGATGCGCAACGCCGCCTGCGAACCGCATGTGCAGGACCTGGCCCACATGCTCAACGCCATGGGCGCGCGCATCAGCGGCATCGGCACCAACCTGCTGACGATCGAGGGCGTGCCGTCGCTGCACGGTACGACGCACCAGGTCTGCCACGACCATGTGGAGGCCGCGTCCTACCTCGC
>JANMZX010000302.1:0-1646 GCA_031383745.1 Rhodoferax sp. | reverse complement strand
ATCCTCGTGCCCTGTCCGCTGGGCTGGGGCGCCGCCTCGCACGACACCATCCGGCTGGCCCGCCTGGCCACCGAGAGCGGCTTCTTTCCGGTGTTCGAGGCGGAACGGGGCGAGGTCACCGGGGTCTCGAAGATCCGCCGCCAGGTGCCGGTGCAGGCCTACCTGCAGCCCCAGAAACGCTTCGCCCACCTGTTCGGCGCGACGCCCGACACGGCCACGCTGGCGCGCCTGCAGGGGATCGCCGACCGCAATATCCAGCGCTACGGCCTGCTGGAGACACAGCCATGACCATGCAAAAACCCTTCGCGATCACGCTCGATGTGGGCAGTTCGCTGGCCAACCATACCGGCTCGTGGCGCAACGCGCGGCCGGTCTACCTCGACCGCATGCCGCCGTGCAACCAGCAATGCCCGGCCGGCGAGAACATCCAGGCCTGGTTGTTCCAGGCCGAGGGCGGCCACTACGAGCAGGCCTGGCGCGTGCTGGTGGAGGACAACCCGTTTCCGGCGATCATGGGCCGCGTCTGCTACCACAGCTGCGAAGGCGTCTGCAACCGGGGCCAGATCGACGCACCGGTGGGCATCAATTCGGTGGAGCGTTTCCTGGGCGACCAGGCGATTGCGAAACACTGGAAGTTCCCGCCGCCGCCCGCCAGCACCGGCAAGCGGGTGCTGGTCGTGGGTGCTGGTCCGTCCGGCCTGTCCGCCGCCTACCAGCTGGCCCGGCTCGGCCACCAGGTCACCATCCACGAGGCCGGCCCGTTGCCCGGCGGCATGATGCGATTCGGTATCCCAAAATACCGACTGCCGCGCGACGTGCTGGATGCCGAGGTGCAGCGCATCGCCGACCTGGGCGTGCGCATCCTCTACAACACGCCGGTGGCAGACGTGATGGAATCCAAGTTGCAGGGCGGCTTCGACGCGGTTTTTCTGGCGGTGGGCGCGCATATCGCACGCCGCGCCTACATCCCGGCGGTGGATTCGGCCAGGGTGCTCGACGCCGTATCGGTGCTGCGATCGATGGAAGGCACCGAGCAGCCGATGCTCGGCCGCCGGGTGGTGGTGTACGGCGGCGGCAACACCGCGCTGGACGTGGCCCGCACCGCCAAGCGGCTGGGCGCCACCGAAGCGATCATCGTCTACCGCCGCAACCGCGAGAAGATGCCGGCGCATGACTTCGAGGTCGAGGAGGCCCTACAGGAAGGCGTCATGATCAAGTGGTTGTCGACCATCAAGCAGGCTGGTGCCACCAGCCTGACCGTGGAGAAGATGGTGCTCGACGAAAAGGGGTTTCCGCAGCCCACGGGCGAGTTCGAGACGCTGGAGGCCGATTCGCTGGTGCTGGCGCTGGGCCAGGACGTCGACCTGTCGCTGATTGACGGTGTGCCCGACCTGGTGGTGCAGGACGGCGTGGTGCAGGTGGACGCCCACATGATGACCGGCCACCCCGGCCTGTTCGCCGGCGGCGACATGGTGCCGGCGGACCGCAACGTGACCGTGGCCATTGGCCACGGCAAGAAGGCCGCGCGCCACATCGACGCCTGGCTGCGCGGCACGCGCCATGAGCCGGCGCCCAAACACGAAGTCGCCAGTTTCGACAAGCTCAACCCCTGGTACTACAGCGACGCCCCCAAGACACTGCAACCA
>JANMZX010000290.1:0-3223 GCA_031383745.1 Rhodoferax sp. | reverse complement strand
CGGGTCGGACGTGTCCGGCATCCTCAACGGCGTCGATGGCGCGGTGTGGGACCCGCGCACCGATGCGGCGATCGTGGCGAACTATTCGCCCGACGCGCTGGACGCGAAGGCCCGTTGCAAGGCCGCCCTGCAGGCGGCGCTCGGCCTGCCGCAGGATGCAGACGCGCCGCTGTTCGTGGCGGTCAGCCGCCTGACCTCGCAAAAGGGCCTGGACCTTGTCCTCAGCGCCTTGCCCGAACTGCTGGCCCATGGCGCGCAACTGGCGGTGCAGGGCAGCGGTGATGCCGCCCTGGAACGCGCCTTGCTTGCTGCCGCCGCGCAGTACCCGCGCCGCGTCGCGGTACGGCTGGGCTACGACGAGTCGTTCGCCCACCAGATGGTGGCCGGCTCCGATGCGATGCTCGTGCCCTCGCGCTTCGAACCCTGCGGCCTGACCCAGTTGTACGCGCTGCGGTATGGCAGCGTTCCGGTGGTGCGCCGCGTCGGCGGCCTGGCCGATACCGTGGTCGACCTGGAGCAGGGCGCGGCATCCACCGGTGTGGTGTTCGATGACGCGACCGGCGCCGCGCTGGCCGAGGCCATCACCCGCACCGTCAGCACCTTCCGCCATCCCGCCGCCTGGCGCCAGCTGATGCTGCGCGGCATGCAGCAGGACTACTCCTGGCTGCCGCCGGCGCGCGAATACCTGGCGCTGTACCAGGGCCTGCTGGCGCCGGCCGCAGGCTGAGGCGTCGAGCGGTCCTTCATGCGGTTTCATCCGACCCATCACCACCATCAATCACAGGGACACCCACCATGCAGATAGACGCTTCGATCTTCAAGGCCTACGACATCCGCGGCATCGTGCCGGCCACCGTCACCGAGGCGGTCGCCGAAGGCATCGGCAAGGCATTCGGCACCGTCGCCCTGGCGCAAGGCGAGACCAAGGTGGCGGTCGGCCGTGATGGCCGGCTGAGCGGCCCGGCACTGAGCGCGGCGCTGGTGCGTGGCCTGGTGGCCGTCGGCATCGAAGTGATCGATGTCGGCTATGTGACCACCCCGATGCTGTACTTCGCGGCCAGCACCGTGTGCAGCAGTGGTATCCAGGTGACGGGCAGCCACAACCCCAAGGACTACAACGGCTTCAAGATGGTGATGGCTGGGCGCGCCATCTACGGCGACGACATCCAGACCCTGCGCAGGATGATGGAGGCCGAAACCTGGGCCCTGCGCGACGGCGGCACGGTGCGCAACCTCAACGTGCTGGCACCCTATACCGCGCGCATCGTGGGCGACATCAAGCTCGCGCGCAGGCTGAAGATCGTGGTGGACTGCGGCAACGGCATCGCCGGCGCATCGGCACCGGCGATCTTCCGGGCCATCGGATGCGATGTGGTGGAGCTGTTCAGCGAGGTCGACGGCAATTTCCCCAACCACCATCCCGATCCCAGCAAACCCGAGAACCTGCGCGACCTGATGGCGGCGCTGAAGAACACCGACGCCGAACTCGGGCTGGCCTTCGACGGCGACGGCGACCGCCTGGGCATCGTGACCAAACAGGGCAACAACATCTATCCCGACCGCCAGATGGTGCTGTTTGCGCGCGATGTGCTCACGCGTGCACCGGGTGGCACGATCGTCTTCGACGTCAAGTGCTCGCAGCAGCTGGCACCGGCGATCGAGGCCGCGGGCGGCGTGCCGCTGATGTACAAGACCGGCCATTCGCTGATCAAGGCGCGCATGAAGGAGATCGATTCCCCGCTGGGCGGGGAGATGAGCGGGCACATCTTCTTCAAGGAGCGCTGGTTCGGTTTCGACGACGGCACCTACGCGGGCTGTCGCCTGCTTGAGATCGTCAGCCGCGTGCCCGACGCCAACGGGATGCTCGACGCCCTGCCCACCAGCTTTTCGACGCCCGAGCTCAACGTCGCCTGCGCCGAGGGCGAACCGGTCAAGGTGGTGGCCCAGGCGGTGGCGCTGGCCGACTTTCCCGCGCCGGCCAGGCTCACCACCATCGACGGTCTGCGTGTCGACTGGCCGGACGGTTTCGGCCTGATGCGTTCGTCCAACACCACGCCGGTGGTGGTGCTGCGTTTCGAGGGCCAGACGCAGGAGGCGCTGCACCGCATCGAGACGGCAATGCTGGCGCTGCTGCACAAGGTCAAGCCGGACGCGAAGATCGGGGCCAGCGCGCACTGACGGACCCTTTCTCCCGTCTTTCAAGCGGCTGCCTGTGGAGAGCCGGTGAGGCTGGGGCGGGCAGCTGCGCGAATGTCCCCCGCCGTCCGCCTGCGGCTTCCGGCTCCTCCTTTATTTCGCTCCGCTGCCCGCCCCAGCCTTACCGGCGGCGCGCATGGTCGGCCTGATCCCGCAAACCAATGGTCTGATCCCCCACACGCAGGCGCGAAGCGAGAGCGTCAGACGCCGCAGCCTCAACCGAAGCGGAAACTCGACGCGGTCACCCCGCCGAAGATGTTCTCCTCGTGGTAGACACAGGTGGCGGTCTCGTCTTCGGCTGCCCCCAGGGCCACCATCAGCGGGATGAGATGGTCTTCGCGCGGATGCGCGGTACGCGCCGCTGGCGCGGAGGTCCACTGCAGCAGGCGGGCTTCGCGCTCTTTGGGAGCGGACCCCACCAGTGTGGTCTGCAGCCACGCGTCGAAGGCTTCCGACGGCGCGCGTCCCGCGGCGCCGAAGCGGCCCAGGTTGTGGTAGCTCAGGCCGCTGCCGACGATCAGCACGCCTTCATCGCGCAGCGGGGCGATGGCCCGGCCGACGGCTATGTGTTCGGCCGGGTCCATGTGGTGGCGCAGGGACAGTTGCAGCACCGGCACGTCGGCCGCGGGGTACATCACCACCAGCGGCGCGAAGGTGCCGTGGTCGAAGCCGCGCTCCGGATCGAGGTGCGAGGGCAGGCCGGCGGCCTGGATCAGCGCGTGGACGCGCTGGGCGATCGCGGGTGCGCCGGGCGCCGCGTAGACCACCTGATAAGTGTGCGCCGGAAAACCCGAGTAGTCGTAGAGCATTGGCGGGCGGGCGCTGGCCATGACGGCGAAGTCGTCCGATTCCCAGTGGCCGGACACGACGAGTACCGCCCGGGGCGTGTCGCCGATCTGCCGCGGCATGTCCTGCAGCGCCAGTTCGAGCTGGTGCATGGCGCGGCGCCAGTCGTCCATGTAGGGCCAGGGGCCGCCGCCATGGGAGATGAAATAGGTGGGAAGTCGCATGGTGTTGCCTTTCGCAG
>JANMZX010000280.1:0-16608 GCA_031383745.1 Rhodoferax sp. | reverse complement strand
TGCGAGATTTGACGGACTTTTGGTTCGCTGCGACCATACCTGCGTGTGCGAATCTCTTTTGAGCGTCAAGCGCTTCGCTCATTCGACGGCCTCGGACGTATGCCTCGGGCTCGGGTGCCGTTTTGTCCCGCCGTTATCGCCGTAAATAAGCGCTTCTCTTTGGGACTCAAACATGACACATCGCCCAGCGCTTCCCAATGTCACGTTCCTGGCTCTCGGTGCACTGCTTTGCGTGTTTGGTGCCGTGGCGGCGGAGGTAGTTCCTAGAGGGGTCGAGCCACCCGGATGCGAGAAACTCGGCAATGAGATGTGTGTTGCCCTCTCTCTCCGCGGAAGAATTGTTGTCGGCGACGCGCAGAACCTTGCCGTACGAATGACTCGGATTGACACTGCGCCCAACCAGGGCGTGAAGATGCGGGTTGGTATGGTCAAGCTCGACTCGCCGGGGGGCGACGTAGCGGAGGCGCTGAAGATTGGCAAATTGCTACGCGCTAGGTAAGTCACGACATTCGTAACGAAGGACGCGGTATGCGCAAGTTCTTGCGTATTGGTATTGGCCGGGGGAGTACAGCGCATAGTGTTTGGCCCTGTCGCGATTCACTCGTTCTATTCACCAGACCTGCTCGGCTCCGGTGACTTTGCCCAGTCGAGCAAGAGATACGATGAGGTTGCCAGAGGTATCGAGGAGTACCTGCGAGACATGCGCGTATCTCGTTCATTGCTCGACGCCATGATGAAAATTCCGCACGATACGGTAAAGGAACTTTCCTTCGATGAACTGTATTCGTTTGACCTTATAGGTATCGATCCCGCCTACTCGCAAGCGCGAAGACCCATGAAATAGGAATCGTACAACGCGTCGGCTGAATATGCGCAGCACCATGCGCCATGATCAGCCCAACCACGTGTCGAACATCTCGGGCGCGAGGGGTGCCCGCCGAGGCGCAGCTCAGCGTTGGTTCTTTGCGCCTCGGCAGGTGTCTCAATGCAGCGCTGCCTTGCATCAGAGCAGCAAAATAACCGAATCCTTCGATAGTCGCAACTTTTGTAAGAATGCGACGTGACAAGCATGGCATCGTAACGAAGGCGCTGGAGGCAATACCGCAAAACCCGCGTCAGTTAGTGGGTAGCCAACATGCAAACTCCATCAGATACTTGCCCTCTTTGCAGTTTCCCCGCCCCGTCGTCCTTGGTAGACAACGGAGGCAAGCGGGTCTATCAATGTTCATCGTGCAACAAATTCGCGATTGCGAGAGCGTCCGAGAAGCGTGTTCGCGGTGCGGGCACAAGGCGTCAAAACGCCTTGGCCACTCTCTCAAGATCAGCGAAATCGGGATCGATGTACGTGTTCTTTCACGAATGGGTTGGAGTCGAAAGTGACTTGCCTCAACAGCTTCGAGCAAGACAAATGTGCGAAGGTATCTTCTCAATCACCGATGCGCATCCTGCTTGACGTTCTCCGAGGAGTTGACGCCTTCTGAGAAACGTCACCCATGTGATTGGGCTCATCCGGGCAGCGTTCGCATCCATGTCAAGGTGCACTGCAGCAAGGCACAAGGTCGCGGAGTAACCCGTGGACGCCAGGATTGGCAGCTGGTCAGGTTTCGGCGTAAGCGACACGCAGCCCCAGGTGCTCCACAAAAGGCAGGAAGTCCCGGTCTGAGTGCAGCAGCACAAGCCCATCCTGGATGCAACGTGTCGCGATAATCGTGTCGATGGTCTTGCGAATCGTATGCCCCTTGCCTCGAAGCAGCCGAAAGTTCTCGGACGCCTTGACGGCCAGATCGTAGCCACCAAGGTCTACGTGTTCGAATGCGTCAAGTGTGCGCTTCACGAGCCTGAACTCGCGGTCATCCCGTACGCCCTGCAGAACCTCAGCGGCAATCAAGTCGCCGACCGCCAGCGGGCTGACTCCAAAAAGCGAATCCAGCAGCGCAACCTGCGCCGTATCCGAAGACCGGAAGTAATCGATCCAGACACTGGAATCGACCAGAATCACCGATCCGTCCGAATTGCGTTCAGATCGCCCTCCCAGGTGATTTTTCCACGAAGCTCACGGGCCTTTGCCTGCGCGCGCAGTTGCACGAGCGTCTTTAATCCGAGTTCAACCGCCTCGCGTTTGGTCTTCGCCCCGGTCGCCCGCAAGGCATCCTTCAGGAGCTTGTCGTCGATCTCAATGTTGGTCCGCATGGTGTGTACCCGTTAATCATCGAATACACATGCTAACACCATGCACGTCGCGGGGAAATCGCTTGACTCCAACGGCCCTGCAAAGGCTTCCCGGAGGGATGAGTTGCACATCTCAATCCAAAGCACCCCGCATCCGCTCGATCACCCCCCGGTAGTCCGGCTGCCCAAAAATGGCGCTGCCCGCCACAAACGTGTCAGCCCCCGCATCGGCGGCGCGCCGGATGTTGTCGACCTTGATGCCGCCGTCCACCTCCAGCCGGATGTCCTTGCCCGATGCCGTGATGCGTGAACGCACCGACTCGATCTTGCGCAGGGCGGAGTCGATGAAACTCTGGCCGCCGAAGCCCGGGTTGACACTCATGACCAGCACCAGGTCGATGTCGTCGATGACCCAGTCCAGCACATCCAGCGGCTCGGCCGGGTTGAACACCAGGCCGGCCCGGCAGCCCGCGGCCTTGATGGCCTGGATGCTGCGGTGCACATGGCCGCTGGCGTCCGGGTGGAAACTGATCAGGTCCGCACCGGCCTGGGCAAACGCTGCTGCCAGCGCATCCACCGGCTGCACCATCAGGTGCACGTCGATGGGCACCGGCTCGCCCGTGGCCGTGCGCGCGTGCGACCGCAGCGCGGAACAGATCATGGGCCCGAACGTGAGGTTGGGCACATAGTGGTTGTCCATCACGTCGAAATGGATCCAGTCCGCCCCGGCTGCGATCACATCACGCACCTCCTCGCCCAGGCGGGCGAAATCGGCGGACAGCAGGGAGGGGGCGATGCGGTAGGTCATGGCAATAGGGTCTTGGGGTGGTGGGGCTGCGGGCCGGCCATTTTCGCAGGTAGCATCGCAGCATGGCCAAGTACCAGTTCCAAGTCGATGTCGTCCCTCGCTACCTGCCCGACCAATCGGCGCCGGCTCAGGCCCACTTCGTGTTCGCCTACACCATCACCATCACCAACGTGGGCGAGGTGGCAGCGCAGCTGATCTCGCGCGTGTGGAACGTGAACGATGCCAACGGGCACACCGAGAAGGTCAAGGGCCTGGGGGTGGTCGGCCACCAGCCCTTGCTGCAACCCGGCGAGAAGTTCGAATACACCAGCGGCACGCGCCTGCGCACCCCCACCGGCACCATGCACGGCAGCTTTTTCTGCGTGGCCGAAGACGGTGAGAAATTCGACACCGACATCCCGATGTTCGTGCTGGATGCGCTGAGTGAGGGTGGTGGCTCGCGCACCCTGCATTGACACTGCCAGGCCACCCGATGCGTGATCTGCCCACACTGCTGAGCACGCTGGACCCCGACGCTACGCTGGTCGAGCGGCACCTGTGGCTGGCGGACCTGCTGCAATGGATCCGTGGCGACTGCCAGTCGGTGCCGGCCGCACTGGCGCGCATCCAGTTGCTGCTCGATGCGCTGCAGGCGCAACCCGACCAGGCCGGGCGGCTGCAGCGCTGGTGGTCGGCGCTGCGCCAGGGGCTGGACATCGCCGTGCTGCTGGCCGAGTTCGGATTTTCGTCGCGCAGCGCCTTTGTGAGCGAGTTGGCGGAACGCCTGCGCCAGAAGCTGCTGCCCGCAACGCCCGAGACGGCGGACGCCGCCGAGCTGTTCTCGCTGGTGCTGCACGACAGCTTCGACGCCCAGTGGCTGCTGGCGCTCGACGCGACCTTGCTCGGACGCATTGCCGCCGCGCTGCAGTCGCCGGCCGATGCGCAAGCCGGTGACGCCAGCGGCATTCCGGATTGGACCGACACCGTGCTGGAGGCGGTCACCATCTGCACCAGCCAGGTGCGCGCGGCCGGGTTCGCCTCGGAGTTGCGCCTGCGCATGAGCGCACAGGCGCGCCAGGCCGCGCCGTTTCATGCACTGGCCGCCGATGCCGACCTGCTGCGGGCCTGCGTCCTGCGCTCCGCAGCCGCCGCCCGGGCCGCACCTGCGGGCGAGCCCGGCGCCGAGCTGGAAGCCGCGCTGCTGCAGTTCCGCAGCCGGCTGGAGGCCTGTCGCGCCGCCGCTGCCACGGTGTATGCCCATCTGGACGAACACGGCGTGTCGGTGAGCCTGGTGTTTCGCATCCGGCAATTGCGCGAACGCATCCTGCGCATCCGCGCCCTGCTCGACTGCCTGGTGGACAAGCACCCGGCACAGAGCATGGCGCGTCTGCTCGCGCACATGGTGCTGGTAGGGCGCGACCGGCGCAGCCTGCGCGCGCTGGTGAAGTCCAACTCGTCGCTGCTGGCCGCCAAAGTGACTGAGCGCAGCTCGGAAGTGGGCGAGCACTACATCACGCGCGACCGCGCCGAATACAACACCATGCTGCGCCAGGCCGGCGGCGGCGGCGCCCTTACCGCCCTCACCACCTGGATGAAATTCGCCCTGATGGGTGTCGGCCTGTCGGCATTCTGGAACGGCTTCTGGTCCAGCGTGGTGTATGCCGGCAGCTTCGTCGTGATCCAGCTGCTGCATTGCACTCTGGCGACCAAGCAGCCCGCCATGACCGCGCCGGCGATGGCTGCCAAGCTGAAAGATTTCGACGGCCCGGCGTCACTCGACGGTTTTGTGGACGAGGTCTGCCACCTGGTGCGTTCGCAGGCGGCGGCGGTGATCGGCAATGTGGGTGTGGTGGTGCCGGTGGTGGTGCTGCTGTCGGTCCTGCTGCAGGCAATTACCGGAGCGCCGATGCTCGGTGCCAAGGACACCGCCTATGTGCTGCACTCGTTGACGCTGCTGGGCCCCAGCGTCCTGTTCGCGGCGGTCACCGGCGTATTGCTGTTCGCCTCCAGCATCATCGCCGGCTGGGTGGAGAACTGGTTCGTGTTCTACCGGCTCGACTCGGCTCTGCGCTACAACCCCGTGTTCACCCGCAGGCTCGGCGCCGACAGGGCGGACCGCTGGGCGCACTTCCTGCGCCACAATATCTCCGGTTTTGCGTCCAACGTGTCGCTGGGTTTCATGCTGGGCATGGTGCCGGCGTTCGCAGGGTTCCTGGGCATCGGGCTGGAGCTGCGCCACGTCACGCTGTCGTCCGGGCAGCTCGCGGCCGCTGCGGCGTCAAGCGGCTGGGGCGTGTTGCGGGAACCGGCCCTGTGGTGGTGTGTGGCGGCCATCCCGGTGATCGGCGCGCTCAACCTGGGCGTGAGTTTCTACTGCGCGTTCCGTCTGGCGCTGCTGTCGCACAACGTCGGCGCGCTGGACAGGGCCCGCATCCGTTCCGCCATCTGGTGGCGAATGCGGCACCAGCCGCTGGCATTCCTCTGGCCCGCGGCCACCCGCCCGGCGGACGCGCCACCACCCGCCGCGTAGCACGGATCGCCAGCCCATGGGTGAATTCGACCTGATTGCGCGGTATTTCAAGCGCCCTGCGCGTCGCGCTGCGCTGGGCGTCGGTGACGATTGCGCGTTGTTGCAGCCCGCGCCGGGCTGCCATATCGCCATCTCCAGCGACATGCTGGTGGCGGGCCGCCACTTCCTGCCCGACGTGGACCCGCGCACACTCGGCCACAAGGCGCTGGCGGTGAACCTGAGCGACCTCGCCGCCTGCGGTGCGCGCCCCCTGGCCTTCACGCTGGCGTTGGCCTTGCCGCAGGCCGACCCGCACTGGCTGGAGCCGTTCTCCGGCGGGCTGTTCGCGCTGGCCGACGCACACGACTGCGAGCTGGTCGGCGGCGACACGACCCAGGGCCCGCTGAACATCTGCATCACGGTGATCGGTGAAGTACCGGTGACGCAGGGGCGCAGCCTGGCCCTGCTGCGCTCGGGCGCGCGGCCCGGCGACGACATCTATGTGAGCGGCACGCTGGGTGACGCCCGGCTGGCGCTCGATGCGCTGCGTGGCACCGTGTCCCTGCCGGCGGCGCAACTGGCGGCGGCGCGCCGGCGCATGGACACCCCCGAGCCGCGCATCGCGCTGGGCATCGCCCTGCGTGGCGTGGCCACGGCCGCGATCGACATCAGCGACGGGCTGCTGGGCGACCTGGGGCACATCCTGCAGGCATCGCAGGTGGGCGCCCGGCTCGACACCGCCGTCGCGCTCGGCCTGCTGCGCCACGGCCGCGACAGCGCCGATGTGGTGCTGCCAGAGGCGACGCGGCTGGCCTGCGTACTCGCCGGCGGCGACGATTACGAACTGGCGTTCGCCGCCCCGGCCACCGCCCGCGCCGACGTGCAGGCGGCAGCATCGGCCAGCGGCACACCGGTCACCCGCATCGGACAGGTGCTGGCCGAACCCGGCCTGCACCTTGTGGACGCACAGGGCGCGCCGCTGGTGAACGACTTCCGTTCCTTCGACCACTTCGCCTGAAACAAGGAGCTGCCCATGCCAGTTGCCAGCACACAGACCGATGCACTCCTGGATGCCGCCATCCAGGCCGCTCACGGCAGCCCGAACCGCGTGCGCCGGGTCGGCGCCGTGCTCGTCAGCGCCGATGGCCGGACACGATTGAGCGCCTGCAACACCTTCCCGCACGGCGTGCAGGACACCGAGTTCCGTCACCAGGGCAATGGCCGGCTGGTGTGGATGGAACACGCCGAACGCAATGCGATATATGCCGCGGCCAGGGCTGGCCTGGCCACCGAAGGCGCCTCGCTGGCGGCGACGTTTTTCCCCTGCCTGG
The DNA here is from genome assembly GCA_031383745.1 of Rhodoferax sp. GTDB lineage: Bacteria > Pseudomonadota > Gammaproteobacteria > Burkholderiales > Burkholderiaceae_C > CAISIP01. The sequence goes on along the minus strand of JANMZX010000280.1, from coordinate 9,812 downwards.
ACTGCGCCCGCGCCATCGTGCAATCGGGCATTCGCCACCTGCACACCCTGCCGCCCGCGCTGGACGATCCGGTGTGGGGCGGATCGTTCATCCCGTCACGCGCCATCCTCGAGGAGGGCGGCGTCGCGCTGCATTTGTCCGACCGCGATCCGCAGTCGGTGCATGCCGCCACCATGGCCGGGGCCACGCCCGGGGCCTGACCAGTTCCATCGGGGCGCCATCGAGCAGCGCGCCACGCTGCCAGGCGCCTTCGCGCGAACCTGCGGCACTCAGGGTGGCACCGCCACTTCCCGCACTTTTTCCTTGCGGATCAGGTAGATGCCGCTGGCGATGATGATCGCGCCGCCGAGCAGCGTGTAGCGATCGGGCACGGCATTCCAGAACATGTAGTCGAGCACGATGGCCCAGGCCAGCGCGGTATATTCGAACGGCGCCACCGCCGACGCGTTGCCGTGGCGAAAGGCTTCCGTGATGGCGATCTGGCCCAGGAACCCGGTGACGGCCAGGGCCAGCAGCACCGGCCAGTGCGACGCCGCCACCGGCACCCAGTGGGGCCACGCCAGCAGGCTGGCCCCCACAGCCCACATGGCAGTGGTCCAGAACACCAGCGTCACCGCAGCATCGGTGCGGCTCAGCACGCGACCGGCGATGGCGGAGATCGCGTAGAACGCAGCCGCCACCAGCACCGCCATCGCACCCAGCGAAAAGAAGGCGTCCTGGTCCGGGCGCAGGGCGACCACCACACCCCCCAGGCCCACCGCGATCGCAGCCCAGTGGCGCGCCGACACGGTTTCCTTCAGGACCGGGATCGACAGGATGGTGATCAGCAGGGGTGCGACGAAGAAGATCGTGTAGGCCTCGGCCAGCCCGAGCTCCTTGAGCGAAAACGCAAACAGCGACAACATCGCGATGCCGATGACGCCGCGCATCAGGTGCAGCGGCCAGCGGATGCGCAGCAGCAGGTGGACCTCCCGGCGCCACACCACATACAGGCAAACCAGCGGCAATGCGGTCAGGCCACGCAGCGCGGCCACCTGCAGCGTCGGGTACGAGCCCGCCAGCGTCTTGAGCACGGCGTCCATGAGGGAAAAACTCCCCACCGCCGCGAGCATCGCCAGGATGCTGCGCAGGTTTCCCGTCATCGGCCGTTGCCCGCCTTACTGGGGCTTGCGCTGCTCCAGCCGCAGGCCGGCGGCGGTGCGGTTGGGGAAGCCTTTCCAGTAGGTGTGGTCGCTCTTGAAGCTGCCGTTGGCCTCGGCCGACCATTTGCCGTCGCGCGCGTTCTCGACCAGGTTCAGGTAGGCGTCCATGCCGGCTTCGTTCTTCAGGTGCTTGGCCAGGAAGGCGGTGGTGAAATGCTGGGCGATGTTGTTCATGCGCACGTTGTCCCACACCGCGTCGATGTAATGCTCGGCGGGGATGAACTTCAGCGAGGGCACCGGCAGCCAGGTCTCGCGCGGGGCCGGCATCGGGGCGGCGGCATTGTGGTTGGCGTTCTCAAAGGTCAGCAGGAAACGCGGCGCGTTGACGCTGCCCTCGAAGATGTTGCGCACGCCGGGTGCATAACCCGAGACGTCGTCCACGCTGCCGGCGATATACATGACCGGGGTCTTGATGCCCGCCAGGCCCGCGGCGTCCCAGAAGCCGGCGTTGAAGCCCCAGGGCGCAAATGCCACCGCGGCCTTGATGCGCTTGTCCATCGACGCCGCATGCGCCGGATTGCCGGCCTGGCGCACCGCGAGCGCGCCGTTGGGCGTGCCCCACGGGAACGCGACGCTGGCCGCGGTGAACCCGCCGCCGATGGTGTTGACCACGCCATAACCGCCCATCGAATATCCGATCAGGCCGGTCTGGTCGGCGTTGACCATGCCCTTGAGCGTGCCCGAGGGATCGTTGCCATTGAGCCGGGCCATCTCGCCGAGCACGAACAGCTGGTCCAGCGGGCGATTCAGCAGGGTGCTGCCGAAGGCGGCCTGGTCACTGTAGGTGCTGTCGGTGTGGTCGATCGACGCCACCACATAGCCCTTGCTGGCCAGGTTTTCACCCAGGTGGCTGAGCAGGAAACGGTTGCCCGGGTAGCCGTGCGAAATGATCAGCAGCGGGTAGGGGCCGCCGGCCGGATCCGATTTGGCATCGCGTACCGCACGGCCGTTCAGCGTGACCTCGGTCTTGCCGTCGCGCGTGAAGACCTTGTACTGGCCGGCGCCTGGTTGGGGGCTTGCCGCCACGGCGGGGTACCAGACCTCGACCGTCAGCGGTCGGTCGTATACCGGCATGGGTTCACCGGCCTTGAACTTGATGATGTCCTGCTGCTTCGGGTTGACCAGCCGCAGCGTCTTGACGCCAATCGGCAGTTTGCCGTATTGCGCCAGCTCGGGCGCGTCGGAGCGGATGGTGTCGATGCGGTTGTCCTGTGCCAGCGCCGCCCCGGCCAGGATGGACAGCGCGGCAAACAGGGCCGCGATGGGTTTCTTGAACATGTGTCGCCTCATTGGATTGGATGGTGCCCGGCAACCGGGAGCGGCAAGCATACCCGCCCCGGCGCCATTGCGCCTGCCACGCAGAAATCGCCTGACCCATAATCCCGCCATGACCGACAGCAGCGCACCCATCACCCGCCCCACGGTGGCGTTCCTGCTGGCGCATCCGGCGCATTTCATCGCGCTGGGTTTTGGCTCCGGCCTGAGCCCGAAGGCGCCGGGCACGGCAGGCACCTTGTGGGCCTGGCTGGCCTTCCTGGTGCTGCAGCTGTGGCTGTCGCCGCAGCAACTGTCCGTTGTGGTTGCGGCTGCCCTGCCCCTGGGCTGGTGGGCCAGCACGGTGACGGCGCGCCACATGCGGGTGCGCGACCCGGGCCAGATCGTGTGGGACGAAGTGGCCGCGTTCTGGATCGTGCTGTGGCTGGTGCTGCCGGCCGGGCTGCTGGCACAGGCGATCGCGTTTGGCCTGTTCCGCTTTTTCGACGCCGTCAAGCCCGGCCCGGTCGGCTGGGCCGACGCGCTGTTTCACGACGTCGACATGCAGCAGGACCGCTGGGCCTGGCACAAGGCCGGCCTGGGCATCATGCTGGATGACCTGGTGGCTGCCTTCTGCACGCTGCTGGTGATCGCGGCCTGGACAAGTGCATGGTGACCGCAGACCTGTGCGCCAGCCTGGCGCAAGCACTGCTGGCCAGGCGCTGGACCCTCGCCACGGCGGAGAGTTGCACCGGCGGGATGATCGCAGCCGCCTGCACCAACCAAAGCGGATCGAGCAACTGGTTCGAGCGTGGTTTCGTCACCTACTCCAACGCCGCCAAGACAGAATGCCTGGGCGTGCCCGCGCCGCTGATCGTGCAACACGGCGCCGTGAGCGAGCCCGTGGTTCGGGCCATGGCGCAGGGAGCCATCACCCGCTCGCATGCCGATGTGTCGATGGCCGTCACGGGTGTGGCCGGCCCTGCCGGCGGCAGCGCGGACAAACCCGTGGGCACCGTGTGGTTCGGCTGGAGCGTGGGCGGACAGGTCGCCACCGAGATGCAGCGCTTCGCGGGTGACCGGGCGGCGGTCCGCAGGGCCACGGTGGACCACGCCGTGCGGCTGCTGCTGCGCGACCTGGCCTGATCGGCCCCGGCGCCGGCATCGGCGCGCCGCCTACACCCGCAGGAAGCCCTCGACCGGCCGGCGCGGCGTGTGCTGCTGCTCGGCGCAATACCCGATGCGGCAGAACATCTGCACTGTTTCCTCCGTCGCCGGTTTGCCCAGCAACTGCTGGTGCAGCTGGTCGTACCAGGGTTTCATCTCGGGGAATTCCTGCGGGGCCTGACTCATGGGGTGCACCTGCAGACCGAGCGCGGTGGCGCGCAGTTGCAGCCGCATGTAGGCGCGCCCGGCCTGCACTTCGGCGCTGCGCGTGGTGCCGGCGGGGGCGTGCTGCGCCGTCGGGGTGGACAGCCAGACGAAACCCATGGCAGTGCGGCTGTGCCCTTCGAAACGCCCCATCATCTGCTTGTAGGCCGTGCTGCCTTCGGCCGGCGGGTTGGTCCGGTCGAAGGCACCCACTGCATTGGCCAAGCGGGGCAACCAGCCGTTGACGCTGATGCCGTCACGGTGCTGCGCGATCTCCTGCGGGCCAACCCGCGTCAACTGCACGCTTTCCATCACGGTGCGGGGCGTCAGCAGCTCGACCCGGGCCGACTCCCAGCACAGGGTGCGCAATGACTCCACCCTGGCCGCCTCCAGCGTAGCGCCAAACCGCACGCCCGGATCGGTCAGCGCCGTCTGCAGGGCCTGCAGGGCCTGCGTCGTCACCACACGCGAGGTGTCGTAATCGACCTTGGCCGTGTGCCGGCGCAGCAGATGCGCAAACAGCGGGTCCTTCACCGCTGGCGCTTCGGCCGGCACCCAGGTGATGCGCGCCACCGGTCGGTCATCCAGCGTTCGGGGGCCGAATTCGCCCTTTGGAAACAGCTGCACGCGCGCCTCCAAGCCGCGCTCCCGCAGCGCGATCACCAGCGACTCGATGAAGGTGCCCTGGCTCACAACGATCTGGCGGAACCAGGGATCGGTCATCGGCAGCAGGCGTTCACGGTCCACCTGCAGGCTGATGGCGTCGGGCTCGCGCAAATCCACCAGCCAGGGCTGGCGGTTGTGCGAGTTCGGCGCCAGGATCGCATGGGCCACGGCCCAGCGGCGCAGATCGGCCTGCGGCCCTGGCCCCTGCCAGGCCTCCAGCGCCTGCGTCGGGTACGCATCAGAGCAGCCCGACAGGGTGGCGGCAGTGGCAGCGGCGATGATGCCGCCGCCTGCCATACGGATGAAACTTCTGCGCTGCATGGTGATTTCCTCCGGGATTCGGTTCACGCAAGGAACGGGCGGCCCTGCAGGGCCTGAAAAAAGGTCCAGGCACTGAAGACGGCGTAGGCGACACAAAAAGCCCGGACCCCTGCCGCGGCTCTGCGGGGAGCCAGGCCCTTCGCCAGATGCCCCAGCGCGAAAGCGAACAAGGTGATCACATGCACAGCATGGATGCCGAAGAAATGTGCCACGCGCAGGTCACCGCCGTCGCGCGACCAGTGGACGATCGGCAGAGTTCCCGCGTCGGATGGATTGCCCCCGACCCAGTGTCCGCCAGCCTGGGCCGACAGGTAAGCGCCGTACGTGGTGCCCAGCACAAAAGTCAGCACAAGCCCCCAGCCAATGCCCGCTTGCAATGGCGCAGACAACGCAAAGCCACGGCTCCGCAACACCAGCACACCCTGAACCAGCGCCGTGCTGGTGAGCAGGACCGCCCCCACGCCCATCAACGCATACATCAGGCTTGCCACTGGTGTGCCCACGTTGAAATGCGACGACTCACCCCTCGCCGCCTGCCAGGTGATGTAGGCCAGTTCGAACAGCCCGCTGGCGATCGCCACCCACACCACGTAGGACCGGGCCAGCGAGCGGCCCGCCGCGCGCGGCAACCAGGCAAACACCACCGCCAGCGTCATCAGGTGCAAGCCAATCGAGACCTGGAACTTCCAGGGCTTGGTCCACACGCTGACGCCCTGGAGCATCCGGTCGTCGAATGCGCCAAGCAACAGCGTCGGCAACGACAGGATGAACAGCACCACGGCAGTCCACGCCAAAGCCGGTGCCCGGGAAAAGGTTTCCATGAACAAACGGTGCACCCTGGAACTGTTGTGGGACCCCGACCGCGGGGTCGATGACAGGGAATGGCTCATGGCACCGCCTTTCGATTTGAAGCAAGCTGACCACCAACACTGGAAACCAACAAGAACAGCAGCAAACCTGCTGGTCCGAACATCAGCGTGGTGGCCAGGCATGGCAAGGCAAACCACCGCAGAGCACCGGGGTGTTGCGCGGACAACACGCGGTCCACCTGCCAGCGGCCCAGCAGCAAGTCAAACGCGAGGTAGTGAACCCAGCCGGCCAGCAACAGGCCCTTGGATGTGAACAGCAGCGCAACCGCCTCCAGCGAACCGAAACCACCCGCATTGCTGCCCCACCAGCGCAGGATCGCAACCAGGTAGGCCAGGCACAACACGAGGGGAACCACGCGGCCGCCGAAAAACAACACCCGCCCGGCCCAAGGGCGCGGCAGGAACAGGCCCACTGCCAGCAGGATCCACCCAGTGACAGCCGCCTGGCTGGCGACCACAAACCATCGGTCGGGCGTCACGAGAGGCTTCCTGGATGGTGCATGCCGCTATTGTGGAAAGCCGCCGGGAAATACACAATTGGCGAAACCAGAGACTCAGAGATTCAGGAATGAATACCAGCAGACCGAGCCACGACCGTCCTGCCAGCGCATGAAGCAGGACTTCGACTGGAGTCTGGTGCGCTCGTTCCTGGCCGCGCTTGACTGCGGCAGCCTGCTGGGTGCGGCGCGCGCACTGCACTCCAGCCAACCCACGATTGGTCGCCACATCGCCGAACTCGAGTCCCAGCTCGGGGTGGTCCTGTTCGAGCGCACCGGGCGGGGCATGCTGCCCTCGGCCACCGCGCTGCGCCTGGCCGATGCCGCGCGCACCATGGAGCAGGGTGCGCTGCAACTGGCGCGCAAGGTCTCGGTGGGCGAGTCCGGCGTCTCGGGAACGATCCGGATCACCGCCAGCCAGCCGATCGCCTGTGTGCTGTTGCCGCCTCTGCTGGCGCGGATGCGCAACCGGCTGCCCGACATCCAGGTGGAACTGGTGGTGAGCAACGCGGTCAGCAACCTGTTGCGGCGAGAGGCCGACATCGCGCTGCGCATGGTGCAGCCCGACCAGGCCACCCTGGTAGCCAGACGCATCGGCAAGGTCACGATCGGCGCCTACGCCCACCGCGACTACCTGCGCCGGCGTGGCACACCCGCGCAGCCCGCCGACCTGATCGGCCATGAACTGGTCGGGCACGACCAGGCCGACGGCATCCTGCAGGGCTTCGCGCGCTCCGGTTTTCCGCTGCAACGCGAGGATTTCGCCCTGCGCACCGACGATCTCATGGCCTACCACGCGGCCGTCCAGGCGGGCCTGGGCATCGGATTCATTGCAGATTACCTGGCCCGCGCCGATAACACACTGGTGCCGGTGCTACCCGCATTGAAGATCCCCCCGATACCGCTGTGGCTGGCGGTGCACCGCGAGATCCGCACCAGCCAGCGCATCCGGGCGGTATTCGACTTCCTGAGCGACGCGGTGCCCGCCGCGCTGCAGGCGGCCTGACGCGCCGCCCTACGACCCGGAGACCCGCATGCACCCGAATGAACAGACACTGCACCGCTTCTACGGCGCCTTCGCTGCGCTCGACCCGGACACGATGGCCGGCTGCTACGCGCCGGGTGTGGGCTTTCGGGATGAGGTGTTCACGCTGAACGGACGCGACGCGGTGATGGGCATGTGGCGCATGTTGTGCGAGGCGGTACAGGCCGGGGGGCGTGCAGACTGGCGACTGGAATTCAGCGCCATCACGGCCGATGCCGGTACCGGCCAGGCGCATTGGGACGCCACCTACCGCTTCAGCACCACCGGCCGGATGGTGCAGAACCGGATCGACGCCCGGGTCCGCTTCGATGCGCACGGGAAGATCGTGCAGCACCACGACAGTTTTGACTTCTGGCGCTGGTCGCGCCAGGCCCTGGGACCACCGGGCCTGTTGCTGGGCTGGTCGCCCTGGCTGCGCAAGCAGGTGCGTGGCAAGGCCGCGGCCAGCCTGCGCAAATACCTGGCCACGCGGCACTGAGCGTCGCCCCGCCGTGTCAACGACAAGTCCAACAACACAACCGAGACAACCCGCATGTTCCATTTCCTGAACCAGTGGTACCCGATCCGCTACACCGTATTCGGCCTGTGTGTGCTGGGTCTGGCCGTGGCCGTGGTCATGTCCGTGACCTCCGGCCAGGGTGGCGTCGTGGCCTGGGTGCTGCTCGGGCTGGTGGGCGTGGGTATCCATGACCTGGTGCAGTCCAGACGCTCCATCCTGCGCAACTACCCGGTGATCGGGCACCTGCGCTTCATGCTCGAATACATCCGGCCGGAGATCCGGCAGTATTTTCTGGAAAGCGACAACGAAGCCACACCGTTCTCGCGCTCGCAGCGCTCGTTGGTCTACCAGCGCGCCAAGGGCGACTCCGACAAGCGGCCGTTCGGCACCCAGCTCGATGTGCATGCCGAGGGTTACGAGTGGATGAACCATTCGATGCTGCCCAGCCGACTCGCGTCGCACGATTTCCGGGTCTGGATCGGCGGCACGCCCGACGAGGTGGCGCTGCAATCGCCGCAGGCCGGCCTGTGCACCCAGCCCTACCACGCCAGCGTGTTCAACATCTCGGCGATGAGTTTCGGCGCACTCAGCGCCAACGCCATCATGGCGCTGAATGCCGGCGCGAAGAAGGGCGGCTTCGCCCACGACACCGGCGAGGGCTCGATATCGGCGCACCACCGCAAGAACGGCGGCGACCTGATCTGGGAGATCGGCTCGGGCTACTTCGGCTGCCGCAACGACGACGGCAGCTTCAACCCCGAGCGTTTTGCGGCGAACGCCCGCGACCCGCAGGTGAAGATGATCGAGATCAAGCTCAGCCAGGGCGCCAAACCCGGCCACGGCGGGGTGTTGCCGGGGCCCAAGGTCACACCGGAGATCGCCGCCGCGCGTGGCGTGCCGGTGGGTGTGGACTGCGTGTCGCCGGCGTCGCACAGCGCGTTCGCGACGCCGATCGAGATGATGCAGTTCATCGTGCGCCTGCGCGCGTTGTCGGGCGGCAAACCGGTCGGATTCAAGCTGTGTATCGGCCACCCCTGGGAGTGGTTCGCGATCGTCAAGGCGATGCTGGCCACCGGCATCACCCCTGACTTCATCGTCGTTGACGGCGCCGAGGGCGGCACCGGCGCCGCGCCGCTGGAGTTCACCAACCACGTGGGCTCGCCGCTGCAGGAGGGCCTGCTGCTGGTGCACAACACGCTGCGCGGCGTGGGCCTGCGCGGGCGCATCAGGATCGGCTGCGCCGGCAAGGTGGTCAGCGCCTTCGACATCGCACGCATGATGGCCCTGGGCGCCGACTGGTGCAACAGCGCGCGCGGGTTCATGTTTGCCCTTGGCTGTCTGCAGGCGCAGCACTGCCATACCGGCCACTGCCCGACCGGTGTGGCAACGCAGGACCCGATGCGCCAGAAGTCGCTGGTGGTGCCGGACAAGGCGCAACGCGTGTTCAGCTTTCACAGCCTGACGCTGCACGCGCTGCAGGAACTGGTGCAGGCCGCCGGCCTGGGCCACCCGAGCGACATCACGGCGCACCACATCGTGCGCCGCTCGACCGACCAGAAGGTCAAGTCGCTGGCGCAGTCGATCCTCACGCAGATGGCCGACGGCGCCCTGCTGCAACAGGACCTGGGCGCCCTGCCGCTGATCTACCGGCAGTCCTGGCCGCAGGCCAGTGCGGGGAGTTTCCGGCTGCAGGAGGCCTGAGCACCGCCCGGCCGCCAGGCGCAGCCCGGCACCGACGCGCGACGGCACAGGCGTGGAGACCGGCAGCCCTATTCCGTGGGCCAGGCGGCCGCACCCGCAAGCCCCCACCGCACTGCGGGCGCAACCCGGCACGGTGCAGCTATCTCGATCAGCGCGCCGTCGAGCGTGGCGCTGATGTCCCAGCCGGGGCGCACCAGGGAAGTGACGAACAGCCGCGAACCATCTGCGCCGCCGATACAGGGCATGGTCGGCGCGCGCACCGGCAAGGCGCGCTGGCCAACCCGGTTGCCATGGCGATCAAAGGTATTGAGGCACCCGGCCGACACACCGGCCGACAGGTAGTTGCCGTCCATGCCCATCAGCGCGCCGTCGGGCCTGCCTTCTTCC
>JANMZX010000237.1:0-3385 GCA_031383745.1 Rhodoferax sp. | reverse complement strand
GCGCATGCCCGCATTGCGCCGACCGCTGCAGTACGCCCTGTTGAGCGGGTCCGTCCTGTGGCTGGCCGGCAGCATCGCGCTGGCGGTACGGCCCGGGCCCGGGCAGGAACTGCCGGCGCTCGGTTTTGCGTCGCTCGAGGGGCGAACCGTGCAGCTTGCCGAATTCAGGGGCAAACCGACGGTCGTCAACCTGTGGGCCACCTGGTGCCCGCCGTGCGTGCGCGAGATGCCGGTGCTGCACCAGGCGCAATCCGGCAACCCCGGCGTCCACTTCGTATTCGTGAACCAGGGCGAATCCGCCGACAGGGTGGCCGCGTGGCTGCGGGCCCGCAACCTGCCCTTGCGCAACGTGCTGCTCGATGCGCAGGGACAGGCCGGTGCCGCGTTCAAGCAGCGCGCGCTTCCCACTACGCTCTTCTTCAACGCGCAGGGCCAACTGGTGGGCATGCGGGTCGGCGAGCTGTCGGCGGCCACTTTGACCGAACGGCTGCAGGCTTTGCAACCCTGAGCTGGGGCCTGCCCGGTTGCCACGACGTCGCAGCGACATCGCGGGCAATTGACCTTGATCAAGTGGAACTTGCGCGGCGCCCGTAGACTCCACCCATGGTCCGACCAGCCCGTACGATGCGCTGGCCGGACAAGACCAACACCTCCATGCAGGCACTTCCCAACCCTCGTCGAACACGGTTCACCGCGGTGGTGATGCTGTTCGTGTGGCTGCTGACCCTGGCTGCCGGAGTGGTCAACGCCTGCCAATTGCACGAGGACCACGCGTCAGTGGGAGGCGGGCTGGCGCACGGCACGCTGGCCGCCGCAGCCGGTATCGACGCACGGATCGCGGTACCTGCCGTGGCCGCACCGGCAACGCAGCAGGACGACGACGACCAGATCGCCGACTCGATCGCATGCCGCAGCTTGTGCGCGACGGTCCAATCGGCGGTGCCCAAGCAGCAGCCGCTGGTTTTTGCGGACCAGGCTTCCGATCCGGTGCTGGTCACAGCTAGCGGGCCGTCGCGTGTTATGCCCGGCCCGGTCGCTGTCGCTCCCGGTACTGCGCGTGTACCCAGACCGGAGCCACCGGTCTTCATCCGCTTCCTGCGCCTGACGCTATAACCCCGCACCCCGGGGTTGGCCACCGTGCGGCAGTGCCCGCCAGGTGGCTGGCCCTGTCCTCGTTCCGCCAGATCCATCGACCCGGCCGGAATATTTTCCCTTGCTCACTTTTTTTCACTGATTGGAGATTGCCATGACACGACTTTCACGCACCCTGCTGGTTGCCGCACTGCTTGCCACCGCGGCCGGCGCACCGACCTTCACATCGGCACAAGCCCCCCAAAAGCCACCAGCCGCCGCGGCCGGAATGAAAGGCAACGCCGACCACATGGCGGCCATGGACGCGCAGATGAAAACCATGCGCGAGATGCACGACAAGATGGTCAACGCCAAGACGCCCGAGGAGCGCAACGCCCTGATGGCCGAACACATGAAGGCGATGCAGGGCGGCATGGCGAGCATGGGCATGATGGGCGGCTCCGGCATGGGAGGCATGGGCGGCATGGCCGGCATGGGTGCGATGCAGGGCGGCAAACCGATGGCCGGCGACATGAACCAGCGCCAGCAGATGATGGAAAAGCGCATGGACATGATGCAGTCCATGATGCAGATGATGATGGACCGGATGCCCGCCACACCGGCGAAATAGGCACCGCACGGGCCCCATCGGTACAGCTGGCATGATGACGCCGTGCCGGTGGGGGCTGTCACCACCCACTGAAAGTTGAAGGAGACCTGTATGCAAAGACGATTCATCCTCCGGGGCGCTGCGCTGATACTCGGCGGCATCGGCATCGCCAGCCCGGTCATCGGCCTGGCGGCGGGCAAGCCGGCGCTCGACGTCTGGAAGTCACCCACCTGTGGTTGCTGCCATGACTGGATCACGCACCTTCAGGCCAACGGGTTTCAGGTCACGGTGCATGACGTGAGCGAGGCCGCCAAGGCGGCCCAGCGTCTCAAGCTCGGCCTGCCCGACAAGTTCGGTTCCTGCCACACTGCGCTGGTCGATGGTTATGTGGTGGAGGGCCATGTGCCGGCGCGCGAGATCACCCGGCTGCTCAAGGAACGCCCCAAGGCCGTGGGCCTTGCCGTGCCGGGCATGCCGGTGGGTTCGCCGGGCATGGACGGCCCCGTGTACCAGGGGCGCAAGGATGCCTATGCGGTACTGTTGGTGCAGAAGGACGGCAACGCGTCGGTCTACCAGTCGTACCGGTGAATGGCCGGCGTCCGCGCCCGTTTTGGAGTGCCCATGTCGATTCCCATCGTATTTTTCCGGGCGGCCGTCGCGGCTGTGTGCCTGTCCGCCAGCGCGCCGGGCTGGGCCGCCGAGCCCTTGACCCTGGAGCAGGCCCAGCGGATTGCCGCGGGCCGGTCGCAGCTGCTCGCCTCGCAGGACCTGCAGGCACGTGCGGCCCGCGAGATGGGCGTCGCGGCCGGTCAATTGCCGGACCCGGTGCTCAAGCTGGGTATCAACAACCTGCCCATCAGCGGCCCCGACAAATACAGCCTGACGCGCGACTTCATGACCATGCGCGGCTTCGCCGTGATGCAGGAGATCACCCGCGCGGACAAGCGCAAGGCGCGGTCCGGGCGCTTCGAGCGCGAAGCCGAGGCGGCGCAGACCGGGCGTCTGGTGGCTCTGGCCAACCTGAACCGTGATACCGCGATGGCCTGGCTGGACTGCCTTTTTCTGGAGCGCATGGGCCAGGTGCTGAAGTCGCAACGCGACGAAGCCGGTCTGCAGGTCGAGGCCGCTGACGCTGCCTACCGGGCGGCGCGGGGTAGCCAGGCCGACGTGTTCGCTGCGCGGCAGGGTGTGGCGCAGATCGACGACCGCATCTGGCAGACCGAGCGCCAGCTCGTGACGGCCCGCACGAAACTCGCCCGGTGGGTCGGTGAGGATGCCAGCCAGCCCCTGGGCGCGCCGCCCGACCTGACCAACGTGCGACACCATGCCATCGCGGCCGACGGCGTATTCGCCCAGCACCCGCAGGTCGCGATGATGCTGCGCCAGGAGCAGGTCGCCCAGGCCGAGGTCGACATCGCCCACAGCAACAAGACAGCGGACTGGACCGTGGAGCTGATGCTCAGCCAGCGCGGCCCGGGTTTTTCCAACATGGCGTCGCTGAACGTTTCGGTTCCACTCCAGTGGGACCAGGCGAACCGGCAGGACCGGGACGTGGCCGCCCGGCTGGCCCAGTTGGCAGGCGCGGCACAGCAGTTCACCGTTTTGCGAGCCGTCTGCTGGCACCAGCCAGTTGCAGGCAGCCGGTGTCTGCAGGTTGCTGCACCGCGTGTAAGCCGGTGCAGGCTGGGGCAGCACGGTGTTTTC
>JANMZX010000359.1:0-1608 GCA_031383745.1 Rhodoferax sp. | reverse complement strand
CGTGCCGAGAACGGCGAAGGTCACAGGGGCGCCGTCGCCCGCACCGTCTGCGTCGTAGGCCAGCACACCGGTGACGTTGTTGTACGTCAGGTTTGCGCTGGTGCCGACGGTGTTGCCGACCTGCCCGGCGAAGGCGCCGAACAATGCTGCCGCGGCGCCGTATTGCCGAGAAATCGATAGCCTGTCTACAGGCCTCCAATAACGTGGCCTTGAAGGAGAACTTCGCATGCGTCCGTCACATGCAGTGAATACCCACCGGGAAGCTATCCGGTCCATCGCGCTGCGGCATCGGGTGACCAACGTGCGGGTGTTCGGGTCGGTCATGCACCGAGACGACACCGATGGCAGCGATCTCGATTTCTTGGTGGATCCCACCTCGGACACCACGATGATGGACATTGCCAGGATTCAGTTGGACCTCTCGCAACTGCTTCCGGTGGCAGTCGATTTGCTCACGCCCAATGGGCTGCCTGCCAGGTTTCGCAGGCAGGTGGTTGCCGAGGCCTTGGTGGTATGAGCAAAGGCGACCTCCCGCGCGCCATCGTTTGCCTGGGGCCCAGGGTGGAGCGCCAAATCAGGGACGTAGATTTCTCTTCGTGATGGTGTTGCTGCAACCGGCATGTACAACTCCCGATGGTGATGAACCATCGTAGCGGGAGGGTAGGGCTTGCCCTGCGGGTTATCACGCCTCTTCAGTGGTGCGCAGCTTGCAGCAACACCTGCTCGGCCTACTTGTTCAGGCTTTGGCCATTGCGTGCGCTCGCCTTGACCGCGGCGGCGTGCACGGCCGGGTCGACCCTCAGCATCATGCGGCCACTGGCTGGCCGTTCCGGCTCCTGCCCGAGCCGGTTGCAGGCCACGATGTAGCTGTCTATGGCAGATTGAAAGGCATCTTCAAACTCGGCCACCGATGTGCCATGGAAAGTGATGATGTCGTCGATGTCCATCACCCGGCCAACAATGATTTTGTCGTCGGTATCAAAGTCCATGCGGGCCTTGTAGCCCTTGTAGATCATGGTGTTCACGGTGTTGCTCCAATCCTTGCCAAAAACTCACGCGCTGCCTTGACCTTGTAACGCAGTGCCTCGCGGCCCGGATGCGGCCTGTGAAAGTTCGCCTTTCGGCTCTGGTGTTCGAAGGTGACCGCCGAGCCCGGGCCTTCGATGATCCGGCAGCCCAGAGCTGACAAAAGTGCTTCGGTCCGTGACCACTCGATATTGCCGTTGACTGGGTCGGCCATGAGGGCATCGAGCGTCTTGCGGTGCTTGCTGCTCACAGTCAAATGATAGTACTGTTGAAAATTTTGCAAGCGTTTTGTGGGTGCCGAATCAAGCCACGATCAGGAAGTCGCTGGCAATTGACGACGGATGGGCAACACTGCCTAGGATGGCAAAGGCCACCGGTGCGTTGCCGCCCGCACCATCGGCGTCATACGCCAGCACGCCGCTCGTGTTGTCGTAGCTGAGCTTGGCACCGGTACCAATCGTCTGGCCGATCTGCGCATTGAACGCGCCAAATATGGCCGCAGAGAGCTGCACCACATCCACACCGCTGGTGAAGTCGGTGATGGTGTCGATGTTGCCGCCACCCAGGATCGAATTGAAGAAG
>JANMZX010000219.1:0-4565 GCA_031383745.1 Rhodoferax sp. | reverse complement strand
GCCGGTGCGCACCACCCAGTCCTGCAGCTTGACCAATTCAGCCTGCATGCGAAACAGCTCGCGGAAGTAGCGCCGGCGCTGCTCTTTGTAGGCAGCGGATTCGGTGTCGACACCGCTGCTGTCCAGTTCGTCGACATTGCGATCCTCGAGCTCCATTTCGAACTCTTCGTCGTAGCTGTCCGCCAGGTCGCGGCGAATGCGTCGCAACAGTTCATCGTCATCATGGGAAGTCACATCCATCTCCTCGGGGCGTAGCGCAAGGCGTGCGATCACGACCTTCGCCGCCCTGGCAGTAGGCACGACTTTCGTGACCGTCTCATGACAGATTCATGGCGGGTGCCAGCCTGGGTCCCAAGGCGTCCAAGCTGCGACGGTCGATCAGGATGCCGTGATCGACGCCAGGGCTGCGACGAGGCGATCCAGGTCCGCTTCTGTCGTGTACAGCGCGGGCGAGATCCGCACGCACTGGCCTTTGGCGACACCGCCGCGGCGCACGGAGAAGATGCCGAATTTCTCTCGCAGTTGCATCACCAGGGCCGTGTTGTCGGCTGCGCTGGTCTTGCCGGCCAGCCGGAACGAGGTGATGCCGGCGGACATGCCCGGTTCGTCGGGTGTCAGGATCTCCATGCCCTTCATGGTGCGCGCACGGCCGACCCAGTAGTCGCGCAGGTGGCGCAGCCGCAGTTCCTTGGCCTTGGGCCCGATCTCGGCATGCAGGGCCAGCGCGGCCGGCACGGCCAGCACCGAGGCGAAGTTGGTGGTGCCGGTGTGCACCCGTGAGCGGATGTCGGTCGCTGGCCAGTCCTCGTCGCTCATGGCGCGATCGACGTCGGCCAGCCGAGACTTGGCGACATACAGGAAGCCCACGCCCAATGGCGCGCCGATCCATTTGTGCAGGTTGAACCCGACAAAGTCGACGCCCAGCTGTTCCACCCTGAAGTCGATCTGACCCCAGGCATGGGCGGCATCGAGGATCACGTCGACGCCGCGTGCGCGAGCCATGGAGGCGATCTCGGCGACCGGCATGACCAGGCCGGTGCGATGGCTCACATGGGTCAGCAGCAGCAGGGCGGCCTTCGGGTTGTTCGCCAGCGACTGCCGGTAGGTCTGCAGCACGGCGTCGCGCGTGGCCGGCTCCGGAATCGCGAAACGCACCACGTTCACACCGCGACGCTCCTTGAGCCAGTTCATGGCGTATTGCATCGAGTCGTAGTCGAGGTCGCTGTACAGCACGGTGTCGCCCGGGCGCAGCTTGTTGTAGCCACCAATCAGCAACTGCAGCGCTTCGGTGGCGCCCCGGGTGAACGCGATCTCTTCCGGCGCGGAGCCGACGGCTGCGGCGAGCTGCTTGCGGGCGTCGTCGGCATCACGCCCGAACTGGGTGCGGGCATAGATCGAGTTCTCACGGTTCACCATGTCCGTCTTGGCCAGGTAGTCGCGCCGCACCGGTTCTGCCATCACACCCCAGTAGCCGTTTTCGAGATTTACCGTGTTGGGTGTCACTGCATACAGCGCGCGGACGGCCGCCCAATAGTCGCGGTCTGCGGCGAGCGCTGCGGCGCCAGTACCCGGCAGGGGCGGCAGCGTGCGGCCGGGCGCCTGCGCGTTACTTTCCGTGCTTGCCGCAGCGGCGGCGGCCAGGCCCACGACAAATGCGCGGCGGTTGGATCGAACCATGGGGGCTCCTTTTTTGATGGATGGATGCTCCGGTTGTAGCGCGAGTCCGTGACGGCTCCATGGCAAGTGTTTTTCCGGCCGGGGCCGCGGGCATCGGTGCAGCATCGTGACGCGCGACCCTGCGCCGGGGCATGTCATACAACTGACATCAAAACGCCACGAATATCGATGGCTCCTCCGCTACAGTGCGGGCATGCCGCAGCGCCGAACTGTCGGCCCCGTGTTTCCTGCACCCGGCCTTCGATTGCCACACTGCACAGCCCCGCTTCCCACCCTCACCGGAACAGACCCATGCAAATCATCAAGGAAGTCCGCAGATTCGTGGAACGCGACCCCACCAGTTCGTCGGCGCAAATCCTGGCCCGTCTGGTACTGGCCCTGGAATCCGAATCGGACTTTGCGATATCGGACATCTACCGGCTCGACTACGACAGGTTCCAGATGGCCCTGAAGGTGCTCGAGGAATGGCGTATCGACCGCTATTTCGCGGGCAAGGCCAAATTGTTCGATGTTTCACTACAGGCCGTGCGCATGCAGGTCCCCAGGCAGGCGCCCTGACCGAGGTCTTGCGCCCTGGCAGCGGCGCTGTGGCGCAGCGCAGCGCCAACCGGCAGTTGCCCTGCCTTTCGCGCGCGCGGCATCGCGTGCCCGACGCTGCGGGCCGGCATGCGCACGGCCTCGGTCATCTTCATCCATCCAGTGGCACCGTTGTGTACGCAATGGATGTGCGCGATGTCCCTGGCGCGGGCGACGAGGTCTTGCACCACCGCGGCATGCCCGGCTGAGTCGCCCGGCAGCGTGGCCGTGGTGCGCATGCCCCGCTTCGGCGGTCGCGCGCCGGACACAAATCCGGCATGTTGCGTGAGCAGGCAAGAGAAACGCAACCCAAGAACATGGGCGACCTCGGTATCTTGTGAGGCGGGCGCCGGGAACGGTGACGGTACGGCTCGTCTGTGTCAGTGGGATGCCCGCCGGCTTGCCGCCCGACAACGGACGCGTGTCGAGCCACCCTGCTGCTGCACGGGCGCGGGCTCGCCGGCTGTCATCAAGAGTTCATGCGCGCTACCTAGGCTCGCTGCCAGCAGCGGCCCACGATGGCGCCGCGCATTTGCAGGGAACCTCCATGACCAAGCCGAAACACCTGACCGCACCGCTCCAGGAGCGGTGCGTCTTCACGACACCGCTGCGCATCGTGCTGGCCACGACGGCAGCCATGTGGCTCGGCGCGCTCCAGGCGCAAGTGTCTGGACCACCGGTGCCGCGCAGTGCGTCGGAGATCCGCTTTCGGGATTTCTTCCGCGCGCCTGTGGGGCAGGCCGGATTGGAGATCAGCGACAGCTTGCGCAATGCCGATGGTTCGGTGGTCCGTCTGGTGGGCTACAAGGTGCAGCAGGAAAACGCGCCGCCTGGGCGCTTCCTTCTGACGCCAGGCCCGGTGCAGATGCGCCACCATGCCAACGGCGAGGCGGACGACCTGCCACCGGCCACCGTCGCGGTCTACCTGGATCCCGGCCAGAGGGACTGGGTGGTACCGCATGCGCTCGGACTGGTAGCCGTCAGCGGTGTCCTGACCGTTGGCCGCCACGAAGAGTCGGACGGCCGCGTCTCCTGGGTGCGGTTGCAACTCGATGCCGACGCCGCAAACGGTATGTCCGAGCTGGCGGTGAAGCGGCATCGGCAACTGCACCAGCACTGACCACAGAGGCGCATACCGCCGACATCGCGCAGCGCCGGGGCGCGGCGCCCGGCAAACTCGACAAGGACCGGGATCTGCTGGCCGATTTCCAGTCCGCGGGGTTCCAGGTTGCGGCCGCCAAGCGCAGCCCGGACGCCGTGGACAGCGTCAGGACCGACCAGCTGCCCGGGCTGTTCGCACATTGCACCAAGAACGTGGCGCATGACAAAAATAGACGGCCACCGCGCCACGCTGCGCGGGATGAAAAGGCGCGTGGTGGACGACCACGGATTTCCCGACCCGCCGAGAGGTGAAAGATGTCGTCCTGCCCGAGGGCTTGGGCGCCCGGCGGGCGGCGGTCAGGCAGCGACCCTGACACAGTTCCGCGGCGGCTTGGATGCCAGACCTTTGTGTCGCCGGTTGTCACACGGTCGTCACAAAACCTTCCTAAAGTCAATGCCAACGAGCTCCGGTTTCCGCAATCAACTTCAAAGGGTACAACATGAATTTCCGTTTCAAACTGACGCTGGCAAGTGCTGCCACCATCGGCTCTCTGGGGTTCGCCGCTGGCGCGGCAGCACAGGAAATCACCGGCGCCGGCGCCAGCTTCCCCGCGCCGGTCTACTCCAAGTGGGCCGCTGACTACAACAAAGCCACCGGCGTCAAGGTGAACTACCAGTCCGTCGGGTCCGGTGCCGGCATCAAGCAGATCGATTCCAGGACGGTCGATTTCGGCGCGTCCGACATGCCGCAGACCGACGAGGTGCTCAAGCAGAAGGGGCAGATCCAGTTCCCCACCGTGATCGGAGGCACCGTCCCCGTGATCAACATCAAGGGCATCGCTCCCGGCCAGATGAAGCTCGACGGCCAGGTGCTGGGCGACATCTTCCTGGGCAAGATCACCAAGTGGGACGACCCCGCCATCAAGGCGCTCAACCCCGGTCTGCCCTTGCCAGACGCCGCCATCGCCCCAGTGCGTCGTGCCGACGGGTCCGGCACCACGTTCAATTTCACCAACTACCTGAGCACCGTGCACCCCGAGTGGAAAGCCAAGGTCGGCGAGGGCACAGCCGTCAACTGGCCGGTGGGCGCCGGTGGCAAGGGCAACGAGGGTGTTGCCGCTTTCGTGAACCGTTTGCCCAACTCGATCGGTTACGTCGAGTACTCCTACGTCAAGCAGAACAAGATGACGTACACCCTGATGAAGAACAAG
>JANMZX010000165.1:0-12074 GCA_031383745.1 Rhodoferax sp. | reverse complement strand
ACATCGTCGATACCGCGGTGTCGGCTGGCAATTTCAAGACGTTGGCCACCGCGCTGACGGCTGCCGGACTGATCGACACGCTCAAGGGCAAGGGCCCGTTCACCGTGTTCGCGCCGACCGACGCCGCGTTTGCCAAGATCCCCAAGGCGGACCTGGATGCCCTGCTCAAGGACAAGGCAAAACTGACCGCCGTGCTGACCTACCATGTGGTCCCGGGCAAGGTCATGGCGGCCGATGTGAAAGCCGGCAAGGTGAAGTCCGTCCAAGGGTCCGAGATCACCGTTGCCACGATGGGTGGTGTCACAGTGGACGGCGCCAAGGTCAGTGCCACCGATATCGTCGCCGACAACGGCGTGATCCATGTGATTGACAGCGTGATCATCCCGCGCTGATTGCGCGGTAGCTGGATGGCGTCGGTGCGGCAGGAACCGCGCGGTAACATGGCCGCGTGCAGAAGACCGACTCCCTCCCACCGCCGATGCCCGCCGGTGCCACCGGCGGGCTTCCCCAGGACGCGCAAGGCATCCTGGAATTGGCGGCACGCTCGATGTTCCACCTGTTCTCCAGCATCAGCCAGGGCATGTTCCTGGTCGATCGCTCCGGACGCATCGTCTGGGTGAACGAGGGCTACCAGCGCTTCCTGCCGGCACTCGGATTCTCTTCGGTGGACCAGTTCGTCGGCCACATGGTCGAGGACGTGATCCCCAACACGCAGATGCGCCGGGTGCTGGAAACCGGCGAACCGTATCTGATCGACCTGCTGACCAACCGGGCAGGCACCTTCGTGGTCAGCCGCATCCCGCTGCGCGACGAGCAGGACGCGGTGATTGGCGCCATCGGTATCGTGTTGTTCGACCATCCCGAGACGACGCTGGCGCCGCTGATCAGCAAGTTTGCGTTGATGCAGCGTGACCTGGACGAAGCACGGCGCGAACTCGTCACCCAGCGCATGCGCCTGGGCCAGGACCGCAGTGGCGGTGCACGGCCTGCCAAGTACACCTTCGCCAGCTTCATCGGCACCAGCCCTGCCGCGGTGGAGGTCAAGCGCCAGGCGCGCCGCGCGGCGCAGTCGGGCAGCCCGGTGTTGCTGTTGGGCGAAACCGGCACCGGCAAGGAACTGCTGGCGCATGCCATTCATGCGGCTTCGTCGCGCGCTGCAGGCCCGCTGGTCAGCGTGAATATCGCGGCGGTGCCCGACACCCTGCTCGAGGCCGAATTCTTCGGGGTCGCCCCGGGTGCCTATACCGGCGCCGAGCGCAAGGGCCGCGACGGCAAGTTCAAGCTGGCCGACGGCGGCACGCTGTTCCTGGACGAGATCGGCGACATGCCGCTGGGCCTGCAGGCCAAGCTGCTGCGGGCCCTGCAGGAGGGCGAGATCGAGCCGCTCGGCTCCAACCGGGTGGTGCCGTTCGATGCCCGCGTGATTGCCGCCACGTCGCGCGACCTCGCTGCCTGGATGCGCGACGGCCGGTTTCGCGAGGATCTGTATTACCGGCTCAATGTGTTGCCGATCCGGGTGCCGCCGCTGCGCGAGCGCCGCAGCGACATCCCGGCCCTTGTCGAGGCGCTGAGCGATGACGTGGCGCTGCGCAACGGGCAGCCGCTGCCCGAGATCACCCCCGATGCGCTGGAAATCCTGTGTGCGCAAAGCTGGCGCGGCAACATCCGTGAACTGCGCAACGTGCTGGAGCAGACCGCCATGCGCAGCGACACGCAACGCCTGGATGCGCCGGCGCTGGAGCAGGTGCTGCTGGACGCCGGCCTCGACCATATCGCGCCGGTGGACCGGAGCTCGGTGGTGTTCCCGCCTGCGCCAACGGGTCCGGCTGCGGATGCCTTGCGTCCCCTGAGCGAGCAGGTGGCACATGTCGAGCGGCATGCAATTGCGGCGGCGCTGACGGCGACCGGAGGCAACAAACTCGCGGCCGCCCGGCTGCTCGGCATTTCGCGCGCGACACTGTATTCGCGCATGCCCGTAAATGACCAATAATCATACAACTGTCTGTTTTCAGGACATTCGAACTGTATTATTTTCGGTCAACCTCGGGTTGTCTACAGATAATATCCTTGCAAATCAATGAGTTGGCTTCCGGCACAATCCGTGCAATAAGAGTGCAGCTTTTTCGCTTTAAATACTGGAGACACTCATGCACCGTCGTACCCTGGTCGCGCTTGCGGCCCTTGCCGCTGCCACCTTTGCCGCCTCCGCGGCCCTTGCGCAGTCCAAGGAAATCCGGATCGCCCATATCTTCAGCAAGACCGGTCCGCTCGAAGCCTACGGCAAGCAGACCGCCGTGGGTTTCATGATGGGCCTGGACTACGCCACCGGCGGCACCATGATGGTCGCCGGCAAGAAACTGGTGGTCACCGAGCGTGACGACCAGGGCAAGCCCGACCTCGGCAAGTCCTTGCTGGCAGCGGCCTATTCCGACGACAAGGCCGACATCGCCGTCGGGCCCACGTCCTCGGGTGTCGCACTGGCCATGCTGCCGGTGGCAGAAGAGTACAAGAAGATCCTGCTGGTCGAACCGGCGGTGGCCGATTCGATCACCGGCGACAAGTGGAACAAGTACATCTTCCGCACCGGGCGCAACAGTTCGCAGGATGCGATCTCCAACGCAGTGGCGCAGGACATGCCCGGCACCAACATCGCGACCCTGGCCCAGGACTACGCATTCGGCCGCGACGGCGTGAAAGCCTACAAGGCAGCGATCAAGAAGGCCAAGATCGTCCACGAGGAATACCTGCCCACCACCACCACCGACTTCACCGCCGGCGCACAGCGCATCATCGACAAGCTCAAGGACCTGCCGGGGCGCAAGGTCATCTGGATCATCTGGGCCGGCGGCGGCGGCAATCCGTTCAAGATCGCCGACCTCGACCTCAAGCGCTACGGCATCGAGATCGCCACCGGCGGCAACATCCTGCCGGCCATGGCCGCCTACAAGCAGTTCCCGGGCATGGAAGGCGCCACGTATTACTACTTTGGCCTGCCGAAGAACCCGGTCAACGACGCCCTGGTGGCTCGCCATTACAGCCAGTTCAAGGCACCGCCGGACTTCTTCACCGCCGGTGGTTTCTCGGCCGCGATGGCCGTGGTCACCGCGCTCAAGAAGAGCAACGGGGATGCTTCGGCGAATACGTTGATCAAGACCATGGAAGGCATGAGCTTCGACACGCCCAAGGGCAAGATGACCTTCCGCAAGGAAGACCACCAGGCGATGCAGAGCATGTACCACTTCAAGATCAAGGTCGACCCGGCGTTTGCCTGGGGCGTGCCGGAACTGGTGCGCGAGATCAAGGCCGAAGAGATGGTGGTGCCGATCACCAACAAACGCTAGTTGATTGGGTGCTCGGCTACTGCGCAGCCGCCATGCGGCGTTGCGCGGTGCTCGGAATCCTCACGTGCGGGTGTACGTGCCGGTTCCTGTGCGCCGCGCGCCCTGCCTGACGGCCGCTCGCCACACCGCTTCCCCAATCAACGAGTCAAGTGCCTATCAACGGGTACCGGTACCGACATGCTTGAAACCAAGGACCTGACGATCCGCTTCGGCGGCCACGTGGCGGTGAACGCTGTCAGCTGCGCGTTCGCGCCCGGCACGCTGACGGCCATCGTCGGGCCCAATGGCGCGGGCAAGACGACCTATTTCAATCTCATATCGGGGCAACTCAAGGCCAGCAGCGGCACGGTCTTGCTGGACGGGCGCGACATCTCCGGGCTGGGCGTCTCGGCACGCACGCATGCCGGCCTGGGCCGGGCGTTCCAGCTCACCAACCTGTTCCCGAACCTGTCGGTGCTGGAGAACGTGCGCCTGGCGGTACAGGCCACCCGCGCCGGCAGCCATCGCCACGGGCACAACCTGTGGAGCATCTGGAGCGACCACCACGATCTGACGCGCCGCGCCGACGAGATCCTGGTCGCCGTGGCCATGAAGGAGAAGGAAAACGCCACGGTGGCCAGCCTGCCGCACGGCGACCAGCGCAAGCTCGAAGTGGCGCTGCTGATGGCGCTGGAGCCCAGCGTCTTCATGTTCGACGAACCCACCGCGGGCATGAGCCTGGACGAGGCGCCGGTGATCCTGAACCTGATCCGCGCGCTCAAGAAGGACCGCAGCAAGACGATCCTGCTGGTCGAGCACAAGATGGACGTGGTGCGCGAACTCGCCGACCGCATCATCGTGCTGCACAACGGCGCGCTGGTGGCCGACGGCGAGCCGTCGGAGGTGATCGCGTCCAAGGTCGTCCAGGAAGCGTATCTCGGGGTGAGCCCCCAGGACGCCTCGGAACTGGCCGGCGCCAAGCCTGACGCCGCCCCGTCCGCGCCAGGCACAAAGGGCACAACGCCATGAGCGCGAACCTGCTGGAACTGCGGGGTGTCCACACCCACATTGGCGCCTACCATATCCTGCACGGTGTCGACCTGGCAGTGCCGCGCGGGCAGGTCAGCCTGCTGCTGGGGCGCAACGGCGCCGGCAAGACCACGACACTGCGCACGATCATGGGCCTGTGGCGCGCGTCGCAGGGCACGCTGAGTTTCGACGGTCGCGACATCACGCCCATGGCGACACCCCAGATCGCCGGCCTGAACATCGCCTATGTGCCGGAGAACATGGGCATCTTTTCCGACCTCACGGTGCAGGAGAACATGCTGCTGGCGGCGCGCAGCGCGGCGCGCGCCAGCCAGATGGATGCGAAGCGGCTGGCGTGGATCTTCTCGCTGTTCCCGGCGGTCGAGAAGTTCTGGAACCATCCGGCGGGCAAGCTGTCGGGCGGGCAGAAGCAGATGCTGGCGGTGGCCAGGGCGATCGTCGAGCCGCGCGAACTGCTGATCGTCGACGAGCCCAGCAAGGGCCTGGCACCGGCCATCATCAACAACATGATCGACGCCTTCAGCCAGCTCAAGGCCAGCGGCGTGACGATCCTGCTGGTCGAGCAGAACATCCATTTCGCGCAGCGCCTGGGCGACTCCGTGGCGGTGATGGACAACGGCCGCGTGGTGCATGCGGGGAGCATGCAGGCGCTGTCGTCCGATCCGGCGCTGCAGCGTTCGCTTCTGGGGCTTGCGATATGAGCGGCGCCGGGCCGTCCCAAGACGCGAAGGCCCCCCCTGGGGGCAGCGCAGCACACGAAGTGGCAAGCGTGGGGGCACTGATGAGCGGCGCCGGGCCGTCCCAAGACGCGAAGGCCCCCTGTGGGGGCAGCGCAGCACACGAAGTGGCAAGCGTGGGGGCACTGATATGAACAAGAGCGACTTCGACTGGAAACCGATGGCCCTGGTGCCGCTGCTGGCGCTGATCGTGTTCCCCCTGATCGGGTCTCCCTCGACCTGGCTCACCCTCACGGTGGCCGGCCTGGCCATGGGCCTGATCATCTTCGTGATCGCCTCCGGCCTGACGCTGGTGTTCGGCCTGATGGACGTGCTCAATTTCGGCCATGGCGTGTTCATCGCGCTGGGTGCCTTCGTCGCCACCAGCGTGCTGGGCGGCATGGGCGACTGGACCGGCTCGGCCTCGCTGTGGCGCAACCTGGTGGCCGTGGTACCCGCCATGCTGGTGGCGATGGCGGTGGCCGGCGCCGTCGGGCTGGCGTTCGAGCGCTTCATTGTGCGCCCGGTCTACGGCCAGCACCTCAAGCAGATCCTGATCACCATGGGCGGCATGATCATCGGCGAGGAACTCATCAAGGTGGTCTGGGGGCCGCAGCAGATCCCCCTGCCCCTGCCCGAGGGCATGCGCGGATCGATCCTCATCGGCGACGCGGCGATCGAGAAATACCGTCTGATCGCTGTGGTGGTGGGGCTGGCGGTGTTCGCCGCGCTGGCCTGGACGCTCAGCCGCACCAAGATCGGCCTGCTGATCCGCGCCGGCGTGCAGGACCGCGAGATGGTCGAGTCGCTCGGTTACCGCATCCGGCGACTGTTCGTCGGTGTGTTCGTGGTGGGCAGCGCGCTGGCGGGGCTCGGCGGCGTGATGTGGGGCCTGTACCAGCAGACCGTCGTTCCGCAGATGGGCGCGCAGGTCAACATCCTGATCTTCATCGTCATCATCATCGGCGGCCTGGGCTCGACCACCGGCGCGCTGATCGGCGCTCTGATGGTCGGCCTGATGGCCAACTACACCGGTTTCCTGGCGCCCAAGGTGGCGCTGTTCTCCAACATCGCGCTGATGGCGGCGGTGCTGTTGTGGCGGCCACAGGGTGTGTACCCGGTGGCCAATCGTTGAGGCGCCCGCGATGCTGAGCCGACTGCTTTCCAACGATTTTCCGCGCAGCCGCGTGCTGGCCGTGGTGCTGGTCGCGCTGATGCTGGCGCTGGCCTTCACGCCCTTCCTGTTCCCGGGTGTCAAGGCGCTGAATGTGGCGGCCAAGGTGCTGGTGTTTGTGGTGCTGGTAGGCAGCTTCGACCTGCTGCTGGGTTACACCGGCATCGTGAGTTTTGCGCACACCATGTTCTTCGGCATCGGTGCCTATGGCATCGCGATCGCCACCACACGCATGGGGCCGACCTGGGAGGCGCTGCTCGCAGGCCTCGTGGGCGGCCTGGTGGTGTCCTTCGTACTGGCGCTGGTGATCGGGCTGTTTTCCCTGCGCGTGCGCGCCATCTTCTTTGCCATGATCACGCTGGCGGTCGCGTCCGCGTTTCTCACCCTGGCGTCGCAGCTGTCTGAACTGACGGGGGGTGAAGACGGCCTGACCTTCAAGGTGCCGGAGCTGTTGTCGCCAAGCTTCGAATTCATGGACGAGCCCTTTCTGGGCGTGACACTCGACGGCCGGCTGCTGTGTTACTACCTGCTGTTCGTGCTGGCGCTGGCGCTGCTGCTGACACTGCTGCGCATCGTCAACTCGCCCTTCGGGCGCGTGCTGCAGGCGATCCGCGAGAACGAGTTCCGGGCCGAGGCCATCGGATACCGGGTGGTGGTCTACCGCACCATTACCAGCATCCTGTCCGCGTTGTTCGCGTGCGTGGCCGGCGCCATGCTGGCGCTCTGGCTGCGCTACAACGGGCCGGACACCTCGCTCTCGTTCGAAATCATGATGGACGTGCTGCTGATCGTGGTGATCGGGGGCATGGGCACCATGTACGGCGCCGCGATCGGTGCGGTTCTCTTCATGGTCGCGCAGAGCTACCTGCAGGACCTGTTGCGCCTGGGCAGCGAGGCCGCCAGCGCCGTGCCCTGGCTGTCGGCCCTGCTGTCGCCGGACCGCTGGCTGTTGTGGCTGGGCGTGCTGTTCGTGTTGTCGGTGTACTACTTCCCGACGGGTGTGGTCGGGCGCCTGCGGGCACAGGCGCTGGCCGCGCCGAACAAGGAGGGCAGGCAATGACGGGCACGTCGGAGTACATCACCTGTGCCGGGCGCGAAATCCACTACATGGAGTGGGGCGCCGGCAACCTGCCGACCGTCATCGCCTGGCACGGACTGGCCCGCACCGGCCGCGACATGGACGAACTGGCAGCCTACCTGAGTGCGCCAGACCAGGGCTACCGCGTAATCTGCCCGGATACCGTGGGTCGCGGGCTGAGCCAGTGGAGCCCGGATCCGAAGAACGACTACTGCCTGCGCTTTTATTCGCAACTCGCCGCCGACCTGGCGGACCGCCTGGAACTGGGGCAGTTTCACTGGGTCGGCACCTCCATGGGCGGCGCCATCGGCATGGTGGCCGCCGCCGGCCCCTTGCGCGGGCGCATCCAGCGCCTGGTGCTCAACGACATGGGGCCGCAGATCGCCGAATCCGCGCTGGATCGGATCCGCAGTTATGCCGGCAATCCGGCGGCGTTTGCCACTGTCTCCGAACTGGAACAGTACTTCCGCACCATCTACAAGCCGTATGGATTCCTGACCGATGCCCAATGGCGCCGGCTGACCGAAACCTCCACCCGTCGCCTGCCCGACGGCCGCGTGACACCGCACTACGACCCGGCGATGGTGCAGCAGTTCATTCATCATCCCAACGACCATGACCGATGGGCCGACTGGGACAGCCTGACGATCCCGGTGCTGTGCCTGCGCGGGGCCGACTCGGACCTGCTGGCAGCGGGCACCGCCGAGCAGATGGCGGTGCGCGGTCCGCGCGCGAAGGTGGTCACGATCGCGGGCTGCGGGCACGCACCGGCGCTCAATGTGCCGGACCAACTCGACCTGATCGGCGACTTTCTGTCTTGATCGATCGCAATCGGACTGCGGATGCGCTGCGCGTCCGACAGGCCGCGGTGCGATACTGAAACGCGTGCGGTCGATGGCCCCAGGGGGTATGCCATATGCGCTGCGCCCCTGCGGAGATTGCTGCCATGACCATCGACGCGCGCCACAGCCTGACGCGAAACACGTACACGCTTGTGCTGGCCGGCGGCCGGGGAAGCCGCCTGCGCCAGCTCACCGATCACCGCGCCAAGCCGGCGCTGCATTTCGCCGGCACCATGCGCATCATCGATTTCGCCTTGGGCAACTGCGTCAACTCGGGTCTGCGGCGCATCGGCGTGTTGACGCAGTACAAGGCCCAGACGCTGATCCGGCATATCGAGCGGAGCTGGGGCTTTCTGGAAGCCAGCCTGGGCGAGTTCGTGGACATCGTGCCGGCGCAGCAGCAGACCGGCGAAGGCTGGTACAGCGGCACTGCCAACGCGGTGTTCCAGAACCTCGACCTGGTGCGCGAGGCGCGGCCGGACCATGTGGTGGTGCTGGCGGGGGACCATGTCTACAAGATGGACTATTCGGCCATGCTGGCTGAACACGTGGCCAATGGCGCGGACCTGAGCGTGGCCTGCCTGGAGGTGCCGATCCAGGATGCCTGCGACTTCGGCGTCATGGCGGTCGATGACCAGCAGCGCATCGTGGCATTCGACGAAAAACCTGCACGGCCCAAGCCCATGCCAGGCCTGCCGGACCGGGCGCTGGCGAGCATGGGCATCTATGTGTTCAACACCGCCTTCATGCTGGAGTTGCTCGAGCGTGACGCCGCCGATCCGCATTCGACCCATGATTTCGGCCGCGACGTGATCCCGGGTGTGCTGGGTGCTGCCAATGTGTTCGCGCACCGTTTCGCGGACAGCTGCGTCAACATGGTCGGCGGCCGACCCTACTGGCGCGATGTGGGCACGCTGGACGCCTTCTGGGAAGCCAACCTCGACCTGACACGCGTGGTGCCGGAACTCAACCTGTACGACGAGACCTGGCCGGTGCTCGGCCGCCAGCCGACCCGCCCGCCCGCCAAGTTCGTTTTCGACGACGCGGGGCGACGCGGCATGGCCGTCGACTCGCTGGTGTCCGGTGGGTGCATCGTCAGCGGCGCGGTGGTCCGCCGCTCGATCCTGTTCCACGGTGTCCGGGTGCTGGACGGCAGCCTCGTGGAAGACTCGGTGGTGCTGCCCGATGTGCTCATCGGCCGGGGCGTCGAGTTGCGCCGCGCAATCGTCGATCGGGGTTGCGCCTTGCCGGATGGATTCTCCGTCGGGGTCGATCCGGCGCACGACCGCCAGCGCTTCCCTGTCACCGAGCGGGGTATCTGCCTGGTGACGCAGGATCTTCTGGCCGGCCGCTGAATCCGGTGGCGCGAACGCGCTGCGATTGACTCACGTCAAGCCGTCCCGGGGGCTTTTGTCGGAGTATGGGGGCGACGGACGGCGCTGTGGCAACAGCGCCGTCCGGCCCTTTCCATACCAACGCAAGCGAGCCCGCCATGACCACCCCCACCAAGTACGTCTACCTGTTCGGCACCACGCGCACAGAAGGCGCCGCCTCCATGAAAAACCTGCTCGGAGGCAAGGGCGCGAACCTGGCCGAGATGTGCCGCCTGGGCATTACCGTGCCCTCGGGTTTCACCATCAGCACCGAGGCCTGCACCGCCTTCACCGAGCACGGCAAGGAGCATGCGCTCAAGCTGATTGAGGCCGAGGTGCTGCAGAGCGTGGCCTTCGTGGAGCAGGAGATGGGCAAGACCTTCGGCAATGCCGCCGACCCGTTGTTGCTCTCGGTGCGCTCTGGTGCGCGCGCCTCGATGCCTGGCATGATGGACACGATCCTGAACCTGGGGCTGAACGACGAGGCCGTCGCCGGCCTGGCCGCCAAGGCCGGCAACGAGCGGTTCGCCTGGGATTCGTACCGCCGTTTCGTGCAGATGTATGGCGACGTGGTGATGGGCCTCAAGCCGGCGTCCAAGGAGGACCACGATCCGTTCGAGGTCATCATCGACATGGTCAAGGACAAGCGGGGTGTGCAGCTCGATACCGAACTCGACGCCGCCGACCTGAAAGAACTGGTGACGCGGTTCAAGGGCCTGATCCGCGCCCGCATCGGCCGCGACTTTCCCACCGACCCGTGGGAGCAGCTGTGGGGCGCGGTGGTGGCCGTGTTCGAGAGCTGGAACAACGAGCGTGCGTGCGTCTACCGCGAGCTCAACGACATTCCGCAGTCCTGGGGCACGGCGGTGAACGTTCAGGCGATGGTGTTCGGCAACCTGGGCGACAGCAGCGCCACCGGCGTGGCGTTCTCGCGCGATGCGGGCACTGGCGAGGACCTGTTCAACGGCGAGTTCCTGGTGAACGCCCAGGGCGAGGATGTGGTGGCCGGCATCCGCACGCCGCAGCAGGTGTCACTGGTGGGCTCGCGCCGCTGGGCGCAACTGGCGCTGGTGAACGAGGACGACCGGCGCAGCAGGTACCCGTCGCTGGAAGAGCTGATGCCCGACATCTACCGGCAGCTGCTGCACGCCGAGACCACGCTGGAGAACCACTTCAAGGACATGCAGGACCTGGAGTTCACGATCCAGCAGGGCAAGTTGTGGATGCTGCAGACACGCAACGGCAAGCGCACCGGTGCGGCCATGGTGCGCATCGCGATGGAGATGCTGCAGCAGGGCATGATCGACGAGAAGACGGCGCTGCAGCGCGTCGCGCCCGACCGGCTGAACGACCTGCTGCACCCGATCTTCGACCCCCAGGCTTTGAAGGATTCGACGGTCATCGCGCGGGGCCTGCCGGCGTCGCCCGGCGCGGCCACCGGCCAGGTGGTGTTCTTTGCCGATGAAGCCGAGGCCTGGGCCAAAGAGGGCAAGGCCGTGATCCTGGTGCGCCAGGAGACCTCGCCCGAAGACCTGCGTGGCATGAGCGTGGCCAAGGGCATATTGACCGCGCGCGGCGGCATGACCTCGCATGCCGCGGTGGTGGCGCGCGGCATGGGCAAGTGCTGCGTGTCGGGCGCCGGCGCGGTGCATGTGGACACCAAGGCGCGCACCATGTGTATCGGCGACACGGTCTACCAGGAGGGCGACTGGTTGTCCCTGAACGGCTCCACTGGTGAGGTGTTTGCCGGCCATGTGGCAACCAAGGACGCCGAGCTCAGCGGTGACTTCGGCGCCCTGATGGCGCTGGCCGACCGCTACAAGCGGCTCGAGGTGCGCACCAATGCCGACACTCCCGACGAGGCGGTCGTGGCGCGCAACTTCGGCGCCACCGGCATCGGCTTGTGCCGCACCGAACACATGTTCTTCGAGGGCGAACGCATCAATGCCGTGCGCGAGATGATCCTGGCCGACGACGAGGAGGGCCGGCGCAAGGCGCTGGCCAAGCTGCTGCCGATGCAGCGCGGCGACTTCGAGGGGCTGTTCCGCGCGATGGACGGGCTGCCGGTGACGATCCGTCTGCTCGACCCGCCGCTGCACGAGTTCGTTCCGCACGACGAGGCCGGCCAGGCGCTGATGGCCCGTGAGATGAAGGTGTCGCCGGGCAAGATCCGCATGCGCGTGGAAGAACTGCACGAGTTCAACCCCATGCTCGGCCACCGCGGTTGCCGTCTCGGCATCACCTATCCCGAGATCACCGAGATGCAGAGCCGGGCGATCTTCGAGGCCGCCTTGCGTATGCGGGCCAAGGGCATCGTCGTCAAGGCCGAGATCATGGTGCCGCTGGTGGGCACGGTGCGCGAGTTCAATGCCCAGGCGGCGGTGATCCGCGCCACCGCGGCGCAGGTGTTCGCCGAGCGCGGGGAGACCATGGAGTACCTGCTGGGCACGATGATCGAGACGCCGCGCGCGGCGCTGGTGGCCGACAGCATCGGCCGGGTGGCGGAGTTCTTCTCCTTCGG
>JANMZX010000160.1:0-2536 GCA_031383745.1 Rhodoferax sp. | reverse complement strand
GCGACGTATGCCGCCGTCGGCGGCGCGTTTTCCGCGCAGGGCGCGATGGCCGGCATGCTGGGCGCAACCGCGCTGGGTCTGGTCGCCTCGGGCTGGGGTGGTGCGCCGCGCCTCATCACTGCACCATGCGCGCCGGCGGTGGCGGTTCTCTCGGCCCTGGCGATCGAGTTGTCCGCCCACGGCACCGAACCTGTCGCCACGCTGCTGTTGCTGCTGGTTACGGCCTTGCTGGCCGGCGTGCTGCAGGTGGTCTTTGGCGTGGTGGGGCTGGGGCGGCTGATCAAGTACATGCCCTACCCGGTGGTGAGTGGTTATCTCAGCGGTGTAGGCCTGACCATCATCCTGAGCCAGGTCGCGAAATTCCTGGGCGCGCCAGCGGGCACCCACTGGCGCGAGGCGTTGTCGAACCCCTCGCTCTGGAGTTGGCAGGGCATCACGATCGGTGCCGCCACCGTCGCGGTCATGACGCTGGCCCCGCGTGTGACGCGGCTGGTGCCGGCCGCCATCCTCGGGCTGGGCGCGGGTGTGCTGTGTTACTTCGCGCTGGCGCTGCGCGACCCGGCACTGCTCATGCTCAGCGGCAACAAGCTGGTGGTGGGCAGCCTGGGCGGAGGTGGCTCCGGCTTTCTCGACGCGTTTGCCTCGCGTTGGCATGCACTCGCCGGCCTCGCATTGCCGGACGTGACGCTCCTGATGGTGCCCGCCGTCACGCTGGCCGTGCTGTTGTCGATCGACACCCTGAAGACCTGTGTGGTGCTCGACGCGATGACACGCGGGCGTCACGACTCCAATCGCACGCTGATCGGCCAGGGGCTTGGCAACATGGTGTCGGCGCTGGCCGGCGGCATGGCCGGCGCCGGTACCATGGGTGCCACGCTGGTCAACCTGTCCAGCGGCGGGCGCACCCGGTGGTCAGGCCTGATCGAAGGCGGCTTGTCGTTGCTTGCCTTCCTGCTGCTGGCGTCGGCCTTGGCCTGGGTGCCGATGGGTGCGCTGGCCGGCATCCTGATCGTGATCGGCGTGCGCATGCTGGATCACCAGAGCCTGCGATTCCTGTCCTCGCGCGAGACGGTGCTCGACTTCGCCGTGATTGCAACCGTGGTGGTGGTGGCGCTGACGGTCGGCCTGATCGCTGCGTCCGGCGCTGGCATCCTGCTGGCGATAGCGCTGTTCGTGCGCGAGCAGGTGGGCGGGGCGGTGGTGGTGCGCAAGAGCCTGGGCACGCACCGGTTCTCCAAGCGGGTACGCAGCACCGCCGAGATGGGCATCCTCGAGGAGCAGGGCGGGCAGAGCGTGATCTTCGAGTTGCAGGGCAGCCTGTTTTTCGGCACGACCGACCAGTTGTACTCGGCACTGGAGCCCGAGCTTGCCAGCCGGCGCTTCGTGGTGCTGGACCTGCGGCGTGTGCAATCGGTGGATGTCACGGCGGCGCACATGCTGCAGCAGGTGGAGGACCGCCTGGCCGAACGCGGCGCAATGCTGATGTTCAGCGCGATCCCGGCGCGGGTGCCCAGCGGCCGCGATATCCGGCTCTACTTCCAGGAGGTCGGGCTGGCGCATGCGCAGAGCCGCGCGCGCGTGTTCGACGAAATGGACGACGCGCTCGAATGGATCGAGGACCAGGTGATCGCCCAGGCGCAGATCACGCGCGTCGACGAGACGGCACTCGAACTGCGCGACATGGAGCTCTTTTCCGGCCGCAAGGCAGAGACACTGGCCGATCTGGCCGCCTGCATGCAGATTCGCCACTGCAAGGCGGGAGAGCGCGTGTTCGCACGCGGTGACACGGGTGACGAGATCTACCTGATCCGCAGGGGCATGGTGCGCATCGTGCTGCCGCTCGACGCATCGCGCAACCGGCACCTGGCCAGCTTCGGGCGCGGCGGCTTTTTCGGCGAGATGGCATTCCTGGACCACCAACCGCGTTCCGCGGACGCGGTCGCATTCAGCGACTGTGAACTCTATGTGCTGTCGCGCCAGCGTTTCGATGCCCTGGTAGAGCACCACAAGCTGTTGGGCCTGAACCTGATGGAGGCCCTGGCGCGGCTGCTCGCGGCGCGGCTGCGCCACACCGATGCAGAGCTCAACGCGCTGGAGGCGGCCTGACGCTCACAACATGCCTTCGATGCGGTCGCACAGCGCGGTGATCACCAGGATGCGGCCATAGTACTTGTCGTTGGCCGGCACCAGCGTCCAGGGAGCACCCGAGGTGCTGGTGCGTTCGACCATTTCTGCCGCCGCCACCTGGTACTGCTCCCATTTCTTGCGGTTTCGCCAGTCCTCCGGCGTGATCTTGAACTGTTTGTGCAGTGTCTTCTCGCGTTCCTGGAATCGCCGCAGCTGCTCCTCCTTCGAGATCTGCAGCCAGTATTTCATGATGATGCCGCCATTGTGCGCCCCGATGGCCACCCAAATTCCCCCACCTGTGGCCACCTCAAACTCCCCCACCCTGAGCGGGGTGTGACGATGGGTTGATCACCCCCGTTTCGCCGCCTCGGCCAGTACCAGGCAGGACGTTACCTTCAACCCCCTCATG
>JANMZX010000152.1:0-1501 GCA_031383745.1 Rhodoferax sp. | reverse complement strand
ACGCTGGCGGCGGCCAGGCCGACGGCCGCGGCCGGCCGCCCAGGCCGCTGTTGCTCGACATGGGCCGCCAGCTCCGCCCAGCTGGTACGCGCCAGCATCGGCGCCGGCAGCCCCAGCATGTGCGCTGCGCGCGGATTGATGGCCGTGACCACACCCGCGTTGTCCACCGCGACGATGCCGTCGGTCATGGCACCAAGTACCGCCCCGAGCAGGGCGACTGTCTGCGCCTGCTCGCGGGCGCGGGCCTCCAGGGCCGCTTGCAGGCGACGCTGCTCCTGCTGCGCGCGCCCCTGCAGTGCGAGGATGCTGGCCGATGTCTGCATGGCCGCCCGGCGCAGCGCAATTGCGGCGTCGTGGGTGGCGTCGTCGGCTGGATCGGTCATGGTGTGCAGGTGTTTGCTGGCAGTGCGCGCGCGCTGGGCTGGCTCACAGCCCCAACACCGCCGACGCCATGGCCGTGCCCTCGACGCGTGCGCGGATCTTGGCAAAGGCCGTGTCGCGGCTGGTGGAGGTGTCGTCGCAGAACGGGCAATAACCACAGTCGTCGGTGGTGCCCAGCTGGTGGGGCGGGATGTGGCGGGCGGCTTCCAGCACGCGCTGGCATACCTCCTGCGGTGTTTCGACGCGTGGCTCCAGCACGTCGATCACACCGACATAGGCGACCTGGCCGGGTTTGAGCCAGCGGCCGATCATCCGCAGCACGCGTGTGCGGTCGGGCTCATGCGCCAGCTCGATGAAGAAGCGCCCGGCGTTGAGCTCGAACAGGCTGGGCAGCAGCTCGGCGTAGTCCACGTCGGCGCTGTGGGTCGAGTCGCGGTCGCCCCCCGGGCAGGTGTGGATGCCGATACGCCGGCGCTCCTCGTCGCTGAAGCGGTCGAGCGCCAGGTTGTTGAGTTCGATGAAGCGCTGCAGCAGGCCGCCGCTGGGGTCGATCTTGCAGGCCAGCCGGCCCTCGGTGAAATCCACCTGCACGGTATGTGCGCCCAGCGCCAGGCAGCTGCGCAGCTCGCTCTCGTGCTGATCCAGAAGCTCGGCGATGAAGGCCTCGCGCGGGTAGCCGGGCAGGTCCTGCGCCGGGTAGAACAGGCTCAGCGCCGACGGCGAGATCACTGCCTGCTTGAGCGGCAACGTGGTGTGGCGCTGCGCCTGGGCCAGAAACTGGTCCCCCCGCTGCTGGTAGCGAAAAGGGCCGGTCTTCAGCCGCGGCCACTGCCTGGTATGGCTGACGAAGTGCAGCTGGAAGCCATCGGGCGCAAAGTTTGGCAGCCCGTGCACCGCATAGTCGGCAAAGTTGTGGTTCTTGCGCTGCTCGCCGTCGCAGACGACCGGCGAACCGGTGGCTTCGAAGCGGCGCAATGTATCGGCCACGGCCTCGTCGTACAAGGCGTCGAGATCGGCCGGATCGAGCCGGCCGGCGTCGCAGTCGCGGATGGCCTGCACCAGCGCCGGCGGGCGCGGGATGCTGCCGATGGGTTCGGTGGGGAGGGCGGTGGGGGTCATG
>JANMZX010000124.1:0-16080 GCA_031383745.1 Rhodoferax sp. | reverse complement strand
GGCGCCATGTCCACCACATGAAGCAGCAACCTGGTGCGTTGCAGGTGGCGAAGGAACAAGTGGCCCAGGCCGGCCCCTTCGGAGGCGCCTTCGATCAGGCCCGGCAGGTCTGCCACCACGAAACTCTGCTCCGGCCCGACGCGCACGACGCCAAGGTTCGGATGCAAGGTGGTGAAAGGGTAGTCGGCGATGCGCGGCCGTGCATTGGATATCGCCGTGATCAAAGTCGACTTGCCCGCGTTGGGCATGCCCAGCAGACCGACATCCGCAAGCACCTTGAGTTCCAGCTTCAGGCTCTTCTTTTCCCCGGGCCAGCCAGGGGTCTTCTGCCGCGGCGCCCGATTGATGGCGCTCTTGAAGCGCATGTTGCCAAAGCCGCCATCACCACCCTTCGCGATCGTGATCACTTCACCGGGCGTGAGCAGTTCGTACAAGACCTCGCCAGTCTCGGAATCGGTGATGATCGTGCCAACGGGCACCTTGAGCGTGATGTCGTCGCCGGCGGCGCCAAACATGTCCGATCCCATGCCGTGCTGGCCGCGCTTCGCATCGTGGCGACGTGCGTACCGGTAGTCCACCAGCGTGTTCAGGTTGGGGTCGGCCACTGCGAACACGTGCCCCCCGCGTCCGCCATCGCCGCCATTTGGCCCGCCGAACTCCTTGTACTTTTCATGCCGAAACGAGACGCAGCCAGCCCCGCCATCTCCAGCGGAGATGTCGATAAAGGCTTCATCTACAAATTTCATGGGGCAGTGATCGCAGCTGAGTTGACCGGATGGTGGACCTATGGACAATCCGCCGGCGCGCTGGTGCAGTTCCCGCCAACAGCGGCTTCGAGCGTTATAAACGAAAAACCCCGCGCAGGGCGCAGGGTTCGGACCGGGAGCCGTGGTCGGATGTCAGGCCGAGGTGACGCTCACCGTGTGCTTGTTGAGTGCGCCCTTGACCGCAAACGACACTTTCCCGTCTGCCAGGGCAAACAGGGTGTGGTCCTTGCCGATCCCGACGTTGGTACCAGGGTGAAACTTGGTCCCACGCTGGCGGACAATGATCGCGCCGGCGCTGATGGACTCGCCACCATACGCCTTGACGCCCAACATCTTGGGCTTCGAGTCGCGCCCGTTTCG
Organism: Rhodoferax sp.; assembly: GCA_031383745.1. Lineage (GTDB taxonomy): Bacteria > Pseudomonadota > Gammaproteobacteria > Burkholderiales > Burkholderiaceae_C > CAISIP01. The sequence goes on along the minus strand of JANMZX010000124.1, from coordinate 14,953 downwards.
CGTAGAGCCGCCGCCTTTTTTCTGTGCCATGAGTTTCTCCAATCAGTCGGGGCCACGCTGACCGCAGCCCCCATGTGCCTTCAGCCTGCGATCGCCCCAATTTGCAGTTCGGTGAACTGCTGGCGATGCCCCTGGCGCTTTTGGTAATGCTTGCGACGACGCATCTTGAAGATGCCTACCTTGTCGTGCTTGCCATGCGCCAAGACTGTGGCTGTGACTGTTGCGCCGGACACCAGAGGACTTCCAACCCGGATATCTGCGCCGTTGCCGACAGCAAGCACCTGGTCGATGACAATCTCCTGGCCTACATCCGCAGCAATCTGTTCTACTTTAATTTTTTCACCGGCAGCAACACGATACTGTTTGCCACCGGTTTTTATGACCGCGTACATATGAACCTCTTCAATTGAACTGCGCGAGCGAAATTTCGCGCAGCCCGCGAGTGTAGCACGGGCTTACAACCAGGCACAGCCATCAGCGCGATCGGCCTGGTCGGTGGCAATTGCCGGCCAGGCGGGCTACCGACAGTGCCTTCCTATAATCGATGCATCCATCGAAAAGCAGATCTTGCAAACCCACGCCCCACAGTCCGCAGTGTCTCCATTGTCCCTCATCGCTGATGAGATGCGCGAGGTGGATGCCGTCATCGCGCGGCGACTCGAGTCGGGCGTGCCACTGGTGGGAAACGTCTCCCGTTACATCATCGCGGCAGGCGGCAAGCGTTTGCGGCCAGCGTTGCTGTTGCTGACCTGTGGGGCGCTAGGGTTCCGTGGTGAGCAGCGGTTCAACCTCGCTGCCGTTGTCGAATTCATACATACGGCGACGCTGCTGCATGACGATGTGGTGGACGACTCGGCAATGCGTCGCGGAAACGCCACAGCCAATGAGACCTTCGGCAATCCGGCGAGCGTCCTGGTTGGTGACTTCCTGTACTCGCGGGCATTCCAGATGATGGTCCAGGCCCAAAACATGCGGGTCATGGAAGTGCTGGCCGACGCCACCAACGTGATTGCCGAGGGCGAGGTGCTGCAGCTGATGAACATGCACAATGCCGCCCTTGATGAAGCCGCCTACCTGCATGTGATCCGCTCCAAGACGGCCAAACTCTTCGAGGCGAGCTCGCGCGTCGGCGCCATTCTTGCCAACGCCTCCCGGGAACTGGAAGACGCCAGCGCGCAATATGGCCAGGCACTGGGAACCGCTTTCCAGGTGATAGACGATGTGCTCGACTATGCCGGCGATGCAGCGGTCATGGGCAAGAGCCTGGGCGACGACCTGCGGGAAGGCAAGGCGACACTACCGCTGATTTCCGCGATGCAGCGTGGCAGCGCAGCCCAGAAATCGGTGATCCAGGCGGCGATCGAAACCGGCGCTGTCGACAAGCTCGACGAGGTCATCGCGATCGTCAGGGCGACCGGCGCGCTCGAGTTCTCGCGGCGGGCCGCTGCACTGGAAGCGCAGCGGGCGGTTGCGGCTGCACGCTGCCTGCCCCAGGGGCCGCACGCGCACTGTTTGATACAATTGGCGGAGCAGCTTCTGGGGCGCGACAACTGATGCCAGCATCGTTGTTGTGGTCCGATAGCGGGGTGTAGCTTAGCCTGGTAGAGCGCTACGTTCGGGACGTAGAGGCCGGAGGTTCGAATCCTCTCACCCCGACCACGCATACTGTTGTCAAAGCACCTCCCTCGGGCAGGCCTCAGCCGTCTTTCGATTTACATCGACTGGCCAATCGGAGATGATTAGGCGAATCTCTCCCGCCATAGTACATTTTCAGGCCATGTCCGCAGTCGAAACAGCAAACCGGGAATCCAGCAACATTGCCTTGCCCGGCTTGGGACGCGCACTCATCCTGGCCGGGAAGCTCGGTCAAAAATCAGCCGAGGACATCTACCGCAAGGCCTCTTCCGCCCGCACGAGTTTCATCGCCGAACTGACAGGTTCAGGTGCGGTTTCGGCATTCGACCTGGCGCACACGATGTCCTCGGCATTCGCGGCGCCACTCGTCGACCTGGAGGCGATCGACGCCTCTCGCCTGCCCAAGGGCTTGCTGGATGGCAAGATCTGCCAGGCCTATCGGGTAGTGGTCCTGAGCAAGCGCAACAACCGCCTTACCGTGGCGACCGCAGACCCCTCCGACCAGGAGGCTGTCGAGAAGATCAAGTTTGCCACCCAGTTGGGGGTGGACTGGGTCATTGCGGAATACGACAAGTTGCTCAAGCTGGTCGACGCCAATACGGCAACCACTGCCGAGACGATGGAAGAGATCATCGGCGGCGAGTTCGAATTTGATGAGAACGCCGCTGAAGGCGTGGGTGACAACGAGCCGGCCTCGGTCTCCGAGGTCGAGGATGCTCCGGTCGTCAAGTTCCTGCACAAGATGCTTCTGGACGCATTCAGCATGCGCGCGTCCGACCTCCATTTCGAGCCCTATGAACACACCTACCGGGTGCGTTTCCGCATCGACGGCGAGTTGCGCGAAATAGCAGCCCCCCCGATTGCGATCAAGGACAAGCTCGCCTCCCGCATCAAGGTGATATCCAAGATGGATATCTCCGAAAAGCGCGTGCCGCAGGACGGCAAGATGAAGCTCAAGGTCGGCCCCAACCGGGTGATCGATTTCCGCGTCAGCACGCTGCCGACGCTGTTCGGCGAGAAGATCGTGATCCGTATCCTGGACCCAAGCAGCGCCAAGCTCGGGGTCGATGCGCTGGGATACGAACCCGAGGAAAAGAAGCGCCTGCTCGACGCCATCGGCCGCCCCTACGGCATGATCCTGGTGACTGGCCCGACCGGCTCCGGCAAGACGGTGTCCCTGTATACCTGCCTGAATCTGCTCAACAAGCCGGGCGTCAACATCGCCACCGCCGAAGACCCCTCGGAAATCAACCTGCCGGGCGTCAACCAGGTCAATGTCAACGACAAGGCCGGCCTGACCTTCGCAGCCGCGCTGAAGTCCTTCCTGCGTCAGGATCCGGACATCATCATGGTCGGCGAGATCCGCGATCTGGAAACCGCTGACATCGCGATCAAGGCGGCGCAGACCGGTCACCTCGTGTTGTCCACCCTGCACACGAACGATGCCCCGACCACGCTCACGCGCATGCGCAACATGGGCATCGCGCCGTTCAACATCGCATCCAGTGTCATCCTGATCACCGCGCAACGCCTGGCGCGGCGCCTGTGCACCAATTGCAAGGTCACGGTCGACATCCCGGAAAAGGCCCTGCTCGACGCCGGCTTCAAGGCAGCGGAAGTCGACGGCACCTGGACCAGCTACCGGCCGGTGGGTTGCCCGGCCTGCAATGGCGGTTACAAGGGACGCGTGGGCATCTACCAGGTGATGCCGATCTCGGAGGAGATCCAGCGCATCATCCTGCGCGACGGCAGCGCTCCCGAGATCGCCAGGCAGGCGGCCATCGAGGGCGTCGAATCGCTGCGTCGGTCCGGTCTGCGCAAAGTCAAGATGGGCCTGACTTCCCTTGAAGAAGTCCTCGCCGTCACCAACGAATAAGAAAAGGGATCCAGAGGACCTTATGGCTACTGCGAAACCAAAAGTCAGCAATGAATCGGTCTATGAGTGGGAAGGCAAGGACCGCAATGGCAAGCAGGTGCGTGGCGAAACCAGGGCGGCGGGCGAAAACCAGGTGCTGGCGTCGCTGCGGCGCCAGGGAGTCACTCCGGGCAAGATAAAGAAGCGCCGCATGAGCGCTGGCGGAACCATCAAGCCCAAGGATCTCGCCATCTTCACCCGCCAGCTCGCCACCATGATGAAGGCCGGCGTTCCGCTGTTGCAGGCGTTCGACATCGTGGGGCGCGGCAATCCCAACCCGCGGGTCACCAAGCTGCTCAACGACATCCGCACCGACGTCGAGACGGGCACCTCCCTGAGTGTCGCCTTTCGCAAGTTCCCGCTGTACTTCGACAACCTGTACTGCAACCTCGTCGAGGCCGGTGAATCCGCCGGTATCCTGGACCAGTTGCTGGACCGGCTGGCCGTCTACATGGAAAAGACCGAGGCCATCAAGTCCAAGATCAAGTCGGCCCTGATGTACCCGATTACGGTGCTGGTCGTGGCTTTTGTCGTCGTGGCCGTCATCATGATCTTCGTGATTCCGGCCTTCAAGGAAGTGTTCACCAATTTCGGAGGTGAACTGCCGGTGCCGACCCTGATCGTCATCGCCATGAGCGAATTCTTCGTCAAGTACTGGTACCTGATCTTCGGCGGGCTGATTGGCGGCGTGTATTTCTTCATGGAAGCCTGGAAACGCAACGAGAAGATGCAGGCGGTGATGGACCGCATCATGCTCAAGCTGCCGATCTTTGGCGTATTGGTCGAGAAGTCCTGCATTGCCCGCTGGACCCGTACCTTGTCGACCATGTTCGCTGCGGGTGTTCCGCTCGTGGAGGCGCTCGACTCGGTGGGCGGCGCGGCCGGCAACTCCGTCTTCGAAAAGGCCACCGTCAAGATCCAGCATGAAGTGTCCACCGGCACCGCGCTGACGGTGGCGATGACCAACGTCAACCTGTTCCCTTCCATGGTGTTGCAGATGTGCTCGATCGGCGAGGAGTCCGGGTCCATCGACCACATGCTGGGCAAGGCAGCCGACTTCTTCGAGGCCGAGGTGGACGACATGGTCGCCGGCATCTCGAGCCTGATGGAGCCGATCATCATCGTGATCCTGGGCACGGTGATCGGCGGCATCGTGGTGGCCATGTACCTGCCGATCTTCAAACTCGGGGCCGTGGTTTGATGCTGGGGTCGCCAGCCGCTGACGCGGCTGCGTTTGCGGTGCTGGGCCTGCTGATCGGCAGCTTCCTGAATGTCGTGATCTACCGGTTTCCGAAGATGCTCGAAGCCGAGTGGGCCGCGAACTGTGCCGACCTGGCGGGCACACAGGCTCCAGAGCAGGCGCCCTTCAACCTCATGCGGCCGGCATCGAGCTGCCCCGCCTGCAAGCACCAGATCCGCTGGTACGAGAACATCCCGGTTTTCAGTTACCTGGTGCTGCGCGGCAAATGCTCCAACTGCGGCGCCGGGATCGGCATCCGCTACCCGGCAGTCGAACTCGCCACGGCGGCCTTGTTCGCCATGGTGGCGCTGCACCACGGCCTGAGCCCGACCGGCTTCGCATGGGCCGCGTTCGCCAGCCTGCTGGTGGCCCAGTTCTTCATCGACTTCGACACGCAACTCCTGCCGGACGACCTGAACTACCTGATCCTGTGGGGTGGTCTGGTGGCATCGCTGCTGCACTTGACACGGGTACCCCTCAGCGCCGCGGTATGGGGTGCGGTGTTCGGTTATCTGTGCCTGTGGACGATCTACCAGGTGCACCACCTGTTGACCGGCAAACAGGGCATGGGCCACGGCGATTTCAAGCTGCTGGCTGGGCTCGGCGCCTGGTTCGGCGCCGACCACCTGATTGCACTGGTCCTGCTGTCGTCGGTGGTCGGTTCCATCATCGGTGGCACCCTGCTGGTGATCGGTCGCATCTCCAACCGCGACATCCCGATTCCCTTCGGTCCGTTTCTGGCCGGGGCCGGCCTGCTGGCCATGGCATTGGGGCCTGGCCGCCTGGAATCCCTGGTGCCGTTCGCTTTCCCGTTTGCCGCACTTGCGCATTGACGCCATGGTGCGTGTCGGCCTGACCGGGGGCATCGGCAGCGGCAAGAGCACCGCCGCCGACCTGCTGACGCAGCGCGGGGCCACCGTGATCGACGCCGACGTGATCTCCCGCTCGGTCACGGCCGCGGGTGGAAGCGCCATCGGCCCCCTGCGCGATGCATTCGGCGCCGACTTCATCACTGCGGACGGCGCCCTGGACCGCGACCGCATGCGCCAGGCCAGCTACGCCGATACGCAGGTCCGCAAACGGCTCGAGGCGATCGTCCATCCACTCGTCGGCGCCGAATCCGCACGCCAGGAGGCGGCAGCCGTCGCACAGGGCGCGGCCTGCATCGTGTTCGATGTGCCGCTGCTGGTGGAGTCACGGCGATGGCGCCAGCGCGTCGATCTGGTGCTGGTGATCGACTGCCAGCCCGACGTCCAGATAGCGCGCGTCGTACGCCGCAGCGGGCTGGACGCCGCAACCGTGGAGCGCATCATCGCGACCCAGGCGTCGCGCGTGCAGAGGCTGCGCGCAGCCGATATCGTGGTGGCAAATTCAGGTGGCTCGATGGCGCAGTTCGCCGACGAGATCCACCAGGCCGCGAAGCGCTTCGGGCTATGATCGGCCGACCGGAAAGACCAGTGTGATCCTGTACGAATACCCCTTCAACGAACGCATCAGGACCTACCTGCGCCTGGAACACCTGTTCCGCCGGCTGGGTGAACTGGTGGCACGGGAAACGGCGCTGGACCACCACTATGCGCTGTCGACCATCTTCGAGGTGATGGATGTCGGGGCCCGCGCCGACCTCAAGTCCGACCTGCTCAAGGACCTCGAAAAGCAGCGCCAGATCCTCAACGGGTTTCGTGGCAACCCGGCCATCTCGGAACGCGCGCTCGACAGCATCGTCGCGCAGGTGGACAACTGCTTTTCGGGGCTCACCAGCGTGCCGGGCAAGGCCGGCAATTCCCTGACGGAAAACGACTGGCTGATGAGCATCCGCAGCCGGGTGGGCATCCCTGGCGGCACCTGCGAATTCGACCTGCCGGCCTATTACGCCTGGCAGCACCACTCCGGCGACACGCGCCGGGGGGACCTTCGGCGATGGTGCCTCACGCTCGCGCCCTTGGCCGAATCGGTCGCGTTGCTGCTCAAGATGTTGCGCGAGACCGGCGCACCGCAGAAGGTCATGGCCAGCGGCGGCCAGATGCAGCAAAACCTTCCCCAGGGCAAGACTTTCCAGCTGCTGCGCCTGCGGCTCGACAAATCGCTGGGCCTGATCCCCGAGATCAGTGGCAACCGGTTGATGGTGTCGATCCGTTTCATGCGCCATGGCGATGACGACCGCCTGCATCCGGCCAGCGAGGACTGCGCGTTCGAGCTGACCCTGTGCGCCTGAACGAACCCGGCGTGACGCGTCATCCCAGACAGCACCATGGCTGAACCGCGATCCACCCCCCGGCGGCGCATCGTCAGCTGTCCCGGCTGCAAAGGCGACAGCCTGTACGACACCTCCAACCTGTTCCGGCCTTTTTGCAGCGAGCGCTGCAAGAACAACGATTTCGGCGCCTGGGCGGACGAAGGCTTTCGCGTTGTGGCCGATCCGGAGCCGGACGAGCCCCTCCCCGGTGGCATGCCGCTGCAATAAGCGGCCGAGTCGCTGGCAAGGCAGGCAACTGTGCGGCCGGTGCGGCGGCCAGCGGGGCGCGATGCGTCGGCCCTGGCGCCGCGCGTCAGTGGGTCGCGCCAACGAAGCCGCGTTCCTTGGCAAGCATGGCCAGCACCGGAATCGTGCCGGGCAGCACCGGCGCCACCTGCACCGGGAGTTGCTGCCACGTGCACTGCTGGCCCTCGTGCATTGTCAGGTCGCCGGACCAGTCGAACACCTTGCAGAAGTGCAGCCGCACCAGCGCGTGCGGATAGTCGACCATCTCCGTCTGCCAGGGCTGTGCAGCCTGCAGTTCGATACCCAGTTCCTCGCGCAGTTCGCGGCGCAAGGCGTCCGTCACCGACTCGCCGACCTCGAGCTTGCCGCCCGGGAACTCCCAGTAGGTGGCGTAGACCTTGCCGGCCGGCCGGGAGGTCATCAGGAAGCTGCCGTCGCCCCGGATCAGGATGCCCACGGCGACCTCCACCACCGGCCGGTCCGCCCCGCCATCGCGCGGGCGCTGCGGGTCTGCCACCAGCGGCTGCACGTCTTCGGCCGGCGCGCGCGTGGTCACACCGGCTCGCCCAGCCTGCCGCTGTAGTCGCGCGCGAACTGGTAGGCCACCCGGCCGCTGCGCGACGCCCGCTCCAGCGCCCACACCAGCGCATGTGGTCGCGCGGCTGGCACATCGGCAGGGGGCACACCGAACGCGACCAGCCACTGCGCCACGATCGTCAGGTATTCATCCTGCGTGAAGGGGTAGAAACTCACCCACAGGCCGAAGCGCTCGGACAACGATATCTTTTCCTCGACCCCCTCGCCGGGGTGCACTTCACCATCCTCGGTGTGGGTGTAGGTCAGGTTCTCCTTCATGTACTCCGGCAGCAGGTGGCGGCGGTTGCTGGTCGCATACACCAGCACATTGGGCGTGGTCTCGGCCACGGACCCGTCGAGGATCGACTTGAGCGCCTTGTAACCAGGCTCGCCGTCCTCGAAACTCAGGTCGTCGCAGTACACGATGAATTTTTCGGGCCGCTCCGACACCACGTCCACGATGTCGGGCAGGTCGACCAGATCGGCCTTGTCGACCTCGATCAGGCGCAACCCGCGCGCCGCGTATTCATGCAGGCAGGCCTTGATCAGGGACGACTTGCCGGTGCCCCTGGCACCCGTGAGCAGCACGTTGTTGGCGGTCTTGCCGTCGACGAACTGCAAGGTGTTGCGCTGGATCTTTTCCTTCTGCGGGTCGATCTCCTGCAGGTCGCTCAGCCGCACCATGCCGACGTGGCGCACCGGTTCCAGCGTGCCATGGCCGGTGCTGCGCTTGCGGTAGCGGTAGGCGATGGCCGCGTTCCAGTCGGGCACCGACAGGGGCTGCGGCAACACGGCCTCGATGCGCCCGATCAGTTGTTCAGCCCGCACCAGCAGATGCTCAAACTTGTCATTCATGCCAGCAATTCCATCACCCGGGAACGGGCCTTGTGCAACACCGTTCAGGACCGGTAGTCGGCGTTGATGGAGACATAGTCGTGGCTCAGGTCGCAGGTCCACAGGGTGGCCGCCTGATCGCCGCGCCCCAGCCCCACCCGCACCGTGATCTCGCTTTGCTTCATCACACGCTGGCCATCGGACTCCTGGTAGGCCGGGTGCCGCCCGCCCCGGGTGGCCACGTGCACGTCGTCCAGAAACAGTTCGATCAACTCCTGGTCGAGGTCGTCGATGCCGGCATACCCCACCGCCGCCAGGATGCGGCCCAGGTTCGGGTCGCTGGCGAAAAAGGCCGTCTTGACCAGCGGCGAGTGCGCGATGGCGCTCGCCACCAGGCGGCACTCCTCGACCGTCCTGCCGCCCTCGATGCGGACCGTGATGAACTTGGTGGCGCCCTCGCCGTCGCGCACGATGGCATGCGCCAGGCTGCGCGCCACACCCAGCAGCGCGTCCCTGAGCGCCTGCCCGTCGGTGCTGTCGAGCGAACGCACCGGCGTGTTGCCGGCCTGGTTGCTGGCAATCACCACCAGCGAGTCGTTGGTCGATGTGTCGCCGTCCACGGTGACGCAGTTGAACGATCCATCGGCCAGTTCGCGGCTGAGTTGCTGCATCACGGACGGGTCCACGCAGGCGTCGGTGGCCAGGAAACCCAGCATGGTCGCCATGTTGGGCCGGATCATGCCGGCGCCCTTGCTGATGCCGGTGACCGTGATCCAGGCACCACCCACCAGAGCCTTGGCACTGAACGCCTTGGGCACGGTGTCGGTGGTCATGATGCCCAGTGCGGCGTTGAACCAGTTGTCCTCGCGTGCATCGGCGATGGCCGCGTCCAGGCCCGCTTCGATACGGTCCACCGGCAGCGGCTCCATGATCACGCCGGTCGAGAACGGCCACACCTCCTGCGGCCGGACACCGATTCTGGTGGCCATTGCCGCACAGGTGCTGCGCGCGCGCGCCAGACCATCGGCGCCGGTGCCGGCGTTCGCGTTCCCGGTGTTGATCACCAGGGCGCGCACCGCGCTGCCCGACGCCAGGTGCTCGCGGCACACCTGCACCGGGGCAGCACAGAACCGGTTGCGCGTGAACACGGCAGACACCGAGGCCCCCGGTTCGAGCAGCAGCACCGTCAGGTCCCTGCGGTTGGCCTTGCGGATGCCGGCTTCGGTCACACCCAGCCGGACACCGGCCACGGGGTGCAGATCAGAGGCGACAGGGGTAGGCAGGTTGACAGGCATGGTGCGTGATCCTCAAGCCAGCTTTCCGTGGCATTGCTTGTACTTCTTGCCGCTGCCGCACGGGCAGGGTTCGTTGCGGCCGACCCGCGGCACCTGGCCAGCGGCCATGGCGGCGGCGGCAGTGGCGCGCCGCGCCACCGTGGCCGCATCGACGGTGGACTCGACTTCGCCGGTCTCTGTCGGCGCCGTGTACGTCACGTTGGTGATGGCCTCGGCGCGGCTTTCCATGTCCTGCGCCGCCTGCTCCAATTGCTCGCCCGACTGGATGCGCACGGTCATCAATGTCTTGGTCACCTCGTTCTTGACCGAATCCAGAAGTTGCCCGAACAGCTCGAAGGCTTCGCGTTTGTACTCCTGCTTGGGCTGCTTCTGCGCATACCCGCGCAGGTGGATGCCCTGACGCAGGTAATCCAGCGCACTCAGATGTTCGCGCCAGTGGGTGTCGATGCTCTGCAGCAGCACCATGCGCTCGAATTGGGTGAAGTTCTCGCCACCCACCTGCTCCACCTTGGCCGTGAACACTGCGTTGGATGCCGCCTGCACCTGCTCCAGGATGTCGTCGTCGGTGATCGCCGTTGCCGACTGCACCACCGATTTCAGGTCGATGGCGACCTGCCAATCCTGCAGCAGGGCCGCCTCGAGGCCCGGCAGGTCCCACTGCTCCTCGACCGACTCGGCAGGCACGTACTGGCGCACCAGGTCGGTCACGCTGCCCTCGCGCAGCCCGGCGATCTGCGCCGTCAGGTCAGAAGCGTCCAGGATGCTGTTGCGTTGCTGGTAGATCACCTTGCGCTGGTCGTTGGACACGTCGTCATACTCCAGCAGCTGCTTGCGCATGTCGAAGTTGCGCGCCTCGACCTTGCGCTGCGCGCTCTCGATGCTGCGCGTGACGATACCGGCCTCGATCGCCTCGCCGTCGGGCATCTTCAGCCGGTCCATGATGGCCTTGACGCGGTCGCCGGCAAAGATGCGCATCAGGGAGTCGTCCAGGCTCAGGTAGAAGCGCGACGAACCGGGGTCGCCCTGGCGGCCGGAGCGGCCGCGCAGCTGGTTGTCGATCCGGCGCGACTCATGGCGCTCGGTGGCGATGATGCGCAGACCGCCCACCGCCGTCACTGCCTCGTGGTCACGCTTCCATTGCGCGCGCAACTCGGCGACCTTGGCCGATCTCGCGGCCTCGTCCAGCGCCTCGTCGGCCTCGATCTCCTGCACCAGCTTCTCGATGTTGCCGCCCAGCACGATGTCGGTGCCGCGACCGGCCATGTTGGTGGCGATGGTGATCATCTTCGGCCGCCCGGCCTGGGCCACGATCTCGGCCTCGCGCGCGTGCTGCTTGGCGTTGAGCACCTGATGCGGCAGTTTTTCCTTCTCGAGCAGGGTGGCGATGATCTCGGAGTTCTCGATCGACGTGGTGCCCACCAGCACCGGCTGCCCGCGCTCGTGACACTCCCGGATGTCCTGGATCGCCGCTTCGTACTTTTCGCGCGTGGTCTTGTAGACGCGGTCGAGCTGGTCGTCGCGCCGGCTCGGCCGGTTGTGCGGGATCACCACCGTCTCCAGGCCGTAGATCTCCTGGAATTCGTAGGCCTCGGTATCCGCGGTGCCGGTCATGCCAGCCAGCTTGCCATACAGGCGGAAGTAGTTCTGGAACGTGATCGACGCCATGGTCTGGTTTTCCGGCTGGATCGCCACGCCTTCCTTGGCCTCCACCGCCTGGTGCAAGCCGTCGCTCCAGCGCCGGCCCGTCATCAGACGCCCGGTGAATTCGTCGACGATCACGATCTCGCCCGCCTGCACCACATAGTGCTGGTCGCGGTGGTACAGGTGGTTGGCCCGCAACGCCGCATACAGGTGGTGCATGAAGGTGATGTTGGACGGGTCGTACAGCGAGGCGCCCTCCGGTATCAGGCCCAGGTCGGCCATGATGCGCTCGGCGGTCTCATGCCCCTGCTCGGTGAGGAACACCTGGTGGCTCTTCTCGTCCACCGTGAAATCGCCCGGCTTGGTCACGCCTTCGCCGGTGCGGGGGTCGGCCTCGCCCTCCTGGCGCGTCAGCCTGGGCACCATCTTGTTGATGGCCACGTACAGGCTGGTGTGGTCCTCGGCCTGGCCGCTGATGATCAGCGGCGTACGGGCTTCGTCGATCAGGATCGAGTCCACCTCGTCGACGATGGCGTAGTTCAGGCCGCGTTGCACGCGGTCGGCCACCTCGTAGACCATGTTGTCGCGCAGGTAGTCGAAGCCGTATTCGTTGTTGGTGCCGTAGGTGATGTCGGCGCGGTAGGCGGCCTGCTTGTCCTCGCGCGGCATCTGGGGCAGGTTGATGCCCACCGTCAACCCGAGAAAGTTGTACAGCTTGCCCATCCACTGCGCATCGCGGCTGGCCAGGTAGTCGTTCACGGTCACCACGTGCACACCCTTGCCGGTCAGGGCATTGAGGTACACCGGCAGCGTGGCGGTGAGGGTCTTGCCTTCGCCGGTGCCCATTTCGGAGATCTTGCCGAAGTGCAGCGACATGCCGCCCAGCAACTGCACATCGAAATGGCGCATCTTCATGACCCGCTTGGAGCCTTCGCGCACCACGGCGAACGCCTCCACCAGCAACTCGTTGAGGCTTTCGCCGCCGGCCACCCGGGCCTTGAACGCCTCGGTCTTGGCACGCAGGGCGTCGTCGGTCAACTTTTCCAGTTCGACCTCGAGCGCATTGATCTTCACAATGCTGCTGCGGTACTGTTTGAGCAGGCGGTCGTTGCGACTGCCGAAAATCTTGGTCAGGAAATTGGTGGCCATGAATGCACGACTGCCCGTCGACCCTCGTAGGTCGACCGAACAGCGCAATCCTCTTTTCAAACTGGTTGGAACTGGGGTTGCCTCAGGCGCAACACAACCCCGAAAGGGCGTGGGCGCAGGGGGCACATAAGGCGCAGATTTTACCTGCGCGCGCCGCGCCGCCCCGGCGGCTCCCTGGCGCCAGGGCCCGTCCCCGTCTGGGGCCCCAGTCTGGCGACCTGCTGCGCCGCCAGCTGGCTGCCTGCGGCAAGGAACTTCTGCGGATCCTGCGGTATGCCCTGCACCAGCACCTCGAAATGCAGATGGGCCCCGGTGGAGCGCCCGGTGGATCCGACCTCGGCCACCTTCTGCCCGCGCTTGACCAGGTCACCCTGGCGCACAAAAACCACAGACGCATGGGCGTAACGCGTGACCAGATCGTTGCCGTGGTCGATCTCCACGATGTTGCCGTACTCCGGATGGTATTGCTGGGTGACCACCACGCCGCCGGCCGCAGCCAGGATCGGCGTGCCCCGGTCGGCCTGGAAATCGAGCCCGGTATGCAGCGCCGAATGCCCGGTGATCGGGTCCACCCGCCAGCCGAACTCCGACCCCAGGTTTCCCAGCGCCACCGGCTTCTGGGTCGGGATCATCATGTTGCGCATCTTCTGGTCGAACAGGCGCGACTCCAGCACCGTCATCAGGTCCACCCGCTGGTCCGTCAGGCGGCCGAGATCGGCCAGGGTGGTCTGCAACTCGTCCAGGGACAGCGGGCGGCCCGTCACCAGCGCCCCGCCCTGTCCGGGCTTGGCCTTGATCTCCGCCGGATTCACGCCGGCCAGGCCGGACACCCGCTCGCCGAGCGACTCCAGCTGGGTCAGCTTGGCCTGCATTTCGCCGACCTTGAGCGCCAGTGCATCGAGGTTGTCGCGCATGAAACGGTCGCGCTGGGCGAACTCGTCCTGGACCACCAGCCGCACCAGCGATCCGACGATCGGCCAGCCCTCGCGCGCGCCTTTCAGGAACACCCAGTGGTACAGCGCGGCAGCCACCAGCATCAGCAGTAGCGACAGCGCCAGGCCGGACAACACGAGCCGCGTGCCGCTCAGGTGGATGGCCCTGCTCCTGGCCAGCCATGCGTCCGTGATAATCAAGTGCACTCTTGCATGCTCCAATCAATGACAGCTTCCATGACGCGCCGCAACCAGTCTGTCACGCTGCACCAGGCCACCCTCGACTCCCCGACCCTGGCGCGGCTGACCGAACTGAGCCGCGACTCGTTGGCGCGCCTGCAGTCGGTAATGCCGCTGATCCCATCCGCCCTGCGCGCCAGCGTCACAGCCGGGCCGATCGACGGAGCCACCTGGTGCCTGCTGGTGGAAAACAACGCCGCAGCGGCCAAGATGCGCCAGATCCTGCCCGCGCTGGAGGCGCATCTGCGCTCCAAGGGGTGGCCGGTCGAGTCGATCCGGCTCAAGGTGCAACGCGCGACCATGCGCTGACCGAGCGCCGCGCCCAGCGGCTGGCAGCCTGCACCTGATTGTGCCACGGCACGTCGGCCGCGAGCCGCGGGCCGTGGCAGTCGACCCCGGACCGCTGAGCTTCCGGTTGCGCCCACCCGGCTATGTGCGTTGGCAGACAGACGGATCGCCCAGGACATGCGACCCTCCCACCCGAACCGGTGCGGCCCATTCCCCGTCCGGCCCCGAAAGGCCGTTCCCCTCATGATGCAAAAAGAATACCGGACCTACCTCTGGCTGGCAGCCGGCGCCCTGCTGGTGGCGATCGGCATCGCCACGTCCTTCAGCCTGGTGCAACGGCTCGGGGAGATTTCGGCCAAGCGCAAGTACACGGACCAGGTGCGCGACGACGCCGTCCTGATGCTGTCCGAGCTGAAGGATGCCGAAACCGGGCAGCGCGGTTATGCACTGACGGGCAACGAATCCTTTCTGGGGCCCTACCTGGCGGTCCGTGGCCGCCTGGCAGGCGACCTGGCGACGTTGCGACAACGCACCCGCGTTCCCGCCGCTGCGCAGCATCTGGACGTCGCGGCACCCCTGCTGGATGCCAAACTGGCCGAGCTGGACCAGGTTGTCGCGCTGCGCCGCAACCACCAGCTGCCCGAAGCCGTGGCCCTGGTGGCCAGCGGCCAGGGACAGCGGTTGATGGATTCCATCCGTGTCGAAATGGCGGCATTCACCAGGATC
>JANMZX010000119.1:0-4141 GCA_031383745.1 Rhodoferax sp. | reverse complement strand
TGAACGCAAATTGGTCGCAGTGGCAGGCGCCGGGCCTCAGTCCATCAGGGGCACGGCGGCTGCCGGGTTGTTCTGCCGGAACTGCCAGGCCAGGTGCAGCACCAGCGCCAGGATCACCACAGCGCCACCGATCAGCGTGCGCTGGCCCGGCACCTCGCCATGCACCAGCCAGACCCAGACCGGGCCCAGCACCGGCTCGAAGGTGCCGATCAGCGCAGCCAGGGCTGCCGGCAGCAGGCGCACACCGGTCACGAACAGCGCCATGCCCAGCCCGAGGTTGAGCGCGCCGAAGACGAACAACAAGCCGGCATCGGCTGCCGAGACCTGCCACTGGCCGGCCATCGCGCCCCCGACGGTCGCGGCGATCACGGTACCGAGGAACACCGCCGGCATCATGCCCACGTTGGCATGCCGGCGCGTGAGCACGGTGGCGCCGGCCACCGCCACCGACATCAGCAGGGCCAGGCCGTCGCCGACTGGCGACACGCGCCCGGCGATGGAGTTCGACACCATGATGCCCACGCCGACGATCACCGCCACGATGGCCAGCCAGGTCGGGACACCGATGCGTTCGCGAAAGAGCACCGCACCGGCCAGCGCGGCGAACAAGGGTGCTCCGGCCTGCATCAGCAGGATGTTGGCCACCGTGGTGTAGCCCAGCGCGACGACGAAGCAGGTGGATGCGGTGGCGAAACACAGGCCGACCCCGACGCCGGCCCAGCCCATGGCGCGGAACAGCCGCACGGTGCCGGCGCCACCCTCGCGCCACAGCATGAACCCGAGCAGGAACAGCGCGGCACAGACCGAGCGCCAGAAGATGGCCGTCCAGCTGTCGGTGACGCTCAGGTAACGCGCGATCGCGCCGCCAAAACTCCACACCGCCGCCGACCCGAACACCAGCAGCGCACCGCGCCGCTCGATACCCGCCATGGCACTCAGCGCTGTATCAGTTCGATCTTGTAGCCGTCCGGGTCGGTCACGAAGGCGATGACCGTGGTGCCACCCTTGACCGGACCGGGTTCACGCGTGATGTTGCCGCCCGCTGCGCGGATCTTGTCGCAGGCGGCGTAGCAGTCCGGCACGCCCAGCGCCACATGGCCGAAGGCGGTGCCCATGTCGTAGCTGTCGGTGCCCCAGTTGTAGGTGAGCTCCAGCTCGGCATGCTCCGGGTTGGAGCCGTAACCGACGAAGGCCAGGGTGTACTTGTATTGCGGGTTCTCGGATTTGCGCAGCAGCTGCATGCCCAGCACCTGGGTGTAGAAATCGATCGAGCGCTGCAGGTCGCCGACGCGCAGCATGGTGTGGAGAATTCGCATGGGGGATGGGGTTCGAAGCGGAGGAAGGCCGGATTCTCCCATGCGCCTGCCGCGCGCGTGGGGCCCGGCGGTGGTTGGGGCGTCTTGTCACTGCTGCGCGACCGGCACGGCGACAGCGCCGGGGCTGCGGGAGTGGCGCACGGCCGGTGCCCCCGCCGTCGGACCGGGCGCAGGCTCAGTCCGGGCGCAGTTCGACGCCAAATGCCTGGTTCCGGCCCTCGGACTTGGCGCGGTACAACTGCGCATCGGCCCCGCCCAGCAGATTGGCGGCGCTGCCCGGCGCCGTGCCGGGTTGTGTGCACACACCCAGGCTCACGGTCACCACCGGGGCGACCACGGAGTCGCCATGTGCGATCTGAAGCCCATGCACCGCCGCGCCCAGCTGTTGCGCCAGGAGCATCGCACCGGGCAGGTCGGTGTCGGGCAGCAGGCACACAAACTCCTCGCCGCCGTAGCGCGCGACCAGGTCGCCCGGGCGCCGGATGCCGGCCTGCAAGGTCGCGGCAACGCGGCGCAGGCAGTCATCGCCGGCCTGGTGGCCGTGGCGGTCGTTGTAGCGCTTGAAGAAGTCCACGTCGAGCAACACCACACTCAGCGCGCTGGCGCCGCGCACGGCGCGGCCCCATTCGGCAGCCAGCCGCTCGTCGAAGTGGCGCCGGTTGTAGACACCGGTCAACCCGTCGATGTAGACCCATTGGCGCAGCAGATCCGACTGGGCCTTCAGCGTCAGGTGCGTGCGCACGCGGGCGCGCACGATCTTCGGGTTGATGGGTTTCGAGATGAAATCCACCGCGCCGAGCTCCAGGCCCAGCGTCTCGGCCGCCTCGTCATTGTGGGCGGTGACAAAAATAATCGGTATGTCGCAGGTTGCCGGGTCGGCCTTGAGCCGGCGGCACACCTCGTGGCCGTCCATGCCCGGCATCGCGACGTCGAGCAGCAGCAGGTCGGGCTGCTGCTGGGCGCAGATCGACAACGCCTGCTCGCCGCCGGTGGCCATCAGCACCTGGTGGTCGGCGGCAAAGGCCTGGTACAGCGCCTGGATGTTGACCGGCTGGTCGTCGACCACCAGCAGGCGCGGGCGGCGCGCGGTGGGGGTCGGGAGTGTGGGTGCGGTCATCAGGCAACCTACGCTCTGCGAGCTGCGGTGCGAGCTAGTCTGGGGCGGCCCGGCGCGGCGCTCAGGCAACCAAGCTGCGCATTGCGGTGCGAGCCCCTTGGGAGCGGCCCGGCGGGGCTCATGATTCCAGTTCCTGCAGCAGCGCCAGGCAGTGCCGCAAGGCGGGGTCGAATTCCAGGGCTGCGACCGCCGCGGCCAGGGGCTGCATGCGAGCGCCCAGGGCGGTGGCGAACTGCGCCTGCAGGCCACCCAGGGCTTCCATCGCGCCCATGTCCGAGTTGCGCAGCAGCTCGGCCAGCTGGAGCAGGCCTTCGCGCAGATGCGGGTCGTCGATCCCGGCGTTGGGCATGTCTGTCGGTGCCGGTGCGGCTGGTTGCAGCGCATCCAGAAGCGCCTGCAGGGCCGGACCGGCGGCGTGGATGGCGGCGGCGGCAATGGCCAGTGTGTGGCGCGCAGCGGCCGGCGTGCCGCCGGCGAGCAGGGCCTTCTCACCTTGGGCGGCCTCGGCGGCCAATGCGTCGGCACCCAGCGTGGCCGCCACACCCTTGACGGTGTGCAGGACAAGCACCGCGGCCGCGTTGTCCGGCGCGTCTTCCTGGCCACGCAACCCGGCCGGCCAACGCGCCAGATCGTCGACGAAGCGCTGCAGCATGTCGCGGTAGACCGCGGCCTTGCCCCCGAGCCGCGCAATGGCGGAATCGATCTGCACGCCGGCCGCAGCTGCCGCCGCGCGCACGGCAGCGGGCAGCGGCAGGGCGCTGGCTGCCGGCGTGGCGCTGGCGTGCGGCGCCGCGCCGCGTCGGGCCTGGCGCAACAGCACCTGCACCAGGTGGTTCAGGTCGAAGGGTTTGCCGACATGCTCGTTCATGCCGGCTGCCAGGCAGGCCTCGCGGTCGGACGCCATCGCGTTGGCGGTCATCGCCACGATCGGCAGCGCGCCCAGCGCCAGGTCCTCGCGGATGGCGCGGGTGGCGGCAAAGCCGTCCATCACCGGCATCTGCAGGTCCATCAACACCACGTCGAAGGGCGGGTCGGCGGCGGCCACGGCCTCGACGGCTTCCTTGCCGTTGCTGGCGATGTGCACGCTGGCGCCCTCGTCCTCGAGCAGTTCGCGCGCCACCTGCTGGTTGTTGGGGTTGTCCTCGGCCACCAGCAGCCGCAGGCCGGCCAGGCGCTGCACGCCCGGCATACCCGCAGGGCGCACCGGGCCGGCCGGTCCGAGGCCGAGCCCGGCGTCGGCGATGGCGTCGAACAGCATCGACGGCGTCACCGGCTTGACCAGGAAACCGTCGAGCAGCGCCTGATCCGCTTCGCTGCGCCGGGCCAGCATCTCGCGCCCATGTGCGGTCACCATGACGATCACCGGCGCCTTGCCGCCCAGCCCCAGCGCGCGGATGCGCTGGCTGGTGGCCCAGCCGTCCAGCCCCGGCATCTGCCAGTCGACGAACACGGCATCACACACGACGCCCCGCGCCGCATCGTCCTCCAGCAGTGCCAGCGCAGCCTCGCCGCTCGCCGCCACGGAGATGGTCCAGCCGAGCGCGTCGCCCATGCGCTGCAGCACCTCGCGTGCGGTGGGGTTGTCGTCCACCACCAGCGCGTGCAGCGGCACGCCAGGCGCCGGCCGCGCCACGGCCGTGTCGCCGTCCGGCGCAGCGTCGCCGGCGACCGGCAGCGTGATGCTGAAGTAAAAGCGGCTGCCCTGGCC
>JANMZX010000116.1:0-17678 GCA_031383745.1 Rhodoferax sp. | reverse complement strand
GAAGAACACGTCGTCCGGCACGAGGCCCGGCACCGCCACCACCTTCCAGCCGGTCTGCGCCATCAGCACCTCGCTCAGGGCCCGGAAGTCGGGAATCGCATCGGCGCCGATCGGCAGGCGGCGCATTCCCTCCAGGAACGCGTCGCAGGCGCGCCCTGGCATAAGGCGCGACTGCCGCTCGAACAGGGTCCGCCAGACGGCGTGGTCCTGCGCGCTGTAGCTGCCCCAGCCCTGGTCGATGGTCCAGTCGGCGCTGGGCGCCTGGGCGCCGGCTGCGGCTCCGTGCTTCATCATCATGGCATGTGCCCTCCTCGCAATGGGTTACCAACCAGCCGCTGCGCTTGACTGCTTTCGGCCCAAAGCGGTCATTCGCTGCCACGTCGGCGCTGCCATTGGCGCGCGTCGCGGCAGGCGCAGCCCGGCGGGCGCTCATACTGGAACGGTCGGGCGCTGAACGCGCCGACTACCCTGCGGTGCTCGCCCGAGGGTCGGTGCGCGAAGCGCACTTCGTGGTCATTCTGGCCGCGGCTGTCCGAACGCAGCGCCCGCAGGGCGCGTAGTGAGTTCTGCGGCCCGACCCTCGGGCGAGCACCACAGGGCAGTCGGCGCGTTCAGCGCCCGACCGCCACAGTATGAGCCTGCGCCGGGCTGCGCAGCCGCGACGCGCGCCCACACCAACGCGGGCACCGCAACAACGTCCGCAACGGGCCGAGACCCGACCGTCGAATCGCCTGCGCCGCACAGGTGCCGTCGCGTGCCCAGTGCGCTACGGAGCGATTGACATGGACCAGGAAGCGCGCCTGGACGGCACCACCGCGGCAGAGCATCCCGAGGCGCTTCGCCTGTGGTTGCGCATGCTCACCTGCACCCAGCTGATCGAGAAGCAGGTCCGGGGCGGCTTGCGCGACCAGTTCGAGACCACCTTGCCGCGCTTTGACCTGATGGCCCAGTTGGAGCGCTCGCGCGACGGGCTGAAGATGAACGAGCTGTCGCGCCGCATGATGGTCACCGGGGGCAACGTCACCGGCATCACCGACCAGCTCGTGGGTGAAGAACTCGTCGAGCGGGTGCCGGTGCAGGGCGACCGGCGCGCCTTCAGGGTGCGGCTCACGCCCAAGGGCCGCAAACTGTTCGCCGACATGGCGCATGCGCACGAGGCCTGGGTCGTCGAGGCGTTTTCCGGGCTGCAGGTGCGGGAAGTGGCCACCTTGCACCGCCTGCTGGGCAAGGTCAAGCAACACACACAACACGCAGTCAACGAGGAGTCTCCATGAAACACTACATCGGCGCATCCAACCCGATGCACGCCCGCTTCGAAGCCTTTGCGCCCTACCAGGCGCGCCATTTCTCCTGGCACTGCGACGGCGCGGTGGGCACGGTCACGCTGAACCGGCCAGAGCGTAAGAACCCGCTGACGTTCGAGTCGTACGCCGAACTCGGGCAGCTGTTCGAGGCGCTGGGGCGCAGCACCGATGTGAAGGCCGTGGTGCTGACCGGCGCGGGGGGTAACTTCTGCTCCGGCGGCGACGTGCACGAGATCATCGGCCCGCTCACCAGGATGAGCATGCCTGAGCTGCTGGAGTTCACCCGCATGACCGGCAACCTGGTGAAGACCATGCGCAACTGCCCGCAACCGGTCATCGGCGCCATCGACGGCATCTGCGCCGGCGCCGGCGCGATGATGGCGCTGGCCTGCGACATGCGCTTTGGCACGGCCGCCGCCAAGACCGCGTTCCTGTTCACGCGGGTCGGCCTGGCCGGCGCCGACATGGGGGCCTGCGCGCTGCTGCCGCGTGTGATCGGGCAAGGCCGTGCCAGCGAGCTGTTGTTCACCGGCCGCACCATGACCGCCCAGGAAGGCCTGGCCTGGGGTTTCTTCAACGCCTTGCACGAGAGCGCCGAGCTCTTGCCCAGGGCGCAGGCACTGGCGGCCGAGCTGGCTGCCGGCCCGACCTTCGCCCATGGCATGACCAAGACCATGCTGCAGCAGGAATGGGCGATGACGATCGAGCAGGCGGTCGAGGCCGAGGCCCAGGCGCAGGCGATCTGCATGCAGACCAAGGACTTTCACCGCGCCTACGACGCCTTCGCGGCCAAGCAGAAGCCGGTTTTCGGCGGGGATTGAACGATGCACGCCCCCACCGGCCATCTGGCCCTGCCATTTTTCGACGACGTGCACCGCGACCTGGCCGCCCGCCTGACCCCCTGGGCCGGGCAGCAGGCGGTGGACGAGTCCGACGACCGCCGCGCCTGCCGGGATTGGGTGCGCCGGCTCGGCGACGCCGGCTGGCTGCGTTATTGCGTGCCGGCCGCCTTTGGCGGCGCGCTGCCCCGGCTAGACTCGCGCGCGCTGGTGATCCTGCGTGAGACGCTGGCCTTCCATTCACCCCTGGCCGATTTTGCGTTCGCGATGCAGGGCCTGGGCAGCGGAGCGATCACGCTGGCTGGCACACCGGCGCAGCAGGCGGCCTACCCGGGCGCGGTGGCTCGCGGCGACAAGATCGCAGCCTTCGCGCTGAGCGAGCCCGACGCCGGTTCGGACGTGGCTGCCATGGCCACCACGGCCCGGATCGAGGCCGATGGTGCGATCGTGCTCGACGGCACCAAGACCTGGATCAGCAACGGCGGTATTGCCGACTACTACTGTGTGTTCGCCAAGACCGAGCCCGGCGCCGGCACCCGTGGCATCACGGCCTTCATCGTCGATGCCGACAGCCCGGGGCTTGACAGCTCGGAGCACATCGCGGTGATGGCTCCGCATCCGCTGGCCACGCTGCGTTTCACGCAATGCCGCATTCCGGCTGGCGCGCAGCTCGGTGCGCTGAACGGCGGCTTCAAGCTGGCGATGCAGACGCTGGACATCTTTCGCGCCTCGGTCGCCGGCGCTGCCCTGGGCATGGCGCGACGCGCGCTGCAGGAGGCCGTGGCCTACGCGCAAAGGCGCCCGATGTTCGGCCAGCGCCTGGCAGACTTCCAGCTGACGCAGGCGCGCCTGGGCGACATGGCCGCGCTAGTCGATGCGGCAGCCCTGCTGACCTACCGCGCGGCCTGGCTGCGCGACTGCGTGGGCACCGCCACCCCGGCGCAGGCGCAGGCCTACTCGGCGCAGGCGGCGATGGCCAAGATGGCCGCCACCGAAAACGCCCAGCGCGTGATCGACATGGCGCTGCAGATGCACGGCGGGCTGGGTGTGAAGGTGGGAACCAAGGTCGAGAGCCTGTACCGTGACATCCGTTCGCTGCGCATCTACGAAGGAGCCACCGAGGTGCAGCAGCTCATCATCGGCAAATCCGTCCTGAAAGGCTAGGCCATGCCTGCATCCGCCCAGACCGACCGCTTTGTCCACGACCGTCTGCCGGCTGCGGCCGACATGCCGCTGCTGCGCTTCGACCTGCTGCCCGACTGGCAGCCGCCGGAGCAGTTGAATCTGGTGCATGAACTGCTCGACCGGGCCGGCGACAAGGGCTGGGCCGGGCGCCCGATGCTGCGCTCGCCGGATCTGGTGCTGACCTACGCCCAGGCCGCGCGGCGGGTGAGTGCGATCCAGCAGGTGCTGGTGCAGGACCTGGCCCTGGAGCCCGGCAACCGCGTGCTGCTGCGCGGTGGCAACTCGATCGGCATGGCGCTGGTGTGGCTGGCCGTGGTGCGCGCCGGGCTGGTGGCGGTGGCCACCATGCCGCTGCTGCGTGCCAAGGAGCTGGGCGACATCATCGACAAGGCACAGCCCGTGCTGGCGCTGTGCGATGCAAAGCTGCTGGACGAATTGCAGCTGGCCCAGGCGCAACACCCCGTGCTGCGCCGCATCGTCGCGTTCAATACACCCGATGCCGGCGCCACCACGTCCATGGAGGCGATGGCGGCGCGCAAGAGCGGGCCATTCGCTGCCTGCCCCACCGCAGCTACCGATATCGCGTTGCTGGCGTTCACCTCCGGCACCACCGGCAAACCCAAGGCGGCGGTGCATACCCACCGCGACGTGCTGGCCGCGTGCGAAACCTGGCCGCGCCACGTGTTGCAGGCCCGGCCCGACGACATCGTGATGGGCTCGCCGCCGCTGGCCTTCACCTTCGGGCTCGGTGGCATGCTGGTGTTTCCGATGTGGGCCGGGGCGTCGGTCTTCTTTCCCGACATCCCCTACACGCCGCAGGCCATGGCGCAGCTGATGTACGCCTCGGGCGCCACCATCTGCTACACCGCTCCGACGTTCTACCGGCAGATGGCGCCGTTCATGAAGGCGCTGCAGGCCGAGCGTGGCGCACCGCCCCTGCGCATCTGCGTGAGCGCCGGCGAGGCCCTGCCCGACGCCACCCGCCAGCTGTGGAAGGACGCCAGCGGCATCGAGATGCTCGACGGTATCGGGGCCACCGAGATGTTCCATATCTTCGTGTCGGCAGCGCCCGCCGATGTGCGCCGGGGCGCCATCGGCACGGTGGTGCCTGGTTATGTGGCCCGGGTGGTCGACGACGCGGGCGCGGAAGTCCCCGTGGGCACGGTTGGCAAGCTGGCAGTGCAGGGCCCGACCGGGTGCAAATACATGGACGATCCGCGCCAGGCCGGTTATGTCAAGAACGGCTGGAACCACCCCGGTGATGCGTTCGTGCAGGACGCGGACGGGTATTTCTTCTACCAGGCGCGCACCGACGACATGATCATCACGGCCGGCTACAACGTCGGCGCCCCCGAGGTCGAGGATGCGCTGTTGCGCCATCCGGCGGTGGCCGAATGCGGCGTGATCGGCAAGCCGGATGCAGAGCGCGGCATGGTGGTCAAGGCGTTTTGCGTGCTCAAGAGCGGCATTGCCGGTGACGCGGCCCTGGTCCGGGCACTGCAGGACCATGTGAAGGCCACGATCGCCCCCTACAAATACCCGCGCGAGATCGAGTTCGTGCAGTCGCTGCCACGCACCGAGACCGGCAAACTCCAACGCTACAGACTGAAACAGGCATGAAATTCCTACAACCCCCCGGATGGTTGCCCGCCAAGGGCTACGCGAACGGCGTCGCCGCGCGCGGAACGCAGGTTTTTGTCGGCGGGCAGATCGGCTGGAACGGCCAGCAGCAGTTCGAGAGCGACGACTTCATCGCGCAGACGGCGCAGGCGCTGCGCAACATCGTGGCCGTCCTGCGCGAGGCCGGCGCCGGGCCTGAGCATATGGTGCGCATGACCTGGTACATCCTGGACCGGGTCGAGTACAACGCGCGGCTCAAGGAGCTCGGCCAGGTCTACCGCGAGACCATGGGGCGCAATTTCCCGGCCATGACCTGCGTCCAGGTGGCGGCGCTGGTGGAGGCGCGCGCCAAGGTCGAGATCGAGGTGACGGCGGTATTGCCCGATTGAGTTGCGCAGCGCCGCTGGCGCTAGGGTGCGGGCATCAGTGCCTGGCAGTTCCAGCACTGCTCGAAACCGCCCTCGACCAGTTCGCCGCAGACGCAGGTCCAGCGCCGTTGCGGCACGTGTTGCAGGTCGTGCAGCAAGGCGCGTGCGCGGGTCTCCTGCTCGGGATGGGTGACCCAGACTTCCGGCAGGCACTGGTCCGGCGGCAGCTCGCCCGCCACGCCACCCAGATATTGCCGCTGCACGCTGGTGGCGATGCCCAGGTCCTGCAAGGCCTCGGCCCACAGCGTGGCAATGGCGACGTTGGGCGCTTGGGTCAGGCGGGGCATGCGCGCACAGCATACGCCTGTTCACGCGCGCCCGGGCGCCGGCGCGCATGGCCATTGCCGCACAATGCGCCCATGCACCGCGCCCGTAGTTCCGCAACACCGTCCCGCCCGGCCACGCAGGGATGGCTGGCGCGGCTGGCCGTCTGCCTGACGTGCCTGCTGGCGCTGGGTGGATGCGCCGACACGCGCTACTACTGGCAGTCGGTCAGCGGCCATGTGGCGTTGCTGCAGGCGGCCCGGCCGGTGCACGACTGGCTGGCCGATCCGCAGGCTGCGCCCGGGCTCAAGGAGCGCCTGGAACTGGCCCAGCGCATCCGCAGCTTCGCGGTGACCGAACTGGGATTGCCCGACAACGCAAGTTACCGCAGGTACGCCAACCTGCAACGGCGCGCCGTGGTGTGGAACGTGGTGGCCGCGCCGGAGTTTTCCCTGACGCTCAAGACCTGGTGCTTTCCGGTGCTGGGCTGTGTCGGTTACCGGGGGTATTTTCTCGAGGCCGATGCCCAGGCGCTGGCAACACAACTGCGCGGCGAAGGGTTCGAGGCGTCGGTCTATGGCGTGCCGGCGTATTCCACTCTGGGCTGGATGAACTGGGCCGGCGGCGACCCTTTGCTCAACACCTTCATCAGCTACCCCGAGGGCGAACTGGCGCGCATCATCTTCCACGAACTGTCGCACCAGGTGCTGTATGCACGGGACGACACCATGTTCAACGAGTCCTTTGCCACCGCCGTGGAGCGCCTGGGCGGGGCACGCTGGCTGGCCACCCGTGCCAGTGCGCAGGCCCGTGCGGACTACGACGCGTTCGAAGGCCGTCGCCGGCAGTTCCGTGCGCTGGCGCTCGAGACCCGCGACAGGCTGCGGCAGATCTACGACGCTGCGCCGGGCAGCCAGCCGGACCGGCAGCGCCAGGCGCAGGACAAGCTGGAGACGATGCAGGCGTTTCGCGCGCGCTATGCGGCCCTCAAGCTGGCCTGGGGCGGTTTTTCCGGGTATGACGCCTGGGTGGCCCAGGCCAACAACGCCAGCTTCGGCGCCCAGGCGGCCTATGATGAACTGGTGCCAGGTTTCGAGGCGCTGTTCGAGCAGCAGGGCCGCAACTGGCCCGCGTTTTATGATGCGGTGCGGCGCCTGGCGGACATGCCGGAGGCCGAGCGAAGACGGATCCTCACAACAACCATCAACAGGACGGAGACCCACGGTGGCTGATCTACATATTTTGCGCCAGCACACGCTGGGCATGGCCCGGGCGCGCAAGATCGCGTTCGAATGGGCCGAGCAGGTGGAAAAGGACTTCGGCATGGAATGCAGCTACGAAGAGGGCCGTGCCGCGGATCTGGTGCGCTTTACCCGCTCCGGCGTGCAGGGCGAACTGCATGTCACCAAGGACAAGTTCGAGCTCGATGCCAGGCTCGGCTTCCTGCTCGGCGCCTTCAAGGGGCGCATCGAGGCGGAGATCGTCAACATGCTGGACACGTTGCTGCCGCACGCCCACGCCCCCGCGACGGCCAAGCCGGCGGCTGGCAGAAAGGCGCCGGGAGCCAAGAAATGACGGCCGGCGCAGGGCCCTTGCAGGGGCTCAGGGTCATCGAGCTGGGGCAGCTGATTGCCGGGCCGTTCGCGGCCAAGACGCTGGCTGATTTCGGCGCCGACGTGGTCAAGATCGAGCCGCCTGCCAGCGCTGGCGCCGCGGGCGGAGACCCGTTGCGCAAGTGGCGCCTGCTCAAGGACGGCACCTCGGTCTGGTGGCAGGTGCAGTCGCGCAACAAGCAGTCGGTGGCGCTGGACCTGCGCCAGCCCGAGGCACAGGACATCGTGCGCCGGCTGGCGGCGCAGGCCGATGTGCTGATCGAGAACTTCCGCCCTGGCGCGATGGAGGGCTGGGGCCTGGGGCCGGAGGTGCTGCAGGCGGCCAACCCGGGCCTCATCATGCTGCGCATCAGCGGCTACGGGCAAAGCGGGCCCTACCGCGACCGCCCGGGTTTCGGCGTGGTGGCCGAGGCCATGGGAGGGCTGCGCCACCTCACCGGCGAGCCCGGCCGCGTGCCGGTGCGCACCGGTGTGAGCATCGGCGACACGCTGGCCTCGCTGCACGGCGTGATCGGGGTCCTGATGGCCCTGCACCACCGCCAGCGGACGCGCTCCGCGGACGCGCCCACGGGACTGGGCCAGGTGGTGGATGTGGCACTGTACGAGGCCGTGTTCAACTGCATGGAAAGCCTGCTGCCCGAATACAGCGCATTTGGCGCCGTGCGCGGGCCGTCGGGCAGCGCCCTGCCGGGCATCGCGCCGACCAACGCGTATTGCTGCGCCGATGGCGCCTACGCCATCATCGCCGGCAATGGCGACAGCATCTTCAAGCGCCTGATGCACGCCATCGGCCGCGACGACCTCGGGCAGGACCCGGCCCTGGCCGACAACGCCGGGCGGGTGTTGCGGGTGCAGGAGATCGACGCCGCCATAGGCGCCTGGGCGCAGACCCTCCCGGTGGTGCGGGTGATGGAGGTGCTCGAACAGGCCAGCGTGCCGTCGGGGCGGATCTACACCGTGGCCGATATCGCGGCCGACCCCCACTTTGCGGCGCGCGACATGCTCGCGTCGGTGACGCTGGAGGATGGCTCCAGCGTCACCGTGCCCGGTTTCGTGCCCAAGCTGTCGCGCACGCCTGGCGGACACCGGCGCAATGCGCCGGCACTGGGGCAGGACACCGAGGCGGTGCTGCGCGAGGTGGGCGTCACCCCGGAACAGCTCGACGCGCTGCGCGCGCGCGGCGTGATCAGCTGAGCGAGGCGATCAGGTCGATGTACTGCTGCATGGCGTCGTCCTGAGAGGTGCCCTTGAGGCCGTTCCAGGCGTCCCACTTGGCGCGCCCGACCATGTCGCCGAAGCCGGGCTTCTTGTCGGTGTTGTCGCCGCTGCTGCCCTGTTTGTAGAGCGCGTAGATCTTGAGCAGCGTGGCGTTGTCGGGGCGCTCGCTCAGGTTTTTCGAGTTCGCTGCAGCGGCTTCGAATTTCTTTTTCAGGTCGGCCATGGGTTCTCCGTTGGGTGCGTTTGATGCCGGGCCGGCCTGGCGGCCCGGTGCGGGTATGTGCGCAGTATCTTAAGCCCGGTTTTGACGCCACAATAACAGGGATCGACTTCAACCGGACGCCGCGAGGCCCCACATTCATCGCCCGCGCGGCAGGAGAGACGACCATGGTGACCCGTATCAACGCCCGCAAGGTGGCGCAGCAGGTGGGCGAGAACGTGAAGGATGCGGTCAGCGGCACCCTGGGCCTGAGCGGCGAGCGCATGAGCAAGGTCGACACCGCCTGGCTGCGCATGGACTCGCCCAGCAACCTGATGATGATCGTCGGCGTGTGGGTGCTGCAACCCGGCATCCGTTACGCCGACCTGTGCCAGCGCATCGAGGAGCGCCTGCTGAAATACCCGCGCTTCGTGCAGCGGGTGGTGCAGGACGCGGCCGGTGCCACCTGGGTGCGCGACGCGGATTTTGACATCCGGCGCCATGTGGTGACCGACACGCTCAAGCGCAAGCCCAAGGGGCGCGAACAGGAGGCCTTGCAGGACCGCCTGGCCGAACTCGCCGTGACGCCGCTGGACAAGGACCGTCCGCTGTGGCAGTTCCACCTGATCGAGCACTACCAGGGCGGCTCGGCGATGATGGTGCGCATCCACCACTGCATCGCCGACGGCATCGCCCTGATCGGTGTCACGCAGTCGCTGGTCGACGGAGGCACGGCGCCGCCCGAGCGCAAACGCGGCAGGAAGCGCCGTGAAGGGCTCGAGGCAGCCGAGGACTGGATCACCGATACCCTCATCAAGCCGTTGACCGACGTTGCGGTCAAGGCACTGGACAGCGCGGGCAGCGGGGCCGCCAGTGCCCTGGACCTGCTGATGGAGCCGCAAAAGAGCATGGACAAAGGCCTGGCCGGGTCGGCCGACATGGCCCGCATGGCCTACCAGGTGGTGCGCGACGCGGCCGCGCTGGCGCTGATGCCGGACGATTCCCACACCCGGCTCAAGGGCACACCGGGCAACACCAAACGCGTGGCCTGGTGCGCGCCGATCCCGCTGGAAGAGGTCAAGGCGGTGGGCAAGGCGCTGAACTGCTCGATCAACGACGTGCTGCTGAGTTGTGTGGCCGGCGCAATTGCCGGTTATCTGCGCGGCCATGGCGATTCCGTGAAGGGCAAGGAGATCCGCGCCATGGTGCCGGTCAACCTGCGCCCGATCGAACAGGCGTACAAGCTCGGCAACCGCTTTGGCCTGGCGCCGGTGGTGCTGCCGATCGGGCTGGACAACCCGGTGGAACGTGTCTACGAGGTGCGCCGGCGCATGAGCCAGCTCAAGGGCAGCATGCAACCCCTGATGGCGTTCGGCCTGCTGGCCGTCGCCGGCCTGCTGATCAAGCCGGCGCAGGACGCGATGCTCAACCTGTTCTCCAAGAAGACGACGGCGGTGATGACCAACGTGCCAGGCCCGCGCGAGAAGGTGAAGTTCCTCGGTGCGACGGTCGAGCAGAACCTGTTCTGGGTGCCGCAGAGCGGCACCGTGGGCCTGGGCGTGTCGATCCTGAGTTATGCCGGCGGGGTGCAGTTCGGCGTCATCACCGACGGCACCTTGTGCCCGGATCCGCAGAAGATCATCGACGGTTTCGAGCCTGAGTTTGCCAAGCTGTCGCTGGTCACGCTGATGCTGCCCTGGGGGGAGTGAGGCGGCGCGCCGCTCAGTCTGCCAGCTCGGCCTTCGCCATCTCCACATCCAGCCGTTCGGCCGCGTCCAGCGGCTTGAACGCCGCGGCCTGGCGGTACAGGCGGGTGGCCTCCTTCATCTTCTGGTCACCCTCCAGCATCAGCAGCGCATTGGCGTATTCGACCATGGCCAGCGCCGACTCCAGGTTGATGCGCATCGCCTCCTGGAACAGCGTGAGGCCCACGTCCTTCTTCGCGCCGTAGGTCATACCGCCGATCAGGGTGCCCACCTTGTCGATGACCTCGGCATGGAAGGCGCCCAGTGCGATGTGCGCATCCGCATGCCGGGGCTGCAGCGCGATGGTGTGCTCCAGCGCGCTCTTGACCTTCGTGCCCAGGCCCTGGGCCAGTGCCTTGGCCACGCTGATGCCCTGGCTGTAGCGCCCCAGAGCGTAGGCGTGCCAGTAGTAGGCGTTGGGGTTGTGCGGGTCCTGGGAGGCATGGGCTTCAGCGCGTTCGGCGACTTCGCGGTACATGTCGAGCCGGGTTTTTTCCTTCTGTTCCAGGTAGGTGGCATACACACAGGCCGCCTTGTTGGCGAGCGTGATGCCGCTCAGGCCGATCTTCAGGCCTGCCTCCATCGCCTTCTGGAACTCGCCGTTGTGGAACAGGGCCCAGGCGTCCAGCAGGCGTGTGTCGCCCGGCAGGGGTTCGGCGTCGCCGCAATGCAGGCGGGCCCAGTGCTTCTTGACGCTTGCCGCGTCGAACTGGTACTCGCCCACATAGGGGAATGCGGTCCATTTGGCCATCTGCGTCTCCTCAATTTGCCTGGTCTTCGCCAACCGGTGCCGGGAACCTGCGGCCCGGGGGCCACTGCCACTTTCACTTTACTTGACCGGGCCGCCGTAGGCACCCACCAGGGTGAGCAGATGCATTCGTTGTCCGGGCTCGAGGTAGGGTACCAGCAGGTTGAGGACATGGTGCGCGCCGCGCAACAACGCGGCCTGGGCGCTCTCGGGCTCCAGCGCCTTGCGCGGATCGCGCACGTATTCGAAACTCAGCCAATAGCTCAGCACCACCACCATGCTGGTGGCGGTGGGTTCGGCATCGCGCGAGTCCATGCGCATGGCGCCGGAGCGGATCATGCTGTCGAGCATGGCCCGGATCGAGCGCGTCTTGTTCTTGAGCATGGTCTGCACATGGGTTTCCAGCCGCCGGTTCTTGGACAGCAGGTCATTCAGGTCGCGGTACAGGAAGCGGTATTGCCAGATCAGCTCGAACAGCGAGTGCATGAAGAACCACGCATCCTCGACGTCGCGCACGTCATCGCTGGCGTTGAGCAGCTCGCCCAGCGCACGCTCGAAGCGGTCGAACAGCGAATTGATCAGCTCGTCCTTGGCCGGGTAGTGGTAATACAGGTTGCCGGGGCTGATGTTGAGCTCGGCCGAGATCAGCGTGGTCGACACATTCGGTTCGCCGAACCGGTTGAACAACTCGAGTGTCACCTCGAGTATGCGTTCGGCGGTGCGGCGGGGTGCCTTCTTGACCATGGTGGCGTCAGCGCGCGTGCGCCGCGTGTCGCGCAAAGTGGCCCAGGTCGTCCATGACTTCCTGCAGCGATGCGATCGCGCGGCCGATTTCCGTCGGTGCCCGGGGGGGCGCACACAGGTGCGCCTTGGGGTTGTCCAGCGCGCTGTGGTTCAGGTGGATGCCGTGGTGGTTGAACTTGGCCGACAGCAGGGTCTTGCGCGAGCGCAGCATCTGGCGCGTCTGCTGGTAGGCGTGTTCTGCCAGGTGGCGGCGCCGTGAATAGCCGAAGGTATTGGCCAGGTACAGCTCCGGGTCGCGGTGGTCGGGCTCGATCAGGATGATGTCGGTGCCGGGGTAGGCGTGCTCGTAGCTCTTCATGCCGAGCTCCATGCGCGAATGGATCATCGAGCGGAAGGTCTGGCTCAGCACGGAAGGCAGCCCGCCGTCGACGATCTTCGGGATCTTGCGCAGTTCCGGCGCCAGGCCGCGCAGCATCACCTTGGGTGACAGCGGGACGGTGGCATCGAACGGCACCAGAGGATTGAGGCAGAGCATCAGGTCGACGCCCTGCTCAAGTGCCACCGAGGCGTGCATGGTTTTCTTGAGCGCGCCGTCGACATAGAACTGGTCGTCGATCTCGACTGGCGGGAACAGGCCCGGCAGTGCCGAACTGGCCTGCACCGCCTGCGAGATCGGGATGTGGTCCCAGCCCGGCTGGCCGAACGGAGCGGCTTCGCCGGTATCGAGGTTGGTGGCTACCAGGGTCAGGCGCGTCTTGAGTTGCCGGAAGTCGTTGGTGAACCCGTTCTGGGCGAACAGGCGCGCCAGATGGGTGTGGATCTGGCGGTTGGAAAAGACCCCCGTCGGCAGCACGGCGCCCAGCCGCTCCAGCACCTGCGTCATCGGCTTGCGCCCGAAGGTGAGTCGCCACAGCGCTGCGGCGAGCAGGCCGGGCAGCATGATGCCGCGGCGGGCGAATTCATCGTAGGCCGGCACCATCAGCCAGGATGGATCGAAGATCTCCGAGGTGGTGTCGTCGTTCTCGATGAACGACGCACACAGCGCGCGCGGGCGCATGCCGTTGGCCAGCCCGGCGGCGATGAACCCGCCTGCGGAGACTCCCACATAGTGGTCCAGGCGGCTCAGGTCGAGGCCGGTGAGGGAATCCTCCAGCGCGCACAACACGCCGATTTCGTAGATGGCCCCGAGCGGCCCGCCGCCAGCAAGGGCGAGTGCGATGCGGGGCCGGCCCGCCTGGGTTTTGGTCCGGTTCATGTGGGTGGAGTGTAGAGGGGCTGGAGTGGGATAACCAATGCTGCGTTGCAGCACTTGGCGTGCGACCGGGCGGTGCATTGCGCGGCATCAAAAAAAGGCGCCGTGGCGCCTTGGTGCGAAGCGGTCGGGCCGATGCGCGCAGGGTTCACCTGCAGAATGCCGGTCAGGTGGTCTTGCGAGCCGGGCTGCGCTTGGCCGCGGGTTTGGCTGCGCCTGTCGCGGCCGGTTTCGCCGTGGCCTTGGGCGCAGCGGCAGCGGGGCTTTTCTTTGCGGCTGCCTTGCGCGGTGTCGCCGGCTTGGCCGCGGCGGGCACAACGCCGGAGAGCTTTTGCACGCTCAGGTTGAGCTCGTCGATGCGCGCGATCAGGGCGCTGATGTCCTTGGCGGACGGCACGCCCAGCTTGTTCAGGGCCTTGGCAACCCGTTCCTCGAAGATGCTTTCCAGCTTGTCCCAATGGCCCGAGGCCTTGGACGAGATGTCCGTGGCCATGTTGCTCATGCGGCTGGTGGCTTCGGAGATCTTTTCCTCGGCGGCGGCCTGGGTCTTGCGCTGCAGCGTGGTGCCTTCCTTGACCAGCGCCTCGAACGCCCGGGTGCCTTCGGCCTGGGCCTTGGCGAAAGCGCCCAGGCCGGCTTGCCAGATCTGCTGGGCCGAGTCCTTGACCGAGCCGCCGATATGGGAGCCTGTCGATTGGGCGGGTGCGTCTTTTTTCAGTTTCGTGACCATGGTTGTTTCCTCGTGTCGGGTTTTGGATGCCACACCGCGATGGCCTTCATGCTGGCCGGTGCGTCGGCGGTACTGTACGTACCGCGGCGCCGGCCGTGTAGGTGGGCACCACTAATACCCGCGGCTGTTGCAGATCCGGGCCGCGGGTTTGTGCTGAATCGATCCGCGCCGGTTTTCGGCAAGAATGGCGGTCGCACGTCCAACCACCCATCAACTCGACATCGGGAGACCCCACATGCAGTATTTCGTCACCGGCGCAACCGGATTCATTGGCAAACGCCTGGTCAGGAAACTGCTGGAGCGCAAGGGCTCGGTGGTGCATTTCCTGATCCGCAAGGAAAGCGAGAGCAAGGTGGCCGGCCTGCGCGAGTACTGGGGCGCCACGGCGGCGCGTGTGGTGCCGGTGTATGGCGACCTCACCTCCAAGAAGCTCGGCGTGTCGTCGGAGGCAGTCAAGGGACTCAAGGGGAAGATCGACCATTTCTACCACCTGGCGGCCGTCTACGACCTCAGTGCCGACGAGGAAAGCCAGATTGCCGTCAACATCGAAGGCACGCGCAATACGGTCGAATTTGCGAAGGTGGTGGATGCCGCGCACTTCCACCATGTCAGCTCGATCGCCGCCGCCGGCCTGTACGAGGGCGTGTTCCGCGAAGACATGTTCGACGAGGCCGAGAACTACGAGCACCCGTATTTCATGACCAAGCACGAGAGCGAGAAGATCGTGCGCAAGGAGTGCAAGGTGCCGTGGTCGGTGTACCGCCCGGCCATGGTGGTGGGCGACAGCAGCACCGGCGAAATGGACAAGATCGACGGCCCCTACTATTTCTTCAAGCTGATCCAGCGCATGCGCCAGCTGCTGCCGCCCTGGATGCCGTCGGTGGGCCTGGAGGGCGGCCGAGTCAACATCGTGCCGGTGGACTTCGTGGTCAACGCACTCGATGCGATCAGCCACAAGACCGGCATCGCCAAGAAGTGCTACCACCTCGTCGACCCGGTCGGTTACCGGGTCGGCGACCTGCTCGACATCTTCAGCAAGGCCGCGCATGCACCCAAGATGAACCTGTTCGTCAACGCGGCTCTGTTCGGCTTCATCCCGCGCTCGATCACCAAGGGCCTGATGGCGCTGGCGCCGGTGCGCCGGGTGCGCAACGCGGTCATGAAGGACCTCGGCGTGCCCCCGGACATGATGACCTTCGTCAACTACCCGACGCGCTTCGACTGCCGCGACACGCTGGCGATGCTCAAGGGCTCGGGTGTGGAGTGCCCCAACCTGAACGACTACGCCTGGCGCCTGTGGGACTACTGGGAGCGCCACCTCGATCCCGATCTGCACATCGACCGCTCGCTGCGCGGCACCGTGGCCGGCAAGGTGGTGCTGGTCACCGGCGGCTCCTCGGGCATCGGCCTGGCCGCCGCGCACAAGTTCGCCGAGGCCGGCGCCACCACCATCATCTGCGGCCGCGATGCGGACAAGCTCGAGGAGGCCTGCAAGGAGGCCAAGGCCAAGGGTTACAGCTTTGTGGCCTACCCGGTGGACATCGCCGACATGGCCGATTGCGACCGCTTCACCCGGCTGCTGCAGGACAACCACGGCGGGGTCGACTTCCTCATCAACAACGCCGGTCGGTCGATCCGGCGCGCGATCGAGTCCAGCTACGACCGGTTCCACGATTACGAGCGCACCATGCAGCTGAACTATTTCGGCTGCCTGCGCGTCACCATGGGCGTGTTGCCGGGCATGGTCGGCAAGAAGAAGGGCCATGTCGTCAACATCAGCTCGATCGGCGTGTTGACCAATGCACCCCGGTTTTCTGCCTACGTGGCCTCCAAGGCCGCGCTGGATGCCTGGACGCGGTGTGCGTCCAGCGAGTTCGCCGACCAGGGCATTTCGTTCACCACCATCAACATGCCGCTGGTGCGCACCCCCATGATCGCACCCACCGGCCTGTACAACAACGTACCCACCTTGTCTCCGGAACAGGCGGCGGACATGGTGGCGCAGGCCTGCATCTTCAAGCCGGTGCGTATTGCCACGCGTCTGGGCATCACCGGCCAGGTGCTGCATGCGCTGCTGCCGCGCGTGGCGCAGATCGCAATGAACACCAGTTTCCGCATGTTCCCGGACTCCACCGCCGCCAAGGGCGCCAAGCCGGGCGACAAGCCGGTCAAGCAGCAGCTGTCGCCGGAAGCGGTGGCGATGCAGCAGATGATGCGGGGAATCCACTTCTAGCCGTCCGCCCTGTGGCGCAGGCGCCGAAACGTGCATTGGCAGCACGGCGGTAAAGGGCACCTGCGGGTGCCCTTTGCCATTGGGTCGCAATGGGATAATGCGCAGCCATCCGATCCAGACGTGTGTCTCGTTCTGGAATTCCACACCTATTCATGCGCCTTCAGTCTCCCCGTGCCATTCTCGGCAGCGCCTCATGGTATTTGACCGAAAAGCTCGTCCGCCTGGTGGGTGCGTTCCTGATCGGCGCCTGGGTTGCCCGGTATCTGGGGCCGACGCAATACGGTGCGCTGGCATTTGCGCTGGCCCTGGTCGCCACGCTCGGGTTCCTCGCGTCGTGGGGCATCGAGTCACTCGCAGTCCGGGACGTGGTGCAACACCCGGGGCGTGCGAGCCAGATCGTGTCGACCTATTTCTTCCTGCGCCTGGGCGGCGCAATGGCAGTGCCCTTGCTGGCCTTCGGGTTCCTGCTCTGGAGCCATCGCGACGACACCGAGTTGATGGTCATCACCCTGGTGCTCTCCCTGGGAGTGCTGCTGTCCACGTTCGAAGTCGCCGACTGCTGGTTGCAGGCGCGGCACCGGCCGCGGTCCACCTCCCTGATCCGGATGGGTGGGTTTCTGGTGGGGGCCACCGCGAAGGCCGCGCTGGTACTCGGCCACGCGCCGCTCATCTGGTTTGCCTGCGCCGCCGTGGCGGAGTCCGCGTTCATCGCGTGGGCCTACTGGACCATCCTGCAGCGTGAAGGCATCCGCATTTCGCCGCGCCAGTGGGACAGCCTGGAACTTCGCCGCCTGTTCCTGGATGGCAAAGCCATGGTGCTGAGCGGCCTGACGGTGGTGATCTACAGCAAGATCGATGTGCTGGCGATCGGCACCCTGATCTCGAAGGAGGCGTTGGGCCCGTATGCGATTGCTGCAAGCATGTGTGGCGCGTGGAACATGATCGGCATCTCGCTGGCACAGGCCTACGCGCCGCACATCGCGGCCGCGCGCATGCACGATGCCAGCGCCTACTTGCCGACGCTGCGGCGATTCATGGTGCTGATGCTGGCCGTCTCGGTGGCAGGCAGCCTGTTGCTCGCGGCACTGTCGACCTGGATTTTCGATATCCTGCTGGGCCCCGCCTACGCCCGGGGTGCCGACATTTTCTCGATCCTGGTATGGTCCTCGGTGCCGGTTTTCCTGGGCGTGGCCACCAGCCAGATCATCGTGAATGAAAAGCTGTATTGGTTGTCGTTCGCCCGTACCGCGCTGGGTGCTGTGGTGAGCCTGGGATTGATCGTCCCTGTCGCTTCCCATTACGGTGTCGAGGGGGTCGCCGTGCTGGTGATCCTGAGTTCCGCGTTGGCAACCGGCACCATACTGTTCGCCCGGTCTGCCAGGGCCCTTTTCCGGTTCAATTGATTGCAAAGGTCTTCGATGAAACTCAGAGCGTGGGTGCGTTATGTGCGCAAGGCCCTTGAAACCTGGGGCTTGATTGCGCGCGAATACGGATGGCGCGAGTCGTTCATGTCGAAGCGGCCGGTCGACGCGCAGGGACAGGCGATCCCATGGTAC
>JANMZX010000114.1:0-2688 GCA_031383745.1 Rhodoferax sp. | reverse complement strand
CTCGACTATGCCGAAGGCGCCCGGCGATTCGACACCGGCACGCCGCCCTATATCAATGGCGCGGCCGCCTGCGCCGGCATGGCCATCCTCAACACACTGGACATGGGCCAGGTCGAGGCACATATCGAGCAGCTGTCGGAGGTGACCCTGCGCGAGGCCGCGCGGCATGGGCTGCCGATCGCCAGCCCGCTGGACCCGCGCCGCAAGGGTTCCAACACCGCCATCCGCGTGAACGACTCCGCCGGCGTCGAGCGGCGCATGGCGCAAGCCGGTTACATCGTGTCGGCGCGTGGCGCGGTGATCCGGATCGCGCCGCATTTCTACAACACCGAGCACGACGTGGCGGGGGCGGTCGCGGCGCTGGCGCGTCTGGTCTGATCGCTGCGTCGACATTGGTTGGATTTTCCTGGTGGGAAAATCTTGCAAGCATCCAACCTGCTCTACAGCCTCGCCGCTTGATCTCCAGCCCGATTGAGCAACTCTTTTGGGCCCGACCCCACTATCGCAACAGAACCGATGCAGGCGCCCAAGGCCGGGCATGGGCCAGGCACGGTGTTCTGGCAGGCCTGTGACCTGAATTAGACTTCGCCGGAAGGGGGAATTCCGATGACTGTCAATGTGCTCGGCGCGTTCGCGCCCAAGATCACGTGCATGATCCGCGCCGACCATGCGAAGCTGCTTGCCATCTTCCACCGCTACACGGCCGACGCGCCCGCGGCTACCCGTCAGGCGCTGGCCGACCGCATCTGCGTCGCGCTGGAAATCCACATGAAGCTCGAGGAAGAGGTGTTCTACCCGGCGCTGCGCGAACTCTATCCCGAGGGCGAGGTGATCCTCAAAAGCGAGCCCGAACACAACGCCATTCGCCGCCTGATGGCGCGACTGCGCCGCATGCGCGCGGACGACATCGGCTTTGACGGTGCCATGCTGGAGCTGATGCGCAACTTCATGCACCATGTGGCCGACGAGGAAACCGTGCTGCTGCCTGCGGCGGAACGGGTGCTGGCAGAGCACCTGGCCGAGCTCGGCGGGCGCATGAGCAAACGGCGTTTCGAGCTGGCGCGTCCGCGCCTTGGTGAAATCGTCTCAGGCGTGGTGCGCTCCACGCCGCCGTCCACGTTGCTCATGGTCGGGGCGGCCTTTGGAGTTGGGCTGCTCACCGCCGTGCTGCTTGGGCAGCGCGAGGCGCGCGACTAAGCCCTCTTCGGGGCGGGTTGCAGCAGTCGCGGGTCGGGCTGCCCCGGTGTGGTCCGGTTGGTCGGGTGCCCCGACGCATAACCGGTCGCCCTGCCGCACACCAGCTTGCAGGCCTCGGGAACTTCAAACGCCGCGCGTAGCGATCCTCCCCAGGTGGCCAGTGAACCCTGGGCACAGGTGTCCAGTGCCAGCGCCGCAGCAGACAGCATCAGGGTCTGCTGCCAGATACCGGAGTCGAGCACGGCGAAGTCGCGCAAACCGCGTGAACTGTTGGCGCAGTTGCCACTGCGCAACTGCTGCGCAACCATGAAGTCGCTGCTCGCAGGCATTTCATCACCGATGGTCATGTGCAATTGGAGCGACAAGAAACGCGAGATCCGGGGCGGTATCTCCAGGTCCGACGTCACCAAGCCGGCCAATGTGCCAAAACCAAAGAACAAAATGGTGACCATTGAATATACACATATCAATGTGTAAACTCCGCATGATGAACTTCACGTGGGATGAAGCGAAGCGGCAAAGCAACTTGCAAAAGCACGGACTTGATTTTGCCGATGCCGCCAAGGTCTTTGGCGGTCCCTTGGTGTTGTTCGAGGATAAACGTCAAGACTACAACGAACAGCGCGTGATCTGTATCGGGCTCTTGGACCATCTGGTTGTCCTGATCGTTCACGTTGAGTCGGATCAAGATATTCGTGTCATCTCCATGCGAAAGGCAGATAGCGATGAAACAGACCTCTACTACAAGAACGCCGGTTATTTCTGACGACGATGCACCCAAACTGACGCAGGCGGACTTTGACGGAGCCAGGATGCGCGTGGCTGGCCGCGATGCCAACCGTGCGCAGTGGCAGATGGCAGTGCGCGCACGGGTTGGCAAACTGCGCGTCAACATCATGCTGGATGCGCCCATCGTCGAGCATTTCAAGGCCCTCGCAGGCAACCGTGGCTACCAGACCCTGATCAACGACTCGCTGCGCCGGTTGATCGAAACCGGGCATCTGGAAGCCGATTTACGCCGCGTGATCCGTGAAGAGTTGTCGCATTGATCGGCCAGGCGCGCACCTTTGATTGAACCTAGATTCGGCAGTTGACCGCTTGTTTCCGCTTGCAACTCCCTATGAACATTGTGTTTTGTACCCACTACGGAGTTCACCACCTGGGTGAGAGCGCTACGCACCCGATCGAGCCGCGCTGCGGCACGCTGGCGGCGTTGCTTCTCCTCGCGGGCATGAGCCCGCAGCGTCGTCGCGCCTTGCCAGCCCACCACATCGCAGCCCGCTCGGGCGCGTCCAACTGCCGAATCCAGGATGACAGGAACACCCGATGTCCAAGACCACAGACAACATTGCCACCGCCACGGCCCCGCACACGATCCGCATGGCCGCGCAGGACAACGTCGCCATCGTCGCGAACGACGGTGGCCTGCCGGCCGGCTCAGTGCTGCCGGATGGCCTGGTCCTGCGCGACCGGGTGCCCCAGGGCCACAAG
>JANMZX010000072.1:0-6240 GCA_031383745.1 Rhodoferax sp. | reverse complement strand
GCGCTGGGCACCTGCGTCTCCCTGCCGGCCGACGTGTCCACGGTGGAGGGCGCCAAGGCATTGGCCGCCGCCTACGCCGCGCGCGAGGGGCAACTCGACATTCTGGTCAACAACGCCGGCGCCGCCTGGGGCGCGCCATTCGACGACTTCCCCGAAAGCGGCTGGGACAAGGTGGTAGACCTGAACCTGAAGGCGCCGTTCTTCCTGACCCAGGCACTGCACGCACAGTTGTGCCTGGCTGGCAAGGGCCGGGTCGCCAAGGTCATCAACATCGCCTCGATCGACGGCGTGTCGGTGAATCCGCAGGAGACGTATTCCTATGCGGCCAGCAAGTCCGGCCTGATCCACCTCACACGCCGCATGGCACTGCGCCTGGCCAAGGACAACATCGCCGTCTCGGCGATCGCACCCGGCGCGTTTGCGTCCGACATGAACCGCGACGCACGCGACCATGCCGACGTGGTGTCGGCCCGCATTCCGGCCGGCCGGGTCGGAACGGTCGAGGACATGGCCGGTGCAGCGATCTACCTGGCGTCGCGCGCCGGTGACTACGTGGTGGGCTCCACGCTGGTGGTCGATGGTGGGGTGACACACGCCAGGGGCTGAGTGATGCAGATCCGCCGGGCGGGCGTGGAGGATGCGCCGGCGATCAGTGCGCTCATCACCAGCCACCTGCCGCTGCTCACCGTGCGGCCTGATGGCGCGGGAGCCGGACGGTTTCTGGAATCCATCGCACCGCAGGCCATCGAGGTGTATGTGACGGCGCCCAACTTCCGCTATGGCGTGGCCGAGTCAGGCTCCCGCCTGGCAGGTGTGGTGGCCGTGCGCGACGGCACACATCTTTTCCATCTGTTCGTTGCCGGCGGGTTACAGCGCCAGGGATTGGCCAGACGGTTGTGGGCGCACGCGATGCAGCAGGCGCAAAGCGCCGGCCCGGTCGAGACGTTCACCGTCAATGCATCGCTGTTCGCGGTGCCGGCATATGAGCGGCTGGGTTTTGTTGTCTGCGGCAAACCGGTCGAACAGCATGGTGTGGCGTTTGTGCCGATGCGCACGACGCCAGGGGGCATGCCGAGTGTCCCGGTGTGACCGGGTCGGCAATACCCGCACCGGACACGGGCGCACGCCGGGTCATTCCAGAAAGCGGACCCGCACGCTGCGGCCCTTGACCTTGCCCGCGTTGAGCTTGCGCAGCGCGTCGTGGGCGATGGCGCGCTGCACCGCCACGAAGGTGGTGAATTCAGTCACGTTGATCTTGCCGATCTGCTCGCGGGTGTAGCCGCCCTCAGGCCCGGTCAGCGCGCCCAGTACATCCCCCGGGCGGATCTTTTCCTTGCGGCCGCCGAGCAGTTGCAGCGTGACCATCGGCGGCAGCAGCGGGCCTTTGCCGGTGGGCGAGAGTACTTCGCGCTTGTGCCACTCCGACACCTGCTTCTGGTATTGCTCGATCTTGCCTACCGACCCCATCTCGTCCATGCTGGCCAGGCTCAGCGCCAGGCCGGATTCGCCGGCGCGGCCGGTGCGGCCGATGCGGTGCACATGCACCTCCGGGTCGGGGGTGATGGTGACGTTGATCACTGCCTCGAGCTGGTCGATGTCCAGCCCGCGCGAGGCCACATCGGTGGCCACCAGCACCGAGCAGCTGCGGTTGGCGAACTGCGCCAGCACCTGGTCGCGCTCGCGTTGTTCCAGTTCGCCGTACAAGGCCAGTGCGCTGAAACCCTGCTGCTGCAGGAAAGTGACAAGTTCCTTGCACTGCTGCTTGGTGTTGCAGAACGCCAGCGAACTGACGGGACGGAAGTGGTTGAGCAGCAGCGCCACCATCTCGAAGCGGTTGGCGCGCGTCACCTCGTAGAAGCGCTGTTCGATCTTCGGCCCGGTGCTCGTGGTCTGCACCTCGATCCGGACCGGCGCGCGCATGAACTTGTCGGCCAGCTTGGCGATGCCCTCGGGGTAGGTGGCCGAGAACAGCAGGGTCTGGCGCTCGGCCGGGCACTGCTTGACCACGGTGGAGATGTCGTCGAAGAAACCCATGTCCAGCATGCGGTCGGCCTCGTCGAGCACCAGCGTACCCAGCGCGTCGAGCGCCAGATACCCGCGCTCCAGGTGGTCCATCACGCGCCCTGGCGTGCCCACCACGATGTGCGCGCCGTGCTCCAGCGACGCGCGTTGCCCGCGCAGCGCCACGCCGCCGCACAGCGTCACCACCTTGATGTTTTCCTGCGCGCGCGCCAGCCGGCGGATCTCGCCAGTGACCTGGTCGGCGAGTTCACGGGTGGGGCACAACACCAGCGCCTGCACGGCGAAGCGCCGCGGATTCAGCGTGGCGAGCAACGCCAGCGCAAAGGCGGCCGTCTTGCCGCTGCCGGTCTGCGCCTGGGCGATCAGGTCCTTGCCGAGCAGTGCCGGCGGCAGGCTGGCCGCCTGGATCGGTGTCATCTCCTGGTAACCAAGCGCCTGCAGGTTTTCCAGTGTCGCCGGATGCAGGTCCAGCGATGCGAAGGACAGGGGAGACGCGGCGGGCGCGCTCACACGCTGGTCATCGCGACGGTCTTGGTGGTCAGGTAGGCCTCCAGCGCCTCCGGGCCGCCTTCGCTGCCGTAGCCCGAATCCTTGACGCCGCCAAACGGCAGCTCGACCCACGGCGCGGCCGGCTGGTTGATCCACAACATGCCGGTCTGCATCTGGGCCGACAACTGGTGCGCTGTCTTGATGCTGCTGGTGAACGCATAGGCCGACAGGCCGAAGGGCAGCCGGTTGGCTTCGGCAATGGCCTCGTCGATGTTCTTCACGGTGCGCACTGCGGCCATCGGGCCGAAGGGTTCGTTGTTGAACACCGAGCTGTCCAGCGGGGCGTCCAGGATCACGGTGGGCGCAAAGAAGTTGCCGGTGGATCCGATGCGTTCGCCGCCGACGGCCACCGTTGCGCCGCGGGCGACGGCGTCCTCGGTGATCTGCTGCATTGCGGCCAGCCGGCGCGGGTTGGCCAGCGGCCCCATCTGGGTGCCGGCCTCCAGGCCGGAGCCGACCTTGAGTGACCTGGTATAGGCCACGAAGCCGGCGACGAACTCCTCGCGCGCCGCCTCTTCCACCAGGAAGCGCGTCGGCGAGATGCATACCTGACCCGCATTGCGGAACTTGGCGCCGGCGATCACCTTGACCGCGTTCGCGATGTTGGCGTCGGCCGCCACGATGACCGGTGCGTGGCCACCAAGCTCCATGGTCGCGCGTTTCATGTGTTTGCCGGCCAGGGCCGCCAGCTGCTTGCCCACCGGTGTGGAGCCGGTGAAGGTGATCTTGCGGATGACAGGGTGCGGTATCAGGTAGTTGCTGATCTCGGCCGGGTCGCCATACACCAGCCCCAGCACACCGGGCGGCAGGCCGGCGTCGACAAAGGCGCGCACCAGTTCTGCGGGCGACGCCGGGGTTTCTTCCGCCGCCTTGACAATGATCGAACAGCCGGTGGCCAGCGCCGCGCTTACCTTGCGCACCACCTGATTGATCGGGAAGTTCCACGGCGTGAACGCCGCCACCGGCCCGACGGGCTCCTTCAGGACCATCTGCTGCTGGTTCATTGCGCGCGGTGGCACCAGGCGCCCATACACGCGCCGGCCCTCGTCAGCAAACCATTCGATGATGTCGGCCGCCATGCCGATCTCCCCTTTGGCTTCGGCCAGCGGCTTGCCCTGCTCCAGGGTCATCAGGCGCGCGATGGCGTCGGTGCGTTCACGCAGCAACTGGGCCGCCGCGCGCATCAGCCTGCTGCGGTCCAGCGCCGGCGTGTTGCGCCAGACGGCGAAGCCTTTTTCGGTGGCCTGCAAGGCCTCGTCCAGATCGGCGATCGTGGCGCGCGCCACGCTGCCGATGACAGCGCCGTCGGCGGGGTTGTGCACCGGAATGGTCGCGTTGCCGCGTGCTGCGCGCCATTCGTTGTTGATCAGCAGCTGTACGTGGGGATAGGTCATGGAGGAAGGTCCTGAAAGGGGTAACAAATGCGACACAGCCGGGGGCTGTCACCACCGACGATTGTCGCGCAAACGCCATGGCAGCGCCCCTGCGCGGCCGATCGCCCGTTACCATCGCGGGTAACTGCCAGGGGACTGCCGTACCATGACTGTGTCGACCGAGCTCGAATTTGGAATCATTGCCGACCTGGTGCATGCGCATGCCCTTGACGCGCCGCGCCGACCGGCGCTCGTGATCGGCGCCGACAGCCTGGATTACGCGGCGCTGGACGGCGCGATGGACCGGGTGGCCTGTGCTCTGCAGCGCGACGGGCTGCAGCCAGGGGACGCGATCGCCATCTGCGCCGGCATGTCGGTCGACTACGCCTGTGTGTTTCTGGGCGCCTTGCGCGCCGGAGTGGTGGTTGCGCCATTGGCACCGGGATCGGGTGCCGCAAGCCTGCGGCGCATGGTGCAGGATGCGCAGGCCCGCTGCGTGTTTGTGGATGCTCAGGGCGCGCAGGCGTTGGGTGCGTCTGGCGCCGGCGATGCCGCGCGCATCGGGCTCGGTGCGGATGCACCTGCCCCGACGCTCGACAACTGGTTCGGGCCGCCCGGGCAGCGACCTGTGCCGGTGCAGGTGCAGCCGTCCTGGCCGTTCAACATCATCTATTCGTCTGGCACCACCGGGGAGCCCAAGGGCATCGTGCAGCCGCACAGCATGCGCTGGGCCCATGTGCGGCGCGGGGCCAGTTATGCCTATGCCGCCGACAGTGTGGCCCTGGTCTCGACGCCGCTGTATTCCAACACCACGCTGGTGGTGTTCTTTCCCACACTGTGTGCCGGGGGCACGGTGGTGTTGATGCCCAGGTTCGACGCCGGCGCATTCCTGGAGCTGGCACAGAAGCACCGCGTCACACACGCCATGCTGGTGCCGGTGCAGTACCAGCGGCTGATGGCGCACCCGCAGTTCGATCGCTACGACCTGTCGTCGTTCCGCATGAAGTTCTCCACCAGCGCGCCGTTTGGCGCCGCACTGAAGGCCGACGTGCTGCGGCGCTGGCCGGGCGGCCTGGTCGAGTACTACGGCATGACCGAAGGTGGCGGCACCTGCATCCTGGAGGCGCACAACTTTCCCGACAAGCTGCACACGGTGGGCAAGCCCGCTCTGGATCACGACATCCGGCTGATCGACGACAACGGCATCGAAGTCGGGCCGGGCGAGGCCGGCGAGGTGGTCGGCCATTCGGGCGGCATGATGTCCGGTTACC
Source organism: Rhodoferax sp. (assembly GCA_031383745.1). Taxonomy (GTDB): domain Bacteria; phylum Pseudomonadota; class Gammaproteobacteria; order Burkholderiales; family Burkholderiaceae_C; genus CAISIP01. Next base: position 1,025 of record JANMZX010000072.1, on the reverse strand, counting down.
ACGGGCAGGCAGACAAGACGCGCGAGGCCGAGTGGTTCGACCCGCAGGGCAAGCGCTTCATCCGCACCGGGGATATCGGGCGCTTCGACGCCGATGGCTTCCTGACGCTGTTGGACCGCAAGAAGGACATGCTCATTTCCGGCGGGTTCAACGTCTACCCGAGCGATCTGGAGGCCGTGGTGCGCCAGCATCCGGCCGTGCTGGAGGTGGCGGTGGTGGGCGTGCCCTCAGAGCGCTGGGGCGAGACGCCGGCGGCGTTTGTGGTGCTGCATCCAGGGCAGCGGCTTGCCGCCGACCAGCTGCTGCAATGGACCAATGCGCAACTGGGCAAGACCCAGCGCCTGGGCAGCCTGCAACTGCTCGACGAGTTGCCGCGCAGCCCGATCGGCAAGGTGCTCAAGCGCGAATTGCGCGCCGCCTGGACCCAACCGGAGAATACCCCATGAGCCCCGCCGGGCCGTTCCCAAGGGGCTCGCACCGCAGCCCGCAGGGCGAAGGTGGTCTGATGGGCCCCGCCGGGCCGCTCCCAAGGGCGAATTCCGCAATCAGCGACATGGAGGTTATCTGATGACCCGCAAGGTATGTGTTGTCACCGGCTCCTCGTCCGGCATCGGCGCGGCCACCGCGCGCCTGTTCGCCAGCCACGGCTGGAACGTGCTGGTGAACTATTCACGTGCGGCTGAACCGGCAGAAGCGGTGGCGGCAGAGTGCCAGACGCTGGGCGCCGATGTGCTGGTGGTGCGGGCCGATGTGGCACAGGACGCCGACTGCCGCGCCATGGCGGCGCAGGCGCAGGCCCGCTGGGGCCGGGTGGACGTGCTGGTCAACAACGCCGGCGCCACCAAGTTCGCGTCGATGAAAGACCTCGACGCGCTGGACGCGGAGGACTTCCACAAGATCTACGCGGTCAACGTGGTCGGCGCCTACCAGATGACGCGTGCTTTCGCGCCGCTGCTGCGCGAACAAGCGGGGGCCGCCATCGTGAACGTGTCGTCCATCGCGTCGATGCTCGGCACCGGCTCCTC
>JANMZX010000050.1:0-65926 GCA_031383745.1 Rhodoferax sp. | reverse complement strand
AAGCTCTTCACTGGCCTGCGCGACAGCCGTCTTTTTGCGCTCGATTAGTTCACCCATAGGGTGAGTGTCGCAAATCGACGCAAACCCGCGCCAGCATTGGGTTTGAGCGCATTTACGGAACTTCAACTGCGGTTTCTAGGTTGAACGCTCGCTGCAGGTTCTCTCTTGTCAGCGCCGCTTGCAGCAACGCTGACCCTGTGCTCTCGGTTGCATGTCGCGGGCAGCCGTCTTCATCACACAGCCGCCAGATTTACGCCGCCTGACCCTTGGTCACAAAAGCTTCGCGGTTTCTGGCCCGCTCGCCTTGGTCGGCACCGCCTTCTACCTTCTATCTGGGTCTTGTCCATCGGCTCATGACTTACGCTCCACGCTTCCTTCCCACACTCGGTCGCCCTCATGCAGTTGCGCTTCACTTCGCTCACTGTGACCAGCTCGCGGGAGCAATTGCACCTCCAAGAGTGCGCCCATGCTGGGCGCACCAAAAAAAACCGCCCCGGCATTCACCGGGGCGGTCTGTTCGTGCCTGTATCGACTAGGCTGCCACAGCCTTCTTGACAGACAGCTTTTCCTTGATGCGAGCCGACTTGCCGCTGCGGTCGCGCAAGTAGTAGAGCTTGGCCCGGCGCACATCGCCGCGCCTCTTGACCTCGATGCCGGCGATCAGCGGGCTATAGGTCTGGAACGTACGCTCGACACCTTCGCCACTGGAAATCTTGCGCACGATGAAGCCGCTGTTGAGGCCGCGATTGCGTTTTGCAATCACGACGCCTTCATAGGCCTGAACGCGCTTACGCGTGCCTTCGACCACGTTGACACTTACGATCACTGTGTCGCCGGGGGCAAAGTCGGGAATCTTCTTGCCGAGTCGAACAATTTCTTCTTGTTCGAGAGTCTGGATCAGGTTCATGGTTTCCTCAAATGATCATGTTCGCGCCAGCGCCGAAATGGCACAAAGGGCCCCCGGGCACAGGGCTGGGGACGGCCGAGCAGAGGATCGGACAGCCGTCAAGTATACCAAGCCTCAGGCCGGTTTTTCGTAAGCCTCTGGGCCGGGCAGCGGCGCCGTTGCAGCCAGGTGCTTCTCGTCGCGATCCGACAGGCGCCCTGCCGCCCGGGCCAACGCGACCAGGTCGGGGCGACGGTCGCGAGTGAGCGCCAGACTCTGGTCACGGCGCCAGCGCGCGAGCAACGCATGATTGCCGGACAGCAAGACGGGCGGAACCGGAGTGCCATGCCATACCGAGGGATGCGTATAGTGTGGGCAGTCGAGCAGTCCATCCACCGCCGGGTTGAAGCTGTCTTGCACATGGCTATCGGCGTCAGTCAAGACGCCTGGCTGCAGGCGGGCCACCGCATCCAGCAATGCCATCGCGGCAATTTCGCCGCCCGAAAGCACGAAGTCCCCCAGGCTTAGTTCCTCGTCGACTTCAGCATCCACGAATCGCTGGTCGATACCCTCGTAGCGCCCGCAAAGAAGAACCGCGCCCGAACTGCCGGCCCAACGCTCAACCACAGCATGGGTCAGGGGCTGCCCATGGGGGGAGAACAACACCACCGGCGCCACGTCGATGCGCGTCGACCTGACATGGGCCAGGCAGCGGTGCAGTGGCTCCGCCATCATGACCATGCCCGGCCCACCACCGAAGGGCCGATCGTCGACCCGGCGGTAGTTGCCCTCGGAGAAGTCCCTGGGGTTGGAAAAATGGACACCGACCTGTCCTGATTCGAAGGCGCGTCGCGTCACACCCGTGGCCAGGAATGGCGCGAACAACTCGGGGAAAAGACTGATGACATCGAACCGCATGGGGCGCTGGCTCAATAGTCTGGCTGCCAATCCACAGTGACGCGCTTCGCCGGCAGGTCCACGCCATCCACATAAGCGGCAACGAACGGGATCATGCGTTCATGGTGCTCGCCACCGTGTTCGAACTCCATCACCATCACTGCCTGGGCGGCGGTGGAAAGAAGCTCCTTGATACGCCCCAAATGCACACCTTCGCGATTGACAACATCCAGGCCGATGAGGTCTACCCAATAGAACTCGTCGGCTTGGGTGCTGGGAAAACTGGAGCGCGGGATGAACACACGCGCCCCCCGCAATAATTCCGCCGCCGATCGGTCAGCGATGTCTGTAGCGCTGGCCACCACACCACCCGCGTGCTCCTTGACCTCGACCATCCGAAGCAGCTTGGCCCCGGTGAAGTTCCGAGCACCTCGTTCCGCGGGCAGGATGAACCAGCGTTTCGACGAGAACAGCGCCTCGGGCGAGCTGCTGTGCGCCAAGACCTTGAACCAGCCCTTGATGCCCCAGGCTTCGCCAACGCGCCCAACCTCCACGGCATCGTCAGGCAGATCGACCTGGTCGAGTTCGGGTAGCATGAGGCCGTCGCGCCTGGACAACGCCCCGCAAGGCTGGATCAGGCTGCCTTCTTGGCCGCCTGGTCGATCAGGCGCTCGACGGTTGGGGACGCCTGGGCACCCACACCCTTCCAGTATGTCAATCGATCGAGGGCGATGCGAATGCTCTCTTCGTTCGCGGTCGCGATCGGGTTGTAGAAACCGATCCGCTCGATGAAGCGGCCATCGCGCCGTGTACGCTTGTCGGCGACAACGATATTGAAAAATGGGCGGGCCTTGGCACCACCACGGGCAAGTCGAATAACGACCATGATTTATCCTTCGGGGGGCGGCAGGAATTACTTCCCGCCATTATTTCAGCGTTGAGACACGTAACATGACCACCCGGCCAGTAACACGTTGAAAAGCTTTCCATTATAGCGAGTCCATCCATGCCAATCATCCGGCCAAGCCGAGATTCCGACATCAGTGCCATCGCGGCGATCTATGCACAGCACGTTCTTGAGGGCACCGGCACATTCGAAATCGATCCTCCGACTCCACAGGACATGGCGGGGCGCCGGGCGGAAGTTCTCGCGCGTGGCCTGCCGTACCTGGTTGCGGAGTCCGACGGTGCGGTGGTCGGATTCGCCTACTGCAACTGGTTCAAGCCCCGCCCCGCCTACCGATTCTCGGCCGAGGACTCGGTCTATGTGTCGCCGCTGGCCCACCGAAGTGGCGTCGGGCGGGCCTTGCTCACCGAGCTCGCAGCAGCAGCGGAGCGCGCGGGGGTGCGCAAACTGATTGCCGTCATTGGAGACTCCCGCAACACGGGATCGATTGCGCTGCACCGGGCCATCGGATTCGAAGACGCCGGTGTCATCACGGCATGCGGCTGGAAGTTCGACCAGTGGCTGGATGTGGTGATGATGCAGCGCGCCCTGGGGCAGGGCTCGGCCTGTGCGCCGGACGTTGCATGATTGTCAAGAACAAGACGATCGCCGCGTGGCTGGCACTCCTTGGAGGGCCGTTCGGCATGCACCGTTTTTACCTGTACGGCTCGCGTGACCCGGCGGCCTGGGTACTGAGCTTTCCCAGCCTGCTTGGGCTGTACGGGGTTTGGCGCGCACGCCAATGGGGACTGGACGACCTGTGGAGTTGGCTGCTCATGCCCATGCTGGGCTTCACTTTCGCTGGATGCGCATTGACGGCCATCGTTTACGGCCTGATGGATGCACAACGCTGGAACTCCAGGTTCAATGCGGCGACCGCGCAGGGCGACGACGACGACGACGACGATGGCAATGGCAATGGCAATGGCAATGGCAATGGCAATGGCAATGGCGGGACGAATTGGATCACGATCGGCGCCGTGGTACTTGCTTTGTTTTTCGGCACCATCGCGCTGGTGGCGACTCTGGCGTTCAGCCTCCAGCGGCTGTTTGAATACCAGGTCTTGCCGGTCGCGCTCGGCCGCCCATAGGCCGCCTCCGATACCGTACCAGGGCCTTAGCCCCTGCAGCCGAGGGATCAGAAGATCTGCAGGCTGACCCAGTAGGAGACTGCAGCCACAAAGGCACTGGCAGGGATGGTCAGCACCCACGCCCACACGATATTGCCGGCCACGCCCCAACGCACAGCGCTGGCGCGCTGGGTGGCGCCCACACCCACGATCGCACCAGTGATGGTGTGCGTGGTCGACACCGGAATACCCAGTGCGGCGGCCAGGAACAATGTGATGGCGCCCCCGGTCTCGGCACAGAAGCCGTGGACCGGCTTGAGCTTGGTCAGCCGTTGCCCCATTGTCTTGACGATTCGCCATCCGCCGAACATCGTGCCAAGGGCGATCGCGGTGTAGCAACTCAATACGACCCAGCTTGGCGGTGAGGCCTCACTCGATCCCGTGTAGCCGGTTGCGATCAACAACATCCAGACAATGCCGATGGTCTTCTGTGCGTCGTTGCCGCCATGGCCCAGGCTGTAAGCACCCGCCGATACGAGTTGCAGACGGCGAAACCAGCGATCGACCCGGCTGGGAGTGCTGCGACGCAAGCCCCAAGACACAGCAATGAGCATGACCGAACCGAGGACAAAACCCAGCACCGGCGACACAAAGATGAACAGCACCGTCTTGATCAGGCTCGCCGGGACCAGGGCCGCCGCGCCGGCCTTGGCAATGACCGCCCCGACAATGCCACCGATGAGCGCGTGTGAAGAACTGCTCGGGATCCCATAGAACCAGGTGATGAAGTTCCATGTAATGGCGCCAATCAACGCGCCAAAAACCACGTGCACGTCCACCACCCCGGGCTGGGCCAGACCCTTCCCAATCGTGGCGGCCACACTCAAGTGAAAGACGAATATCGCGAAAAAGTTGAAGAACGCAGCAAATATGACGGCCTGGCCAGGCTTGAGAACCCCTGTGGACACCACGGTGGCGATCGAATTGGCGGCATCATGAAAACCGTTCATGAAGTCGAAGGCCAGCGCCAGGACCACCAACAACACAACCACCCACAGTGCGACTTGAACGGACGTCATTCAACCGCCCGGATCAGGAGTTTTCGAGGACGATGCCTTCGATGACATTGGCGACGTCTTCACACTTGTCGGTGATCGTCTCCAGCAGTTCGTAGATGGCCTTGAGCTTGATGACCTCCCGGACATCAGGCTCTTCGCGAAAAAGCTTGCTCATCGCGGCCCGCATCACCCGGTCGGCGTCGGACTCAAGCTGGTCGATCTCCTCGCACGTCTTGAGAGCGGCCTCGGCGACGGACGGCTCGGCGATCTTCGCCAGCAGCTTCACGGCATCGCGCACGCGCTCGCAGCATTTGACGCTCACATCGGTCAAGCGGACGATTTCGTCGGTCATGTGGCGCACGTCGTACAAGGCCATGGTTTCGGCCGAATCCTGGATCAGGTCGGCCACATCGTCCATGGTGTTGATCAGGGAATGGATCTGCTCCCGGTCGATCGGTGTGATGAAGGTGATGTGGATCGCCTTGTTCACGTCATGTGTCACCCGGTCGGCGGCCCTCTCCGCGTTGTCCACATCCTGGTTGTACTTCTGGCGCAGGTGCAGGTCCGAATAGTTGTCGACCAGTTTGGAGAAGGCGCGCGCAGCCTCGACAATATGGTCGGCATGCTGGTTGAACATGTCGAAGAAGTTGCCCTCTCTGGGCAACAATTTGGCAAACAGCATCAAGCACTCCAGAGCGGGTACATGTCAATACGATGACATTGGAAAATCCAGCGCAGTGTAACTGTCGCGCACCACCGGCAATGGCACGCCGGCGCTCAGGCGCTGCGGAAGATGAAGTAGACCGCGCCCACCATGCACAACCCGGCCCAGAGGTAGTCCATCTTGAGCGGTTCGCCCATGTAGTAGATCGCGAACGGCACAAACACCGACAGGGTCACCACTTCCTGCACGATCTTGAGTTGGCCGAGCGTGAAACCGGCCTGCTGATAGCCGATCCGGTTCGCCGGGACCTGCAGCAGGTACTCGAACAGCGCGATACCCCAGCTCACGATGGCAGCCCAGTACCAGGGCGCGGTCGCCAGGTTCTTCAAGTGCCCGTACCAGGCGAACGTCATGAAGACGTTGCTCGCCACCAGCAGCAGGATTGTCTGCAGTGACAGCGGGATGACTGACAGTGACGTCATGACAACATGGCCCGGCCATGGGCCCGGGACACGGCGCAGTGATCGCCCAGGCACCGGTACCGTGCCTTACCACGACGACCGGACAGACGCCCGGTTCCGAAGGCCATCAGGCCGGAGTTGCTGCCTTGACCGTTGCGGCTGCGTCGGTGAATTCCTCGATCTTGTCGAAGTTGAGGTACTTGTAGATGTCGGCGCTGGCCGCCGTGAGCACACCCATGTCGGTCATGTACTCCTGCTTCGTCGGGATGCGGCCCAGCTTGGAGCAGATTGCTGCGAGTTCCGCAGATCCCAGGTAGACGTTGGAGTTCTTTCCCAGGCGGTTGGGGAAGTTGCGGGTCGATGTGCTGAAAACCGTCGCACCTTCCTTGACCTGCGCCTGGTTGCCCATGCACAGGCTGCAGCCCGGCATCTCCATGCGCGCACCGGCGCTGCCCAGGACGCCGTAGTGGCCTTCATCGCTCAACTGCTTGGCATCCATCTTGGTGGGTGGCGCCATCCACAGCTTGACCGGAATGTCACGCTTGTTTTCCAGCAGCTTCGATGCCGCACGGAAGTGACCGATATTGGTCATGCAGCTTCCAATGAAAACCTCGTCGATCTTGGACCCGGCCACCTCGGTCAGCGTCTTCACGTCGTCCGGATCATTCGGGCAAGCCACGATGGGCTCGTGCACATCGGCCAGATCGATCTCGATCACCGCTGAATACTGGGCATCTGCATCTGCCTTCATCAGCACCGGATTGGCGATCCATGCCTCCATCGCGTCGATTCGCCTCTGGATCGTGCGCACATCCTGGTACCCGGTCGCGATCATCCACTTGAGCATCGTGATGTTGCTGTTGATGTACTCGACGATGGGCGCCTTGTCGAGGTGCACCGTGCAGCCTGCAGCCGAGCGCTCCGCCGACGCGTCGCTCAGCTCGAAGGCCTGCTCCACCTTCAGGTCCGGCAGGCCCTCGATCTCGAGTATGCGGCCTGAGAAGATGTTCTTCTTGCCCTGCTTGGCCACGGTGAGCAGGCCCGCCTTGATCGCATACAGGGGTATGGCGTTGACCAGGTCCCGCAGGGTCACACCCGGCTGCAAGCGGCCCTTGAACCGCACCAGCACGCTTTCCGGCATGTCCAGCGGCATGACACCGGTGGCGGCGCCAAAAGCCACCAGGCCCGAGCCCGCCGGAAAGCTGATCCCGATCGGGAAACGGGTATGGCTGTCGCCGCCAGTGCCCACGGTGTCGGGCAGCAGCATGCGGTTGAGCCAGCTATGAATGATGCCGTCGCCCGGGCGCAGGCTGATGCCGCCGCGGGTGCTGATGAAGTCGGGCAGCTCGTGGTGCATCTTCACGTCGACAGGCTTCGGGTAAGCCGCCGTATGGCAGAACGACTGCATGACCAGGTCGGCACTGAACCCCAGGCACGCGAGGTCCTTGAGTTCGTCGCGCGTCATTGGGCCAGTTGTGTCCTGGGACCCCACCGACGTCATCCGCGGCTCGCAATAGGTGCCAGGGCGCACGCCCTGCCCGGCAGGCAGCCCTACAGCCCGGCCCACCATCTTCTGTGCCAGGGTGAAGCCCGTTTTGGTATCGGCCGGATTCTGTGGCAATCGGAACAAGGTGCTCGGCGGCAGGCCAAGCGCCTCACGGGCCTTGGAGGTCAGCCCGCGACCGATGATCAGGGGAATGCGTCCGCCGGCCCGGACCTCGTCGAACAGAACGTCGCTCTTGAGCTGGAATTCGGCGATCACCTTGCCGTCCTTCAGGGCCTTGCCGTCATAGGGCCTCAACTCGACCACGTCGCCCATCTGCATCTGGCTGACGTCGAGTTCGATCGGCAAGGCGCCGGAGTCTTCCATCGTGTTGTAGAAGATGGGGGCGATCTTGCCGCCCAGGCATACACCCCCGAAGCGCTTGTTCGGCACGAAAGGAATGTCTTCCCCAGTGAACCAAAGAACGGAGTTGGTGGCGGACTTGCGACTGGAACCCGTGCCCACGACATCACCCACATACGCCACCAGATGGCCGCGCGCGCGAAGGTCTTCGATAAACTTGACCGGGCCGCGCTTGCCTTCCTGCTCGGGTGTCACGCCAGGGCGCGGGTTCTTGTGCATCGCCAGCGCATGCAATGGAATGTCGGGTCGGCTCCAGGCGTCCGGCGCGGGAGACAGATCGTCGGTATTGATTTCGCCCGCCACCTTGAAGATGCTCACGGTGATGCTCTTGGGGACCTCGGGCCGGCTGGTGAACCACTCGCCGTCGGCCCAGCTCTGGATCACGGACCGCGCCTGGAGATTGCCCTTGTCGGCCTTTTCCTTCACGTCGTGGAACTGGTCGAACATCAGCAAGGTCTTCTTGAGGCCCGCGGCGGCAACCGCGGCAACTGCAGCGTCCGCCAGCAAATCGACCAAGGGGCTGATGTTGTAACCGCCGAGCATCGTGCCTAGCAACTCGGTCGCCTTTTCCCGGGAGATCAACTTGCACTGCTCCGTGCCGTGGGCCACTGCGGCAAGGTAGCTGGCCTTGACCTTGGCGGCGTCATCCACACCGGCAGGCACGCGGTAGGTGATCAGTTCCACCAGCGCAGACTCTTCACCAGCCGGCGGGTTCTTGAGCAACTCAATCAGATCCGCGGTCTGGCTGGCCGAAAGCGGCAATGGTGGAATGCCGAGGGCGGCACGCTCGGCAACGTGGGTTCGATACGCTTGCAACATGGTTCTCTCCTTGACTGACAAAATGTCGAAACTGGTGGGCATCGGGCTAGTCGATGGTGGGCAGCGGCACATCTGCCTTGGAAACCGCGTCCAGCACGCTGGGCGGCGGGCTGGCCAACATGGCCTTGGCGACCTCGGCCTGCAACGGGCTGAGGCATTCGTCCGCCAGACGCCGCCCCTGCTTCTGGCTCATCAGCATGGACTTGTTGGCCAACTGGAGCCAGACAATGCCGGCGGCCTTGTCTTCCAGGCGAATCGCGCCTGTGGTGGTCTCTTCCGGCGACACCCGGTAACTGGCCTGCCCCATACGCAACGAGAAATAGCCCGGGGTTGATGGGTCTGGTGCAAGCACCACCACCTGTCCAAGTTCGCAGGGCAAGGTACCGACATGGACTCTGCCCGCAACGTCCAGTTCGCCCTGCGTCAGCGGAGCGCGGACTTCAGCTGCGATGTTGCGTGCCAGCACGCGAATATCGCGATGGCTGGCTTTGGAATCCGCCCTCACGATGGGCTTGGCAGGCGCGGTCTGCGCAAGGACGCCCGCCGAGGCCAGCAGCATAGACACCACAACAGCTACAGGTTTCATGAAGCGTCCCTCAATTTGCGGCTCAAGGGCGTCAATGGAACTGATGCCCGAAATGAACTTGCACTTCCTTGGGCAGGACCTGACCCGTCTGGTGCGCCCGCTCCAGTATGTGCCAAAAAAACCGGTAACTCGCGCGGTCGTGCAATTGACCTGCGAACTCGATCGGCGCCCAGTCCGCCTGGCAGGCTGCCGCGATGATCTGCGCGGCGGTTTCGATCTCGCTGCGCGGAGGCGCGAAGGCTGATAGGATGGTCCGGATCTGTCCGGGATGAATACTCCACATGCGCCTATAGCCGAACATGCGGGCGGCGACGGTCGCGGAGCGCTGCAACGCTTCGAGGTCACGGAATTCGGTCACGACACAATGCGACGGCACCTTGCCATGCGCGTGGCATGCCGCCGCGACTTCCAGTTTGGCACGCACCACCAACGGGTGTTCGAACTGGCCGTTGACCGACATGGCTTCCGAAGGGATCGCACCGCCATGCGAGGACACGAAATCCATCAGGCCGAAGCTGGCTGATTGCACACGCGGATGCGACACGATGTCGAATGCCCGATGCACGGCAGCCGGCGACTCCAGCAAGACATGCAGCGGCATCGGACCGGCGCTGCCGCGATCCACGCAGGAACGGTCGATGGCAGCCACAGCAGCAGCCACATCGTCGGGCGACTCGACCTTGGGCACCATCACATGACACAGGTCCGCGCCAGCACCGGAGAGGATCGTCTGCACGTCCTCCTCAAACGCCGCATGGCCTACCGGGTGGACCCGGACCGCCACACGGGGGCCGGCACCGGCGGCGCACCCTGGCGCCCGCGCCACGGCATCCCGCGCCAGCGCCACGACCATCGCGGCATGGTCCCGCTCGCCACCGACCCGCGCGCCGTCTTCACAGTCGAGCGTGACGTCGAACACGCAATTGCCAAACTCCTGCATCAACTCGGCCTGCAGGGCCAGGCTCTTGCGCATCCGCACCTCGACGCCGCTGTAATGGTCACAGACCGGCAGCATGGCGGCCGCTGCCTGGGCGCCGAGAAGGACGTTGCGGGGATGGTTCACCGCTCAGAGCAGATGGGCCACGCCTGCCTGTTCGTCCTGCAATTCCTTGAGCGTCTTGTTGATGCACTCCTGGCTGAACGCATCGATCTCAAGGCCTTCCACCAGCGTGTATTCGCCGTTGGCGCAGGTGACGGCAAAACCGAACATCGTGTCCTTGGGGATGCCGTACTGGCCATCCGAGGGGATACCCATCGTGACCCACTTGCCGTTGGTGCCCAGGGCCCAGTCATGCATGTGGTCGATGGCCGCGTTCGCGGCGGATGCGGCAGACGACACGCCACGTGCAGCGATGATCGCTGCGCCGCGTTTGCCAACCGTCGGCAGGAACGTATTGGCGTTCCAGTCCTGGTCGTTGATCATCTGCTTGACGCTTGCGCCGCCGATGGTCGCGAAACGGTAGTCCGCGTACATGGTGGGCGAGTGGTTGCCCCATACGGCGAGTTTCTCGATTTCTGCCACCGGCTTGCCGGTCTTGGCTGCGATCTGGCTCAGTGCGCGGTTGTGATCAAGCCGCAGCATCGCCGTGAAATTGCGGCGGGGCAGGCTCGGCGCGCTCTTCATGGCGATATAGGCGTTGGTGTTGGCCGGATTGCCGACCACCAGCACCTTCACATTGCGGCTTGCCACTGCATTCAGCGCCTTGCCTTGGGCGGTGAAGATCTGCGCATTGGCCGCGAGCAGGTCGGCACGCTCCATGCCAGGACCACGTGGGCGAGCCCCGACAAGCAGCGCGTAGTCGGTGTCCTTGAACGCGGTCATCGGGTCGCCGTGCGCCTCCATCCCGGCCAGCAGCGGGAACGCGCAGTCCTCCAGTTCCATCATCACGCCCTTGAGCGCGTTTTGCGCCTTTTCGTCCGGGATCTCCAGCAACTGCAGGATCACCGGCTGATCGGCTCCCAACATGGCGCCACTGGCGATGCGGAACAACAGTGCGTAACCGATCTGACCCGCGGCTCCGGTAACGGCAACGCGAACAGGTTTCTTGTTCATGAGATTGACTCCAGGAAGTGGTGGGAAGCGGTTGAGCACAAGGGCCCGACGAGTTGCCCGAGCCTGCCTCAATCCGGGCGAGTTTACCCCTGAAAAGTCGCCGTGGTCAACTTGTCTTATGTCTTATATAAGATATGATTCGACCACCACGCAGGTGGCCCCAGTCCGGGCTGCCGTCCGGGTGATCCATGCAGCAATCCAACCCCCTTCCTGCCTTTTCTGCCGCTGAAGTACCCGCCATCGGCCCGCCTGCCGGCCTGGGTTCCAGCCCTGCGTTCAGCCCGCTGTACCAGCAGATCAAGGCCCTGATGCTCAAGAGCCTGCAGGCCGGCGAATGGAAACCCAGCGAAGCCATTCCCAGCGAGATGGAGTTCGCGGCGCGTTTTCGCGTCAGCCAGGGCACCGTGCGCAAGGCCATCGACGAGTTGGCCGCGGAGAACCTGCTGGTGCGACGCCAGGGCAAGGGCACATTCGTCGCGACGCACGCTGAACACCATGTGCAGTACCGGTTCCTCAAGCTGATGCCGGACGACGGCGACCCCAGCAGCGAAGGCCCGGCACAACGCCAGATCGTCGACTGCCGGCGCCAGCGCGCCACGGCAGACATCGCCCGCGCACTCAACATGCGGGCAGGCGACCCAGTGCTTCAGGTTCGCCGGGTCCTTTCGTTCTCGGGTGAACCGACCATCCTCGAAGACATCTGGCTGCCGGCCGCGCCATTCAAGGGTCTCACCGCCGACCGTCTGAGCACCTACGACGGCCCGATGTACGCCCTGTTCGAGACCGAATTCGGCGTGCGCATGGTGCGGGCAAAGGAGAAGATTCGCGCCGTACTGCCCGATGCCGGTCAGGCCGCACTCCTCAGGATGACGCAGAATACGCCGATGCTCAGTGTGGAACGCATCGCCTTCACCTACGACGACAAGGCCATCGAGTTGCGCCGCGGCCTGTATCGGACGGACAAGCACCACTACCTCAATGAGCTCAGTTGATGCCGCCGCCGCATGTTTGCCCCGCGGCCCGACAAGGGATTTCCGGGCAATGCATGCAAGTCCCATGTCAGTCGACCAGGTTGAAATAGAATTTTGCGACAACGCCCCAGCAGCGGACCTCCGGTGACATCCACCCCAAGCTAAAGTGAACCCATGACTGATCTGGCATCCCCCACCCGACCCAAGCGTCCCGAGTTTCGCAATATCAACGCGTTCACCGACCTGCCCGGGTACCGCCTGCCCGTCGCGGGCATCGTGTCCATCCTGCATCGCATCAGCGGCGCCCTGATGTTTGCGCTGCTGCCGTTCATCATCTGGATGTTCGATGCCTCGGTCTCATCGGAGATCTCATTCGCCCGGTTCACCCAGGCGTTTGGCCAGGCTGGCCTGGGACCATTTGCCGGCTGGTTCCTGAAACTGGTGGTGCTGGCGCTGATCTGGGCTTATCTGCACCACCTGATTGCCGGGCTGCGGCACCTGTGGATGGACATCAACCATGCGGTCAGCAAGGAGTTCGGCAAGAGTTCGGCTGTGGCAACTCTGGCGCTGAGCATTGGGCTGACACTGGCGTGCGGGGCCAAATTGTTCGGACTCTACTGACGCCATGTCGAGCCGTGTGGAGTGTCGCATGCACCCGCAATCCGGGGTCACCACCATAGTGTTGCGTTGACGCCGACGGCGCATCGCTTATTGAAAGGATCACCCATCATGGCAGTCAACTTCGGATCCAAGCGCATCGTCGTGGGTGCGCACTACGGTTTGCGCGACTGGTTGAGCCAGCGCGTCACCGCCGCCCTCATGGCGCTCTTCACACTAGTCGTCCTGGCGCAACTGCTGCTGAAGAAGGGGCCCGTGGGCTATGACCTGTGGGCTGGCATTTTTGCGGCCCAATGGATGAAGGTGCTCACTTTCGTGGTCATCGTCGCCTTGCTCTACCACGTGTGGGTCGGCGTGCGCGACATCTGGATGGATTACATCAAGCCGGTTGCCGTGCGTCTTTGCTTGCAGATATTTTCCATCGTTTGGCTTGTCGGCTGCGCCGGATGGGCGATCCAGGTCCTCTGGCGTCTTTGACGCCGGCCGCCCCGTCCACGCCCCAGTTACCTAGTAGATATCCATGACCAAATCCATCTCAAAACGCAGGTTCGACGTCGTCATCATCGGCGCGGGCGGTTCCGGCATGCGCGCGTCGCTGCAGTTGGCGCGGGCAGGCCTGAATGTTGCGGTGTTGTCCAAGGTGTTCCCCACACGTTCGCACACTGTGGCCGCCCAAGGCGGCATCGGCGCCTCGCTTGGAAACATGAACGAAGACAACTGGCATTACCACTTTTACGACACGGTGAAAGGGTCGGACTGGCTGGGCGACCAGGACGCGATCGAGTTCATGTGCCGCGAAGCGCCCAAGGTGGTCTACGACCTGGAGCACATGGGCATGCCGTTCGACCGCAATCCGGACGGGACCATCTACCAGCGCCCCTTTGGCGGGCATACGGCCAACTACGGGGAGAAAGCCGTCGAACGCGCGTGCGCCGCAGCGGACCGCACGGGTCACGCGATGCTCCACACCCTGTACCAGCAAAACGTGAAGGCGCGCACCGCGTTTTTCGTGGAATGGATGGCCCTCGACCTGATTCGGGATGCCGAGGGCGACGTGGTTGGCGTCACGGCACTGGAGATGGAAACCGGCGAACTGCATGTCCTGCAGGCCAAGACCACGATGCTGGCCACCGGCGGCGCCGGTCGCATCTTTGCAGCATCCACCAACGCCTTCATCAACACCGGTGACGGCCTGGGCATGGCGGCACGCGCCGGGCTTGCGCTGGAAGACATGGAGTTCTGGCAATTTCACCCGACGGGAGTGGCCGGAGCCGGCGTACTGTTGACCGAAGGCTGTCGCGGGGAAGGCGCCATTCTGGTCAACAGCAACGGCGAACGCTTCATGGAGCGCTACGCGCCCACCCTGAAGGATCTCGCCCCGCGCGACTTCGTCTCCCGTTGCATGGATCAGGAGATCAAGGAAGGTCGCGGATGCGGGCCGAACAAGGACCATGTGCTGCTGAAACTCGACCATCTCGGCGCCGACACCATCATGAAGCGCCTGCCCTCGGTGCACGAGATCGGTGTGAATTTCGCCAACGTCGACGTGACCCGCGAGCCGATCCCGGTGGTGCCTACGATCCACTACCAGATGGGTGGCATCCCCACTAACATCCACGGCCAGGTCGTCGACCAGAAGGGCGGCGAGCACAACGTGCCGGTCCAGGGCCTGTATGCGGTCGGTGAATGCTCCTGCGTGAGCGTGCATGGCGCGAATCGCCTGGGAACCAATTCGCTGCTGGACCTGCTGGTGTTCGGCCGCGCCGCCGGCAACCATATCGTCGAGTTCAACGACAAGAACAGGAACCACAAGGCCCTGCCCCAGGATGCCACCGAGCGGACACAGGAGCGTCTGGCCCGGCTGGACGGTGCGAATGACGGCGAGTATGCGCAGGACGTCGCCAATGACATCCGCAACACGATGCAGAAGCACGCGAGCGTCTTCAGGACGCAGGCCAAGCTGGATGAAGGCGTCACGGCGATCGCGGCGATCCGCGAACGCGTGGGCCGGATCAACCTGAAGGACAAGTCGCAGGTGTTCAACACCGCGCGCATCGAGGCCCTCGAGGTGGAAAACCTGATCGAGGCTGCGCAGGCGACCATCGTCTCCGCTGCAGCCAGGCATGAGAGCCGCGGCGCCCACACCGTCGACGACTATGGCGACACCCCCGAACATCCGAACGGGCGCAACGATGCCGAATGGCACAAGCACACCTTGTGGTACCGCGAAGGCAACCGGCTGAGCTACAAACCGGTGCAGATGAAGCCGCTGACGGTGGAATCGGTACCCATGAAGGTGCGCACCTTCTGATGCGCCCACAGATATTGCCCTGTACATTGGGCGACCGGAATCTCAACATCTGCTGTATCGACCGGAGTGAATGACACATGACAAAACGTACCTTCCAGATCTACCGCTACGACCCGGACAAGGACGCCAAGCCCTACATGCAGACGATCGAGGTGGAGTTGGACGGCTCCGAGCGCATGTTGCTCGATGCGCTGATGAAGCTCAAGTCGGTCGACCCCAGCATTTCGTTCCGCCGCTCCTGCCGCGAAGGTGTGTGCGGCTCTGACGCGATGAACATCAATGGCAAGAACGGGCTGGCCTGTCTTACCAACATGAACACGCTGCCCGGTTCGATCGTACTCAAGCCGCTGCCCGGGCTGCCCGTGATCCGCGATCTCATAGTGGACATGACGCAGTTCTTCAAGCAGTACAACTCGATCAAGCCCTACCTGGTCAACGACAACGTACCGCCGGAAAAGGAGCGCTTGCAAAGTCCGCAGGAGCGCGAGGAGCTCAACGGCCTGTACGAATGCATCCTGTGCGCCAGTTGTTCGACCAGTTGCCCCAGTTTCTGGTGGAACCCCGACAAGTTCGTGGGTCCGGCCGGGCTGTTGCAGGCCTACCGGTTCATCGCCGACAGCCGGGACGAGGCCACCGGCGAGCGTCTGGACAACCTGGAAGACCCGTACCGGTTGTTCCGCTGCCACACCATCATGAATTGCGTCGACGTTTGTCCTAAAGGGCTCAACCCCACCCGCGCAATCGGCAAGATCAAGGAAATGATGGTCCTGCGCACTGTGTGATGTGCATGACGACATGACCACGGATTTGTCCGGCCCCCACCAGTTGCTGGACGAAAGGGCACTCAGCCGCCTGCGTTGGCGCTGCCGCAGGGGCATGCTGGAAAATGACCTGTTTGTGGAACGCTTCTTGCTGCGGTATGCGGGCGCATTGACCCGCCGGCAAGCGCAAGGCCTCGAGGCATTGATGGAGTTGAGTGACAATGATTTGCTCGACCTGCATCTGGGCAAGAAGACTCCTGGCCAGGTCGATGCCGGCCTGGACCGTGACGACGTTGTCGAAGTACTGGGAATGTTGAGAGAACACCGCTGAAAGGGCGAACATGAAACTAGCTAACAACAAGGCCACGCTGTCATTCAGCAACGGCACACCGAATATCGAATTGCCGGTGTATGGCGGCAGCGTCGGGCCGGACGTGATCGATATCCGCAAGCTGTACGCACAGACCGGCATGTTCACCTACGATCCGGGTTTCCTGTCCACGGCCTCTTGCCAGTCCACCATCACCTACATCGACGGCGACAAGGGTGAACTGCTGTACCGTGGCTACCCGATCGAACAGTTGGCCACGCACTGCGACTTCCTGGAAACCTGTCACCTGCTGCTGTACGGCAACCTGCCGGACGCGGAAGCCAAGGCCAGTTTCACCAAGCGCGTGACCAACCACACGATGGTCAACGAGCAGATGCAGTTCTTTCTGCGCGGGTTCCGCCGCGATGCGCATCCGATGGCGATCATGACGGGGCTGGTGGGTGCGCTGTCGGCCTTCTACCACGACAGCACCGACATCAACAATCCCGAGCACCGCGAGATCTCCGCAATCCGCCTGATCGCGAAGATGCCCACGCTGGTGGCCATGGCCTACAAATACAGCGCTGGCCAGCCCTACATGTACCCGCGCAACAACCTCAGTTATGCGGGCAACTTCCTGCACATGATGTTCGCAACGCCCTGCGAGCCCTACGAAGTCAACCCGGTCATCGAACGCGCGCTCGACCGCATTTTCATCCTGCATGCCGACCACGAGCAGAATGCTTCCACGTCGACAGTCCGTCTGTGCGGCAGTTCCGGCACCAACCCGTTTGCCGCAATCGCAGCGGGTGTCGCCTGCCTGTGGGGCCCGGCGCACGGCGGGGCCAACGAAGCCTGCCTGAACATGCTGACCGACATCCAGCGCATGGGCGGTGTCAGCAAGGTCGGCGAGTTCATGAACCAGGTCAAGGACAAGAACTCCGGCATCAAGCTGATGGGGTTTGGCCACCGGGTGTACAAGAACTACGATCCGCGCGCCAAGCTGATGCAGGAGACCTGTCGCGAGGTCCTTACGTCCTTGGGGCTTGAAAACGACCCCCTGTTCAAGCTGGCGATGGCGCTTGAAAAAATCGCCCTGGAGGACGACTATTTCGTGCAGCGCAAGCTATATCCCAACGTCGACTTCTACTCCGGCATCGTGCAGCGCGCCATCGGTATTCCGACGTCGCTGTTCACGGCGATCTTTGCGCTCGCAAGGACTGTCGGCTGGATCGCGCAACTCAACGAAATGATTGGCGATTCCGAATACAAGATCGGGCGCCCGCGCCAGTTGTACACCGGGTCGGTGCAACGCGCAGTACTGCCCATCGACCAACGCTAGGTCTCGCGACACAGCATTGCAGGTCGGGGCAGCAAGGGTCTTGGTGATGGCGCTCGCCTGCCGGGCATAAAATCGGGTCATGCAAGAAAACCGCACCATGAGCCGCACGCTTTACGACAAGATCTGGGACGAACATGTCGTCCACACAGAAGAGGACGGCACGGCCGTGCTCTACATTGACCGGCATTTGGTGCACGAGGTGACCAGCCCACAGGCCTTCGAAGGGCTTCGGCAGACCGGCCGCAAGGTGTGGCGGGTCAGTTCGATCGTGGCCACTGCCGACCACAACACGCCCACCACCGGCTGGGAACTTGGCTACGACGGCATCACCGATCCGGTGAGCCGGGAGCAGATCACGACGCTGGATGCCAATATCAGCCAGTACGGCTCCGCGGCCTACTTCCCCTTCCTGTCCAAGCGGCAGGGGATCGTACATGTGATCGGCCCGGAAACCGGCGCGACCTTACCCGGGATGACCGTCGTATGCGGCGATTCGCATACATCCACCCACGGAGCCTTCGGCGCCCTCGCCCACGGAATCGGCACCAGTGAGGTCGAACACGTGATGGCCACACAGACATTGCTGGCCAAAAAGGCCAAGAACCTGCTGGTGCGGGTGGACGGTGTACTGGCTCCCGGTTGCGGGGCAAAGGATATCGTTCTGGCCATCATCGGCAAGATTGGAACGGCCGGCGGAACGGGCTACACCATCGAATTCGCCGGGGCGGCGATCCGGGCGCTGAGCATGGAGGGGCGCATGACGGTCTGCAACATGGCCATCGAAGCCGGTGCGCGGGCTGGGCTGGTGGCGGTCGACCAGAAGACCATCGACTATGTAAAGGGGCGGCCGCTGGCACCGTCAGGCGTCGAATGGGAGCATGCGGTGACGTCCTGGAAAACGCTGCACTCCGATGCAGACGCCAGATTCGACGCCACGATCGAGTTGGACGCCTCCCGGATCGTGCCCCAGGTGACCTGGGGAACGTCACCAGAAATGGTGCTGGGTATCGATGCACGGGTGCCCGACCCGGACAAGGAAAAGGACGCCAACAAGCGCAGCGCCATCGAGCGGGCGCTGATCTACATGGGCCTGGCACCCGGCAAGGCCCTGGATGACATCTATGTGGACAAAGTATTCATCGGGTCCTGCACCAACAGCCGTATCGAGGACATGCGCGATGCGGCGGCACTCGTCAAGAAACTCGGCCGCAAGGTCGCAGCCAATATCAAGCTGGCCATGGTCGTGCCAGGCTCCGGGCTGGTGAAACAGCAAGCCGAACGCGAGGGACTGCACGAAATCTTCCTGGCTGCCGGTTTCGAATGGCGCGAACCCGGGTGCTCGATGTGCCTGGCCATGAACGCGGATCGGCTGGAGCCGGGGGAGCGCTGCGCCTCGACCAGCAACCGGAATTTCGAAGGCCGGCAAGGTGCCGGTGGACGGACCCACCTGGTGAGCCCGGCGATGGCCGCTGCGGCAGCCATCCATGGCCATTTCGTCGACGTGCGGCGGTTTTCCTGATGGTTCCGGGAGCGCGTCGGCAACCCGGCAAGAAACAGGATTGAAGGCACAGCCTGGAGGACATGATGCAGAAATTTACACTACACAAGGGGTTGGTCGCTCCGATGGACCGGGAGAACGTCGACACCGACGCCATCATCCCCAAACAGTTCCTGAAGTCCATCCGCAAGACCGGCTTCGGACAAAACCTGTTCGACGAGTGGCGTTACCTCGACGCCGGCTTTCCAGGGCAGGATCCGGCCAGCCGCAAACCCAATCCTGACTTCGTTCTGAACCAGCCCCGGTACGCGGGTGCGTCGATCCTTGTGGCCCGGAAGAATTTCGGATGCGGGTCGTCGCGCGAGCATGCGCCCTGGGCGCTCGATCAGTACGGTTTTCGCGCGATCATCGCGCCCAGCTACGCCGACATCTTCTTCAACAACAGCTTCAAGAACGGGCTGTTGCCGATCATGCTGGCCGACCAGCTGGTGGGGCAGTTGTTCGACGAGGTCCACGCCTTTCCGGGCTTCAGGCTCACGATCGACCTGGAGCGGCAGGTTATCATCAAGCCGCAGGGCGAGGAACTGCAGTTTGAAGTCGAGGCGTTCCGCAAATATTGCCTGCTCAATGGCTTTGACGACATCGGGCTGACCTTGAGACAGGCCGACAAGATCCGGGCTTTCGAGAACCAGCGCTTGGCTGAAAAGCCCTGGCTGGCAAATTCCATGCGTATTCAGGAGCCAACATGAATCATCTGTCCAAGTTTCTAGCCGCGCTGGTTCTGGCGGCTTCGTTCAACGCTGCCCAAGCCGGAATCATCGAAGACCTGCTGGCGGTACCGGCGATCCAATCCCTGCTCGGGCGCCAGCCCGAATTGCAGACGATGGTGCAGAGATGCACCGACGCGAGATACCGGCAACGTAATGCCGCCCTGTGCAAGCAGACCGATGAGGCAAGCCGCTTGTCCAAGATCCCGCCGGACCTGCGCGCGGTGTTGGCCAGTCCCGCAGCCTCCGCATCCATTCGCGCGTTGTGCCTTGGTGCCCAGGCGACTGCTGCTGGCAACACGTACCTGTGCACCGAATTGGCCAAGGCCGAGGTCGGGTTCGCTGCGCTGACCGACGAACAACGCAGGGCTATCCAGAGCGCCAACCAGGTCAAAGAGAACCAAGCCGCAGAACTGGGCAAGTAAGTGCCAGGGTGGCGAAACGCCTGGCCATGTCCACCCCAACGCCATCCTCGACACCATGAAAATCGCAATCCTGCCGGGTGACGGCATCGGAACAGAGATCATCGCCGAGGCGGTCAAGGTGCTGGGCGCCTTGGGCCTGGCATTGGAAACCGAAACGGCGTTGGTTGGTGGGGCGGCCTACGAAGCATTTGGGCACCCATTGCCGGACGCCACACTCAAACTGGCCCAATCCGCAGACGCAGTACTTTTCGGCGCGGTAGGCGACTGGAAATACGACAAACTCGAACGCGCACTGCGCCCCGAGCAGGCCATCCTGGGCCTGCGCAAGCACCTGGGGCTGTTCGCGAACTTCCGCCCCGCGACCTGCTACGAGGAATTGGTGGGGGCCTCCAGCCTCAAGCCTGAACTCATCGCCGGGCTGGACATCCTGATCATCCGGGAACTGACCGGCGACATCTATTTCGGCCAGCCGCGCGGTCGCAGAACCGCCATCGACGGCCACTTCCCTGGCGCCGAGGAAGCCTTCGACACCATGCGCTACTCGCGCCCCGAAATCGAGCGTATCGCGCATGTCGCGTTCCAGGCGGCCCGCAAACGCAGTCAGCGGGTCACCAGCGTGGACAAGGCGAACGTACTGGAGACGTTCCAGTTCTGGAAGGACGTGGTCACGGACGTCGCGCGCCAGTACCCTGATGTGCAGCTTGACCACATGTATGTGGACAACGCCGCCATGCAGTTGGTGCGCGCACCCAAGAAGTTCGATGTCATCGTCACCGGGAACATGTTCGGCGACATCCTCAGCGACGAAGCCGCCATGCTGACCGGCTCCATCGGCATGTTGCCCTCCGCCAGCCTGAACGCCCGCAATCAGGGGCTGTACGAACCCAGCCATGGCAGCGCCCCGGACATCGCCGGCAAGGGCATTGCCAACCCGCTGGCAACCATCCTGAGCGCCGCGATGATGCTTCGCTTCAGCCTGAACCGGCCGCAGGCTGCGGACCACATCGAAGGCGCAGTCAAATCCGTGCTGGCCCAGGGGCTGCGCACAGCGGACATCCACAGTGACAAGACCACCTTGGTCAGCACGGCGCAGATGGGTGATGCGGTCGTAAGCGCCCTGCAGAAGTCGCTGCACTAGAATCGGGCCATGCACCAGCACATGCCCATCCGGCTAGCCTCCCCGCACCCCAATGCGGTGTGGGATGGCAGCGATTGCGGTCGCTGCACCAATTCGACAACCATTAAAGGCTGACACAGCCCGGTTCGTCGCGCCCCACCCGGCCAGACGAGCCGGGAATCTGAAATTCTGTTGATTTCAAATTTGAAAGGGGTTCTGCAATGAAGACGGGCAACATAGTGGGGATGGTCGGATGGCGCGGCATGGTCGGCTCCGTTTTGATGGACCGCATGCGGACCGAGGGTGACTTCAGCCTGATCGAACCGGTGTTCTTCTCCACATCCAATGCCGGCGGCGCGGCGCCGTCGGTTGCAGGTCCAGGCGCAATGCTCCAGGACGGCCGCAACATCGACGCACTCAGGAAGTGCGACATCATCATCACAGCCCAGGGCGGCGACTACACCAGCGACGTCTTCCCGAAACTTCGGGCTGCCGGGTGGGCCGGTCATTGGATCGACGCCGCGTCGACGCTGCGGATGCAATCGGACGCGGTCATCATCCTGGATCCGGTGAATCTGCCGGTGATCAGGAACGCCCTGGTCAATGGCAATCGCAACTGGATCGGCGGCAATTGCACTGTCAGTTGCATGTTGATGGGGGTTGGCGCGCTGTACAAGGCTGGCCTGGTCGAATGGATGACCAGCATGACCTACCAGGCGGCGTCCGGCGGGGGTGCCCAGCACATGCGCGAGTTGTTGACGCAATTCGGCACGCTCAACGCAGAAGTTCGCGGCTTGCTGGATGACCCGCAGTCGGCGATCCTGGAAATCGATCGCAAGGTGCTTGCGCGCCAGCAATCCATGTCGGCCAGTGAAACCACCAACTTTGGCGTTCCGCTGGGTGGCAACCTGATTCCCTGGATCGACAAGGATCTCGGCAATGGTGTCAGCCGCGAAGAGTGGAAAGCCGGCGCCGAAACGAACAAGATCCTGGGTCAGGGCGACGGTTTTGGCACGCCAGCAGTGCCAGTCGACGGGTTCTGCGTGCGCGTCGGCGCCATGCGTTGTCACAGCCAGGCACTGACCTTCAAGTTGAAAAAGGATGTCCCTACCCCGGACATCGAAGCCATGATCGCGGCGGACAATCCCTGGGTCAGGGTTGTCCCCAACGACCGGGACGCCACGCTGGCCGGTCTCACGCCTGTGGCGGTCACCGGCACCCTGGGTATTCCCGTAGGTCGCATCCGGAAACTCGCCATGGGACCTGCCTATCTGGGCGCTTTTACCATTGGCGACCAGTTGTTATGGGGTGCGGCCGAGCCTCTGCGGCGCATGTTGCGCATACTGCTGGAAGCCTGAAGGCGGCGTCGCCACACGGGCTGCAGTGCAGCCTGGCTGCGGTGACCCGTTGCCGTTTGACAACAGGACTGGTGCGTGACACCTGCACGCCCGCGCGCCGGGCTGTGTTCAGCATCTTCTCAGCTTGTCAGCCTAAGACATTGATGTTATGGTCCTTTTCAAGGTTAGAGTGTCGCGGCGTCTGTCCCACTATTTGCATTGAATTTGCAACGGATGTGGGTTGCCCGAGCATCGGAGGCTACTAAATTGATATCTATGTCACATCGCTGGCGCAAGACTGCCGTCGCTTCACTGGTTGCGGCCCTTTTTGGGTTGTCCGGGTCGAATGCGAGCGCGCTGGCGCTTGGCCGAATCACCGTGCAATCGGCCTTGGGCGAACCGTTGCGCGCAGAAATCGACGTACCTGATATCAACGCCGAGGAAGCCGCGAGCCTCAGGGCTTCGGTTGCGTTGCCAGAAGCGTTCCGTGCCGCGGGCCTTGACTACAACCCGGTGCTGGCGGGGGCGCAGATTTCGCTGCAGCGCCGGGCCGATGGACGGGCCTTTATCCGGGTGAGCAGTGACCGGATCGTGACCGAGCCGTTTGTCGACCTGATCCTCGAAGCCAGTTGGGCCAGCGGTCGCATCGTGCGGGATTACACGATGCTGCTGGACCCGCCGAGTCTGCGCCCGTCGGTCGCGGCCGCACCGCTGCCGGCGACAATCCCGGCACCCGCGGTGCAGGCGCCCGCTGTCGCGGTGGCACCCGCTCCAGCGCGGCCAGTTGCCGCAGCGGCGCCACGCAAGCCAGCAGCGGCGCCGGCAGTTGCGGCGGCGCCCGCGCCACGCGCCGACGGAGACAACAAGGTCACGGTCAAGGCGGGAGACACAGCCAGCCGCATCGCAGCGGCAACGAAGCCCGCCCAGGTGTCGCTGGACCAGATGCTGGTTGCCTTGCTCCGAACCAACGCCGACGCGTTTGTTGGCGGAAACCTGAACCGCTTGAAGGCCGGGTCCGTGCTGACGATTCCGACCGAAGAGCAAGCGCGGGCCATGCCCGCCGGAGAGGCGGCGCAAACCGTGATCGCCCAAAGTCGCGACTTCAATGATTTCCGGGGCAAACTCGCAACCAATGCACCCAGCGTGCCGGTCGCGGCGCCAGACCGCAAAGCCAGTGGCGGGTTGCAGGCGCAGGTGGACGACAAGAAGGCCGCCGTTGCGGCGGCAGACAAACTGAAACTGTCCAAGGGCGCCTTGCAGGCCAAAGCCGCTGAAGAAAAAGTGGCGCAAGACAAGATGGCGCAGGACGCCGCCAAGCGCACTGCAGAGCTGGCGAAGAACATCAAGGACCTGAACGCGATCGCCGCAGGCTCCGCGGCGGCGTCAGCTGCAGCGCCTAAAGCGCCGGTGGTGGCTGTGCCCGTTCCCGTTCCGACCCCTGTGCCGGTGGCGGCGCCGGCACCGGTCGCCAGTGCGCCCGCTGCGGTGCCAGTGGCGGCAGCCGTTTCGCAACCGGCCGCTGTACCACCGGTAGCCGTTGTCGCCAGCGCCCCACCCCCGCCCGCGGCAGTTCCGAAACCTGCCCCGAAGCCGGTGGAGGAACCAGGTTTGGTCGACAGTCTGCTCCAGAATCCCCTATACGGCATCGGAGCAGGTGCCTTGGTCGCATTGATGGCGGGGCTGGGCATCTACCGGTCGCGTCAGCGCAAGAAAATTGCCGAAGTCGACAGTGCGTTCCTCGAAAGCCGGCTTCAACCAGACTCGTTCTTCGGCGCCAGTGGCGGCCAGCGGGTCGATACCAACGACGGCGCGGCGACCGGTTCGTCCATGGTCTACTCCCCGAGCCAACTCGACGCCGCGGACGATGTCGATCCGGTCGCCGAAGCAGACGTCTACCTGGCCTATGGCCGCGATCTGCAGGCCGAGGAAATCCTCAAGGAAGCGCTGCGCACGCATGCCGGGCGCATTGCCGTGCACCAGAAGCTGCTCGACATCTATGCCAAGCGGCGCGACACGATGGCGTTCGAGAACATGGCCTGCGAGGCCTACAAGCTGGCTGGCGGACAGAGCCCGGAGTGGGCCAAGATCTGCGAACAGGGCCAATTGATCGACCCCAGCAACCCCTTGTACAAGCCCGGCGGCCAACCATCTCCCCAAAGCCAGGTTCCGACGGCAGTGCCGCGTGATTTCCCCAGTCTGGCCTCCGCGAGTGCCGCAACCCAGAAGATCACGGTGCCGGTCGGGGTCGTCGCAGCCCCCGCATCGGTCGACCTGGACCTGGACCTGGATTTTTCGCTCGACGACGCCGCACCCAGCGCGATTGTCGAGGCACGGCCCACCCAGATCGAGCCGACTATCGCACTCAACGCCGTCCCCTCCGCCCCAGCACCGCTGGACATGGACTTTGGCATGACCACCGAAGCCTTGCCTGGACGCGATGGCAGCGCCGCATCGCCCCTGCCGGTCGAGGTGGACTTGCCCGGCCTCGATCGCGCCAATGACACGGTGGCCCTGTCGTCCAGCGAGACAGAGGAGTTTCGCCAGCAGGCAGAGGTGAGTTTCGGCTCGACCAACCCGGTCCCACTGCAGACCACGACTTCGGCAATGGCACCTTTCAACGCGGTGGACGCGCCCTTGCCGGATCTGAATTTCGGCGCCACCACACCCGATACCCTGACCGCCAGTCAGGCCCCGCTGAACCAACCCGACGCGGCCGACTCCGGCATGCTGGAGTTCGACCTGGGTACGCTCTCGCTGGAACTTGAACCTGCCAAGGACGCGACGGCACCCCAGCCAGCGGCCGAGCCGGAAGACCCGCTGGCCACGAAACTCGCATTGGCCGAGGAGTTTGTCTCCATCGGCGACGACGACGGCGCCCGCGCGCTGATCGAAGAAGTCATCGCAGAGGCATCCGGAGACCTGAAAGCCAAGGCCCAACGCGCGCTCAGCAGCCTGGGTTGACACCTTGCCGTCGCATGTCGGGGGCGCGGCATGAGGCTAGCGCTGGGCATCAGCTACCAAGGCGGCGCTTACCAGGGCTGGCAGAGTCAAAGCTCCCGCCAGACGGTTCAGGACCATGTCGAGACCGCCCTGGGTCGCCTCGCGGCAGAACGCATCAGCACTGTCTGCGCCGGGCGCACTGACGCCGGCGTGCACGCCTTGATGCAGGTGGTGCATTTCGACACGGGCGCGCGCCGCCGGCTGGTGTCGTGGGTCCGCGGCACCAACGCCCTCCTGCCACGCGACATCGGTGTGCAGTGGGCGACCGAGGTGCCTCCCCAATTCCACTGCCGGGCTGCCGCCCGCTCCCGCCGCTACACCTATGTTGTGCTCGAATCTGCCGTGCGCCCGTCGATCGACCATGGGCGTGTCGGGTGGGTCATGCACCCGCTGGACCACCGTGCCATGGAGGAATCCTGCACCCATCTGGTGGGTGAACATGACTTCAGTTCCTTTCGGGCTGCCGCCTGCCAGGCGCTCTCGGCTACCAAGAACCTGCATCGCATCGACATTTCCAGGCGGGGCGCCTACTGGCGGTTCGAATTCGAAGCCAGCGCCTTCCTGCACCACATGGTGCGAAACATCATGGGATGCCTGATCACGGTCGGGCAAGGCAAGCGCCCGCCCGGGTGGATGGGAGAGGTCCTCCAAGCCCGCTCCCGCGCCGTCGCTGCCCCCACGTTCCCACCCGAGGGGCTGTACTTTCTCGGACCGCGCTACGAGGCCCATTGGGGACTGCCCGAGCGGACCGACGCTTATGATGGCCTGCCATGACCAATACCCAAACGCCGACCCGTCCACGAACCAGGATCAAGATCTGCGGTCTGACGCGTGAAGTTGATGTGGATGCCGCGATTGCCGCCGGTGCCGACGCGGTCGGCTTCGTGCTCTACCCCGGGAGCCCGCGGCATGTGCCGATCGGCCGCGCAGTCGAACTCGCGCGGCGCCTGCCCCCCTTCGTGTCCCCGGTGCTCTTGTTCGTGAACGAAGTACCTGCCATCGTCCAGGCCGCGTGCGCGTTGCTCGCGCAGGCGACGGTGCAATTCCATGGAGACGAATCGGCCCAGGACTGCCTGGATGCGACCGGGGGGGGGACCCGGGCCTACCTGCGCGCAGCCAGGATTCCCCTGGGTGACTCGGGGGCGCAATTCGATCTCGTAAAATACGCGCAAATCTATCAAGGCGCCCAAGCCATATTGCTCGACGCACACGTCGACGGTTATGGCGGCGGGGGCCGCACATTCAATTGGTCACTGCTTCCTCCAAGCGTCAACTGTCACCTCGTCTTAGGTGGTGGGCTCACGCCTGCAAACGTGACCGATGGCATCTTGCAAGTCCGGCCGCGTTGTAAGACGCTGGCTGTCGATGTCAGTTCCGGCGTCGAGATGTCCAAGGGCATCAAGGACGCCGACAAGATCCACCAATTCGTGGCTGCCGTACGTGCAGCTGACGAGCAGCTTGCAAGAAACCACCATGACACCTTACCAGCAGCCTGATGCCTCAGGCCATTTCGGAACCTACGGCGGAAGCTTCATCAGCGAAACGCTGACCCACGCGATCCTCGAACTCCAGGACGCCTACGCCAAGTACCAGAACGACCCGGCGTTCATGGCCGAGTTCGCCTACGAACTCGCTCACTTCGTTGGACGGCCGTCACCGGTCTACCATGCCGCACGCATGAGCCGCGAACAGGGGGGCGCGCAGATCTTTCTGAAACGCGAGGACCTGAACCACACCGGTGCCCACAAGGTCAACAACACCATTGGACAGGCCATGCTGGCGCGCCGGATGGGCAAACCGCGCGTGATCGCGGAAACCGGCGCCGGCCAGCACGGCGTGGCCACGGCCACCATCTGCGCACGTTATGGGCTGGAATGCGTGGTCTACATGGGCAGCGAGGACGTCAAGCGCCAAAGCCCCAATGTGTACCGCATGAAACTGCTCGGCGCGACCGTGGTTCCGGTCGAAAGCGGCAGCAGGACGTTGAAAGACGCGCTCAACGAGGCGATGCGCGATTGGGTGGCCAATGTCGACAACACCTTCTACATCATCGGCACCGTCGCCGGCCCCCATCCCTACCCGATGATGGTGCGCGACTTCCAGAGCGTGATCG
This sequence comes from Rhodoferax sp., assembly GCA_031383745.1. Classification (GTDB taxonomy): domain Bacteria; phylum Pseudomonadota; class Gammaproteobacteria; order Burkholderiales; family Burkholderiaceae_C; genus CAISIP01. The sequence goes on along the minus strand of JANMZX010000050.1, from coordinate 38,010 downwards.
GCAAGGAGTGCATCGTGCAGATGCCCGAGATGCTGGCCGCTCAGGGCTGCCACAGCGCGCAGCCCGATGTCGTCATGGCCTGTGTGGGCGGCGGCAGCAATGCGATGGGGATCTTCTATCCCTACATCGGCCACGCAAGCACCCGCCTGATCGGCGTCGAGGCGGCCGGTGAAGGGCTCGACAGCGGCAAACACTCGGCGTCGTTGCAGCGGGGAAGCCCGGGCGTGCTGCACGGAAACCGGACCTACATTCTGCAAAACGACGACGGCCAGGTGACCGAGACCCACAGCATCAGCGCGGGCCTGGACTACCCGGGCGTCGGCCCGGAGCATGCGTTCCTCAAGGACATCGGGCGGGCGGAATACGTCGGCATCACCGACACCCAGGCGCTAGAAGCGTTCCACTACCTCTGCCGCACCGAGGGTATCATCCCGGCGCTCGAATCCAGCCATGCGGTGGCCTACGCCATGCAGATGGCGCGCGGCATGCGCCCCGACCAATCCATCCTGGTCAACCTGTCGGGCCGCGGCGACAAGGACATCGGCACGGTGGCCGACCTCAGCAACGCCGACTTCTACTGCCGGCCGAGTTGCCAGGGTCAGGCCGTCAAGGGAGGGGCGGTGGTGATGGCCCCGGCCAAGGGAGCACGCGCATGAGCCGAATTGCCGCCACGTTGGCAGTGCTCAAGGCGGCCGGACGCACGGCGCTCATACCGTATGTCACCGCAGGCTTTCCGTTTGCCGATATCACCCCCGCGCTGATGCATGGCATGGTCGCGGCCGGCGCCGACATCCTGGAACTAGGGGTGCCGTTTTCCGATCCCAGCGCCGACGGCGCCGTGATCCAGAAGGCCGGTGACAGGGCGCTTGCAGCCGGTATCGGTCTGGTTCAGGTGCTCGAGATGGTGCGCACCTTCAGGCAGACCAACACCTCCACACCCGTGGTGCTGATGGGGTACGCCAACCCGATCGAGCGCTACGACCAGCGCCACCACCCTGCCACGCCGGGCAGCGCGTTCGTGCAGGCGGCCGCGCAGGCGGGGGTCGATGGTCTGCTGGTGGTGGACTATCCTCCCGAGGAGTGCACCGGCATCGCCGCCGAATTGCGCCGGCACGGCATGGACCTGATCTTCCTGCTGGCCCCCACCAGCACCGATCGTCGCATGCAACAGGTCGCAGAGGTCGCGTCGGGTTATGTCTACTACGTCTCGCTCAAGGGTGTGACGGGTGCGGGCACGCTCGACATTGGCGCGGTCGAATCGATGCTGCCTCGCATACGCCGACATGTGCATATCCCGGTGGGCGTCGGATTCGGCATCCGGGACGCAGCATCTGCCTGCGCCATCGCGAAGGTCGCGGACGCCGTAGTCATCGGGAGCAAAATCATCCAGTTGATCGATGCACAGCCACGCGAACAGGTGGTCCCGGTCGCGACCGGGTTCCTGTCCAGCATCCGGGCGGCGCTCGACCGGCAATCTGCGGAACACACGACTTCCAAACCAGGAGTGACCCCATGAGTTGGCTCGAAAAGCTCTTGCCCCCAAAGATCCAGCATACTGACCCGGCCGATCGGCGCACCATACCGGAGGGGCTGTGGATCAAGTGTCCCAGTTGCGAATCCGTGCTGTACAAGACCGATCTGGAGCAGAACCAGAACGTCTGCCCGACCTGCAGCCACCACCACCGCATCAGCGCTCGCGCCCGCCTCGACGTGTTCCTGGACAACGAAGGGCGGTTCGAAATCGGCCAGGAAGTACTGCCGGTCGATGCACTCAAGTTCAAGGACAGTCGCAAGTATCCCGAGCGGCTCAAGGAGGCGATGGACAACACCGGAGAGACCGACGCTCTGGTGGTGATGGGAGGCGCGGTCCACAACATCGGCGTGGTGGTTGCGTGTTTCGAGTTCGACTTCATGGGCGGAAGCATGGGCTCGGTCGTAGGCGAACGTTTTGTGCGTGGTGTCGAAACCGCCATCGAGCAGAAGTTGCCGTTCATCTGCTTCACCGCCACTGGTGGCGCACGCATGCAGGAAGGCCTGCTCAGCCTGATGCAGATGGCAAAAACCAACGCCTCGCTGACCCGGCTGGCAAAGAAGGGCTTGCCGTTCATCAGCATACTGACCGATCCGACCACGGGCGGCGTCAGCGCGAGTTTTGCCTTCATGGGCGACATCGTGATCGCCGAGCCCAAGGCCCTGATCTGCTTCGCCGGCCCCCGGGTGATCGAGTCCACACTGCGGGTCACCTTGCCAGCTGGTTTTCAGCGTGCTGAGTTCCTGCAGGAAAAGGGTGCGGTCGACATGGTCAGTGACCGCCGCGAGCTGCGCAGAACAGTGGCCAGTGCCCTGGCCATGCTGCTGCGCCAGCCAGCCGACGCGGTCGTCGGCTGAGCGCCGTTCAGCCCGACAGGCTGGATGGCAGGTGGTCCAGTACGATCCCGAAGACCTGCAACACCAGTAGCAGCACCAGCGGCGACAGGTCAATGCCGCCGAGCAGGGGCAGCACCCGCCTGATCGGCACCAGCCAGGGTTCAACCAGCCGCGACACCAGCCCCCCCAGCGGGGACTGGCCCTGTTGTACCCACGACAACACGGCATACACGATCACCAGCCCGCTGGCACACGAAAGCGCCAGCCGAGCCAGCCCGAGCAAGGCCGCCGGGAGCAGCCAGACCGGGCTGCCATGTGCACCACCGAGCAGCCACAACAACCCGAAGAGAAACAGTTCCAGCAGGTAGGCGCCAACCAGGCTGGCGCTGTCCCACCGGCCGACCGGGCGCGCGACCTTGCGCAAGGGCAGCACCAGCCAGTCGGTCAGCGCAAAGATGAAAGGCCCCACCGGATTGCCTGAGCGCGCAGAGAACGCGATCCGCTGGTGTTGCAGGTACAGCCGCAACAGGCAGGCTCCGGCGACCAGTCCGACGACGACCTGCAGCAGCAGGGTGATGATTTGGTTGAGCATGGGAAGAAAGGGAAAGCAGCACTGGCGATAATAGTGGGTTATGGGTCGTTACCGGCCTGCACCCCCCTTGCGAACTTCGATCCTCTCATGTCCGACCACCCAGCGCCTGCTCCAATTCCCGACGAAAACCAACTGATCGCCGAGCGGCGCGACAAACTCCGGGCGCTGCGCGAGCGCCAGGCCGGCGGCCACGGCGTCGCTTTCCCCAACGACTACAAGCCCACCCACCACGCCGAGTCCCTGCTGGCCCGGCACGCCGCCCACAGCACCGAGGAACTCGCGGCACAAGCACACCAGGTGCGCGTGGCCGGCCGCATGATGCTCAAGCGCGTGATGGGCAAGGCCAGTTTTGCCACACTGCAGGACAGCACCGGCCGCATCCAGATCTACGTCAAGGGGGAGGATGTCGGTGCGGATGCCTACGAGCAGTTCAAGCACTGGGATCTGGGTGATATCTTCGGCGTGGACGGCCACATGTTCAGGACCCGCACCGGCGAGATCTCGATCCATGCGACCCGGTTGCGGCTTCTCACCAAGAGCCTGCGCCCGATGCCGGACAAGTTCCACGGCATGCAGGACCAGGAGCTGAAGTACCGCCAGCGCTACGTCGACCTGATGACCGACGAACAGGCCCGCAAGCGCTTCGTGGCGCGCAGTCGCGCGGTCAGCTGCATGCGCGAATTCATGGTCGCCCATGGCTTTCTGGAAGTCGAGACGCCGATGCTGCATCCGATCCCGGGCGGGGCCAACGCGAAGCCCTTCACCACACACCACAACGCGCTGGACCAGCAGATGTACCTGCGTATCGCACCCGAGCTCTACCTCAAGCGCTTGATCGTCGGCGGCTTCGACAGGGTGTTCGAGATCAACCGCAATTTCCGCAATGAAGGGATCTCGGTGCGCCATAACCCCGAGTTCACGATGATGGAGTTTTACGCGGCGTACTGGAATTACCAGGACCTGATGGCATTCACCCAGGAACTGGTGCGGGATGCCGCGCGCAAGGCCACAGGTGGCCTGCAACTGAGTTACAGCGGCAGGCCGGTCGATCTGGAACCGGAATTCGAACGCCTGACCATCGTGCAGGCGATTGCCAAGTACACCGATGCCGGGGCGAACGTCCACGACATCCAGTGGCTGGTCAACGCATTGAGAAAGCTGGGCAAGACCGAGGAGCGCCACAAGCTGTCGCAACGAACACTCGCCGGGCTGCAGGTGCTGTACTTCGAGGAGACCGTCGAGGACAAGCTCTGGCAGCCTACGTTCATCTGCGAGCATCCAGTCGAGATCTCCCCGCTGGCTCGGGCCAGCGACACCAAGCCGGAAGTCACCGAGCGCTTCGAGCTGTACATCACCGGGCGCGAGTTCGGCAATGGCTTCAGCGAGTTGAACGATGCGGAAGACCAGGCGGCGCGGTTTCACGCCCAGGTGGCTGCCAAGGACGGCGGCGACGACGAGGCCATGTTCTTCGACCAGGACTTCCTGCGTGCGCTCGAATACGGCATGCCTCCCACGGGCGGCTGCGGGATCGGCGTCGACCGGCTGATGATGCTGCTGACCGACAGCCCGAGCATCCGCGATGTGATCCTGTTCCCAGCACTGCGCCGGGAACACGCCCTGGGCTGAACCGGGCTTGGGCTCAGGGAATCAGGTCCAGCGCCCGCATGTAGTGCGCGTCAACCATCAGGTCGTCCCAGCCCAGCGCCGGGCCGCTGGGCAGCAGCTTCAGGCGCCGCGCCGCGCTGGCCTGGTCAGGCTGCCACTCGCCGCGCCTGCGGGCCGCTTCAAGGCCCTGGATCAGGGTATCGATCGCGCGCCCGTCGTCCACACTTTGGTTGCACAGCAGCACCATGTCGCACCCGGCCTCGAGCGCCGCGACCGCCGCCTCGCTGTATTCCACGACCCGGCCGTCGATGACGCGGGCGCCGGCCATGCTCAGGTCGTCGCTGAAGATGGCGCCGCAAAAACCCAGCCGCGCGCGCAGGATGTCCTTGAGCCATCTGGCGGAGAAGCCAGCCGGACGACTGTCCACCGCCGGGTAGACCACATGTGCCGGCATCACGCTGGACAGGGATGTTGCGAGCCACGCATAGGGGGAGGCATCCTGCGCGAGGATGGCGCGCAGGCCGCGCCGGTCGCGCGGAATTTCGGTGTGTGAATCCGCCTTGACGAAACCGTGCCCGGGAAAGTGCTTGCCGCAATTCGACATGCCGCTTTGAAGCAAGCCATGCACCAGGCTCTTGGCAAGCAGGGCCACCACCGCCGGGTCTCGGGCAAACGCCCGGTCGCCGATGACGCCACTGGCGCCGTAATCGAGATCCAGCACCGGCGCAAACGTCAGGTCCACGCCGCAGGCGCGCAATTCTGCGCCCAGAATGAATCCGCAGGCGGTCGCGGCCGCCGTCGCCCGCAAGGCGCTGGCCTTGGCATCACCTGCTACTGCATCCACCCACAGTTGTCCCAGCACACCCATTGCCGGCAGGTGGGTGAACCCATCGGTTCGAAAGCGCTGGACCCTGCCTCCCTCATGGTCGACCAGAATCAGCAGATCCGGTCGAACTGATTTGATTTCCGCGCACAGGGCGCACAGCTGCTCGCGATCCCGCCAATTGCGGCCAAACAATATCAGCCCGCCAACCAGGGGGTGGCCAAGGCGCTGCCGGTCCGCAGCGGTCAGGGCCAGGCCGGCCACATCGATGATCAGGGGCGCATGGGGAATATCGAAATCGTCAGGAAATGGCATGGCAGGTCGGTCTGGATGGCTGAAAACGGGTCGCGTCGCGGGCTGTCAATCCGACGTCTCGACAACACAGAAACTGGCGGCGTAATCGGTTTCATCGGTCACGCTCACATGGGCCCGCAGGCCCTGCGCGTCGAACCATTGCTTCAACCCGCCATGCAGGACGATGCAGGGTTTGCCGGCCTGCGGCTGTCCTGCCTGGATGGTGCCGATCTCGCACAAGCGCCAGGTCATCGGCATGCGCATGCCCAGCCCGACGGCCTTGCTGAACGCCTCCTTGGCGCTGAAGCGCGTCGCCAGGTAGCGCACGCCACGCTCGGGCCAGCGCGCGCCACGCGCCTGCCAGACCAGCAGTTCCCGGTCGCTCAGGATCTTCTGGGCGAAGCGCTCCCCATGGCGCTCCAGGCTGGCGCGAATGCGACGGATATCGCAGATGTCGGTCCCGATGCCGTAGATCATGGCGCACCGGCTAGTGTGAAGCGCCAGGCGGTGCATCCTCGATGCACCGCAGGTACGCCGCGACAGTTGCCGCATATCCCAGCTCCAGCGCATCCGAAATCAGGGCATGGCCGATCGACACCTCACTGACCTGCGCCACGTGCCTGAGGAACCACGTCAGGTTGTCGCGGTTCAGGTCGTGCCCGGCATTGACCCCCAGACCGGCGTCACGTGCCGCGCGCGCGGCACGGGCATAGCGATCCGTCTGGTAGGCCTGTTGCGGACCACCCCACGCCTGCGCATAGGGTTCGGTGTAGAGCTCGACCCGGTCTGCGCCGATCTCGCGGGCCATGGCCATTGCGTCAGGATCCGGATCCATGAACAGGCTCACCCGCACGCCCAACTGCCGCGCTTCGGCGACCAGTGGCTTGAGTCGCGCGCCATCCTTCACCAGGTCCCACCCATGGTCGCTGGTGAACTGGCCTTCGCCGTCGGGCACCAGCGTGCATTGCGCAGGACGCAGGTCCCGCACGAACTGCATCAGGTTCTGGAATGGATTGCCTTCGATGTTGAACTCGCGGCCCGGCCAGGCCGCGAGGGTGGCGGACAGTTCAGCCACATCCCCGGTGCGGATATGGCGCTGGTCCGGACGCGGGTGCACCGTGATTCCATGGGCGCCCGCGCGCAGGCAGATCTCTGCGGCACGCACCACCGAGGGAATGCCCAGGTGACGGGTGTTGCGCACCAGCGCGACCTTGTTCAGGTTCACAGACAAGACGGCAGTGTTCATAGGGATTGCAGATCCAGCATCATTTGCCGCGTACGCAGGGTGGTCACCCCGCAATGGTAGTTGAGCAATGCGCGCAACTGCGGTTTGAGTTCGTTGACCACCGTGCTGCATGCGCGCACGGTGGCGCCCAGGCCGGACGGCTCGTCCAGGGCAAGTTGCAGGGCCAGCCATTCATGGCCCGCCAGGCTGTGCCGGTCTGTATCGCCGGCCCGGCGCAACCCCCCCTCAGACACCAGCGCGTAGCGCGCCTGGGGTGCGAGCGGGTTGAGGGTCATCGTCTGGGCGTCGAGCATCGGCAAGTGGCCGGTCTCGCGCAACAGCAGCAGTTCGAACGCGCGCAAGACAGTCTGCAGAGCTTGCGCATGGCCGGAGGCGATGACCTCGACCACCTGGGCATAGATGTCGAACAGCCGGGCGTGCGGATCGTCGCGCGCCAGCAGGGCCAGCACCAGTTCGTTCAGGTAATAACCCGACAGCAGGGCCTCGCCACCGGGCATCACATGCCCCCCCATCCATTCGGCGCTGCGCAGCGTGCGGATCTCCGCGTCACCACCAAATGCCACATGCAGCGGTTGCATCGGGAGCAGGATGGGGCGCAGGCTGGAACTCGGGCGCTTCGCGCCCTTGGCCACCAGCGCAATACGGCCGTAATTGCGGGTGAACACTTCCAGAATCAGACTGGACTCGCTCCAGTCGTGGCGGTGCAGCACATAGGCGGGCTCGTCGGAAACGCGTTTGGTGGCCACCGCGGGACGCCGGATTCAGTCGTAGCCAAAACTGCGCACCCGTGCCTCGTCATCCGCCCATCCAGAGCGGACCTTGACCCAGAGTTCGATGAACACCTTGGCGTCCGTCAGTTTTTCAAGTTCGACGCGTGTCTCTGTCCCGATGCGCTTGATGCGCTCGCCCTTGTCACCGATCACCATGGCCTTGTGGCTGTCGCGTTCCACCACGATGGTCGCGGCGATCCGGAGTAGGCGCTTCTGCCCCTTGCGGGCTGGGGGCTCCTCCTCGAACTTGTCCATGACGACGGTGGAGGTGTAGGGCAACTCATCACCCGTCAGCCGGAACAGCTTTTCCCGCACCAGCTCGCCGGCCAGGAACTTCTCGCTGCGGTCGGTGAGTTCGTCCTGCGCATAGAACCAGGGCTGCTGCGGGAGGAATCTTTCGCAGATCGTGAACAGCCGCGCCACATCCTTCGCGTTCTTGGCCGACATCGGCACGAATTCCGCGAACGCATGGCGCTGCTGCATCTCCTGCAGCCAAGGTGCGATGTCCGCACGCTGTTCCACCTGGTCGAGCTTGTTGGCGATCAACAGGGCGGGAACCTCCTGGCTCAGCAGTTCCAGCACCTTGGCATCGGCCTGGTTGAAGACGCCCGCCTCCACCACGAACAGGACGAGGTCGACATCCTTGACGACCCCCAGCACCGACTTGTTCAGCGACCGGTTGAGGGCGTTGCCGTGGCGGGTCTGGAACCCCGGCGTGTCGACAAACACGAACTGGCTGGCCTCCACCGTGCGCATGCCGGTGATCCGATGGCGCGTGGTCTGGGCCTTGCGTGACGTGATGCTGATCTTCTGCCCGACCAGGGCGTTGAGCAAGGTCGACTTGCCGACGTTGGGCTTGCCAACAATCGCAATCAGGCCGCAACGCGTCGGGCCACCCGCCAGCGGCCGGGCCACCTCTGCGTCACTGGTTGCCGGGGCGTCGGACGCCTCCTCGGAGGCGGGCAGCGGTGGTCGGGATGTCATGGTGGGGTACCTTTGCGAAGTGTCTGCAACATGGCCGCCGCTGCCGCCTGCTCACCAGCGCGCCGCGAGCCGCCGATCCCGCGCTCGGAGAGGTTCATTTCCACGATCTCGCACTCCACATCGAACGACTGCTGGTGGGCGGCGCCAAGCGTACCGACAACCCGGTACAGGGGCAGACGCATCTTGCGCCCCTGCAGCCACTCCTGCAACTCGGTCTTGGGGTCCTTGCCGATGGCTGCCATTGTGGGATTGATCTCGATCGTGCTGAACAAGCGGCGCACCAGCGCTTGCGCCGCAGCATATCCGCCGTCCAGATATACCGCACCGATGACCGCCTCCAGGGCGTCGGCGAGGATGGATGGGCGCTTCTTGCCGCCCGAGCGCATTTCGCCCTCGCCCAGCCGTATCAGTGCAGGCAGCCCGAGTTCGACCGACAACTGGTGCAGCGTGTCTTGCTTGACCAGGTTGGCGCGCACGCGCGACAAATCCCCCTCGGGCAACTGGTTCAGGCGTTCGAAAAGAAGGTCTGCCACCGACAGGTTCAATACCGCGTCGCCCAGAAACTCCAGGCGCTCGTTGTGATCGGACGAAAAACTGCGGTGCGTCAGCGCCCGGTGGAGGTAATCCGCATTTGCGAAGGGATGCTGCAAACGCCGCTGCAATGCCAACAGACCATCGTCCACGCTATTTGGAGCGCCCGGCGTATTTGAGGGTCAGAAAGGCGGGGCCGAAGAGATGGATCTCACGCTGGTAGGCAAATATCACGACGATCTTGTCGTTTTCCTTCGTCACCTCGAGATCGCTGCCCTTGATAGACGACACGTTGTCGATGGTGGCCACCTTGTCGAAGAGGCTCCTGACCTCGGCGACCGTCGTCCCGACACTAGCCTTGTTGACCGCCTTGATGACGGCCTGGTACTCCACAAAGGTCGGAAAGACCTGCGCCGCCACGACGCCAACCGATGCCACCACAACCCCCACAAACAGCAGGCCAATGAAGGATATGCCTCGTTGCCTGGACTTCATGATTGTTGCCATTGCGTTCCCCTTGCCGACGTGTTCACGATCAATTGAAAGACCCAATCCGCTTGAGATTGCCGAAATTCATCCAAACGAATACCGCCTTGCCGACGATGTTCTTGTCTGGCACAAAACCCCAGTACCGGGAATCCAGGGAGTTGTCCCGGTTGTCGCCCATCATGAAATAGTGACCCGGCGGCACCTTGCACACCACGCCCTCGACACTGTAACGGCAATTGTCACGGTAGGGAAAGTCCTCGGCACCCGGCACAAATGCCGGGCGATCGTCATCGTTGAGCAGGCGATGCGGCTTGTCTGCGAGTTTTTCCTCGAACTGGTGCATGTAGCGCATCGTGTCCTCGTCGAAGAACTCGGGAACCACGTTCGTCTCGACCGCCTTGCCGTTGATCGTCAACCGCTTGTTCAGGTACGCCACCTCATCGCCTGGCGTCCCCACCACCCGCTTGATGTAGTCCAGGCTGGGCTTGGGCGGATACCTGAACACCATCACGTCACCGCGCTGCGGAGCTGTCCCGTCGGTCAGCTTGGTGTTGATCACCGGGAGCCGCACGCCATAGTGGAACTTGTTCACCAGGATCAGGTCGCCCACCAGCAAGGTCGGGATCATCGAGCCGGAAGGAATCTTGAACGGTTCGAACAGAAACGACCGCAGCAGGAACACGGCTGCGATCACGGGGAACAACCCGGCGGTCCAGTCCAGCCACCAGGGCTGCATCAGCAGTTGCTGGCGCGCCTGGGCGCTGGTGTCCTCGTCCTGGCGCAAACCCATTTTGTCGAGTTCGGCACGGCGTTGCGCAACACCCGCGGCAAGCGTCGCCGCGGCCTGCCTGCGCTTGGGAAGAAAGTAAAAGCGCTCGCCCAGCCAGTACAGGCCGGTGACCAGCGTAGCCATGAAGAGCAGCAGGGCGAAGTTGCCATCGATGCGACCCATGTACCAGGCGCCGGCGTAGCCTGCAAAGGCCGCCAATATCAGGGAGGTCAGCACCTGCATCAATCGTCCACCTGCAAAATGGCCAGGAACGCCTCTTGCGGCACCTCGACGGATCCGATCTGTTTCATTCTCTTCTTGCCGGCTTTTTGTTTTTCGAGGAGCTTCTTCTTGCGCGAAATGTCGCCGCCGTAACACTTGGCGAGCACGTTCTTTCGCAGCGCCTTGATTGTCTCACGCGCGATGATGTTGGCCCCTATCGCAGCCTGTATCGCTACGTCGTACATCTGGCGCGAAATGATCTCACGCATCTTGGACACCACCGCCCTGGCACGGTACTGCGATTGCGTGCGGTGAACGATGATCGACAAGGCGTCGACCTTCTCGCCGTTGAGCAGGATGTCGACCTTCACCACATCCGCCGCACGGTACTCCTTGAACTCGTAATCCATCGACGCGTAGCCACGGCTCACCGACTTGAGCTTGTCGAAGAAGTCCAGCACGATCTCGGCCAGCGGCATGTCATAGGTCAGCATCACCTGGCGACCGTGGTAGGCCATGTTCAACTGCATGCCACGCTTCTGGTTGGCCAGCGTCATGACACCGCCCACGTATTCCTGGGGCATGTACAGGCGCACCGTGACGATGGGCTCGCGGATCTCCTCCGTGCGGCTCTGGTCCGGCAACTTGGAGGGGTTCTCGACCATCATCACCTCGCCGTCGGCCTTGACCACCTGGTAGACCACACTGGGCGCCGTGGTGATCAGGTCCTGGTCGAACTCGCGCTCCAGACGCTCCTGGACGATCTCCATGTGCAGCAGGCCGAGGAAACCGCAGCGAAAGCCAAAGCCGAGCGCCTGGGACACCTCCGGTTCATAGTGCAGCGAGGAGTCGTTGAGCTTGAGCTTTTCCAGGCTGTCGCGCAAGCCTTCGTACTGGTTCGCCTCGGTGGGGTACAGGCCGGCAAACACCTGCGGCTGGATCTCCTTGAACCCCGGAAGAGCCTCCTTTGCGGAGAAGGCGGCGCCCCCGGTACCGGGCCGGATCAGTGTGACCGTGTCCCCTACCTTGGCGGCCTGCAGTTCGCGGATACCCGCGATGATGTAGCCCACCTCGCCAGCCTCCAGCGATTCTCGCGGCTCATTGGCCGGCGTGAAGACCCCCAGGCTGTCGGCGTTGTAGCTGGCGCCGGTGGCCATCAGCTTGATGCGCTCCCCCTTGACAACACGCCCGTCGACAACCCGCACCAGCATCACCACACCTACGTAGTTGTCGAACCAGCTGTCGATGATCATGGCCCGCAATGGGCCCGCCTCGTTCCCCTTCGGTGCCGGAATGCGCGCGACGATCGCTTCGAGGATCTCGTCGATACCGAGACCGGTCTTGGCCGAACACGCAATCGCATCGGTCGCATCGATGCCAATGACGTCTTCGATTTCGCGTCGGGCGTTCTCGGGGTCGGCATTTGGCAGATCCATCTTGTTGAGAACCGGCAGCACTTCGACGCCCAGTTCGAGCGCGGTGTAGCAATTGGCCACGGTCTGTGCCTCGACACCCTGGCTCGCGTCGACCACGAGCAATGCGCCCTCGCACGCAGACAGTGATCGGCTGACCTCGTACGAGAAGTCAACATGCCCCGGCGTGTCGATCAGATTGAGGTTGTAGACACGGCCATCGAGTGCCTTGTAGTGCAGCGCCGCGGTCTGTGCCTTGATGGTTATCCCACGCTCTTTTTCGATGTCCATCGAGTCGAGGACCTGCGCCTCCATGTCGCGTGCCTCCAGTCCTCCGCAGCGTTGAATCAGTCGGTCTGCCAAGGTCGATTTGCCGTGATCGATGTGCGCAATGATTGAGAAGTTTCTGATGTGATCCATCAACGAGAACGCTTAAGTGTTTGAATTAAAAGGTACGCAGAAAGAAAAAAGGGCGCGTCGTGATCGGACGCGCCCTGAACCAACAATCATTGGCAACTGCGATAGTTGGAACTTCATTGTAGGCAAAAAGGCCCAAAAACACAGTCCGGGATCGCGATTTACAAGGCGTTGCAAGCCAACAACAAGAATGTTATCCACAAGTTATAAACAGAAAGAAAAGTTTGCCTATGGACAACTTGTGGGTGAACTGTGGATCAGGTCGGATGCCACCCAACCCATCTCACATCGTGGACTATTGGCCCACCAATATGTCGAGAAAACCGCTTGAACAGGCCTTATTCTAACCAAACAACAGGCTAGCTCCATCGCATGTTAGTAGGCGCCCACAAGCAAAGAAATTTTCGTGCCAGAAAAAATATTTTTGCGGAGCCCCGGCAGCGCGCGAAAAACAGTCCAAAGGCCCTCGGCACGGTCGGGCTTTGCGTGACCTCGTGGCTGTCGCCGGACCCTGTTACCTGCTCAAGCGGATCACAGCGTACTGGGCCCAATCGCCACGTCGAAACAAGACGTTCACGGGTTTGCTGCGGTCGATGCGCGCGACCGCGGCATCGAACTCCTTGACGCCAGCCACCTCGACGTTGGCGATGGCAACGATGACATCTCCTTCACGCAGCCCCGCCCGCGCAGCAGCCTCCGTTGCAGCATCGACCTTGACGCCGCCCTTGAGCTTCAGTTCCTTCTTCTGCGCCTCACCCAGTTCACTCACGGTCAAGCCGAGCACCTGGGCCGCGGCCGACGGCTTCGGCTTGTCTTCGCGATCCACCGGTTTCTGAGCCACCTTGTCCGGCTCCACCTCGGCGATCGTGACACTGAGGTCCTTGGTTCCGCCGCGGCGAAACACTGTCAGCGTACTCTTGGATCCGGGCTTGATGCTACCCACCAGACGTGGCAGGTCACTGTGCTTCTCGATCGTCTTGCCATCAAACTTCACGATGATGTCCCCGGCCTCGACACCCGCCTTGTCGGCCGGCGAGCCCGACTCGACGCCGCGCACCAGGGCACCGGTCGGCTTGCCCATGCCGATCGACTCAGCCACATCCTTGGTGACCTGATCGATCTGCACTCCGATGCGACCGCGCGACACGCGGCCCGAGGTCCTGAGTTGCTCGCTCACCCGGATCGCCTCGTCCATCGGAATCGCGAACGAGATGCCCATGAACCCGCCAGAGCGCGAATAGATCTGGCTGTTGATGCCCACCACCTCCCCGCGCATGTTGATCAATGGCCCCCCGGAATTGCCGGGGTTGATCGCCACGTCGGTCTGGATGAACGGCAGGTAGTCACCGGTGTCGCGCTGCTTGGCGCTGACGATTCCGGCGGTGACGGTATTCTTCAGGCCAAAGGGCGACCCGATGGCCATGACCCATTCTCCGACCTTCAGGCGGTTGACATCGCCGACCTTGACCGCCGGCAGCCCGGTCGCATCGATCTTCACCACGGCGACGTCGGTGCGCTTGTCCGCACCGATGATCCGCGCCTTGAACTCCCGGTCATCGGTCAGCGTGACCAACACCTCGTCGGCCCCATCGACCACATGGGCATTGGTCATGATGAACCCGTCGGCAGTCAGGATGAAACCAGAGCCCACGCCACGCGGTTGCTCTTCTTCCTGCGGCTGCGGACGGTTCGGGCGAGGTGCCTGGCGCGGCACGTTGGGAATGGGCACGCCAAAACGACGGAAGAACTCCAGCATGTCCTCGTCTGGACTACCGCCCTGGCGCGCCCGGGCCGACACCTTCTCCAGCGTGCGGATGTTGACAACAGAGGGCCCTACCTGCTCCACCAGATCGGTGAAGTCGGGCAGCGCCCGAGCCTGTGCGGCGGCCGGCCCGGCGGGAACCAGGGCACACGACACGCCCAGGGCGATCATCGCCAGCCAGCGGCGCGCCGCGGTCACTTCGACTTGAATCATCTTCGAACTCTCCTGATAAAACGGATGGTCACTGCCATGCCTGTGAACTGCCAGCGGGTGCAACGGACCGCCCTGGGCGTGGCCCGATGCCGCCTTACATGGGGCTCTATTTGACGCGCTCAAGGCCCTGGGAGAACGCCTGCAGTGTCGGGAACGGCGCCTCGCCCACCACGGTCAGCCACCATTCCCCGCTCTTGTCCACCAGCCTGCGCGTCAGCGTATGGGTAGCACCTGAGGCGGACACACCTTCCTGGGCATGCCGGCGCCGGTCGAAGGCCTCGACGAACAGCGAAACCGATGCCAGACCATCTGAAAAAACCCACTGCATGGTCTTGTCCGACGCGGCCTCCCCCGAAGCACCCGGCCGCCGATGGCAACTCATCGACCGGAATCCGGGCACCGGGTTCTTCAGCAGCCAACCCTCGGCCGCAGCGCTCGTCTTGACCACCTCCGGGCGCTCGATGCGGTAGCCCTCGGTGTTGCCCATCATCTGTGCCAGTTTGGTCATGCTGACCGGCGCATTGAGCTGCAGTTCGGAAAACGCGACCTGCTCGACCACCTTGCCGTCGACATCCAGCGTCTGCAGCTTGACAACCAGACCACTCTTTTTCTCGTTCCAGATGCGGTAACCAAAACGCAGGTTGTCCTTGGGCTGCAGCAGCACCACCTCCGCATCGTATCCGGCGACGCGCTCGACACCGGTCTGCCTGGCCGTGTAAAACTGCGCAATCGACGAGTCAGGTGACGCCAACAGCTGCGGGAACAGCCCCAGGGCCTCGCGCCGTTCGGCGATGGCGGTCTTGGTCTCGGGCATGAACGTCACCACCTCGTCGTTGCGACGAAAGGTCGACCGCGGGGCGCCGTTCAGTGATTCGACCCGCTCCATCTGCTGCGTGCCATCGCAGATGTGCCAGATGCGTGCGCTGGACATGTTCGAGCCGGCCGACACCACGAACGTACCGATGTAGGCCCGCTTGCGCGACGCCTCGTGCATCCTGGTCAACCACTCGGCGATCCCCAGATCACCGTGTTTTCCGTCGACCGCGCCTGTCAATGCGCTCGCCTGTGGCACCGGCGCTGCAGATTGGGCAACGGCATGGTGCAGCGGCAACAGGCAAGCGCCCATCCCCACCACAAGGCGCAGGGCCGCGACTCCGATGGGACGCCAGGTACCGCTCATGGCGCTGCGCTAGCGGTCCGCGCCATCAAAGGTCGCGTTGCGCAAGAAACCGGCCGGCATCTGCAGGGCCGACGTGCCGCCGAATTGCTTGTGCGCCGCCAGCAGTTCATCCAGCCGTGCATCGCGCAGCATCACGGGGGCCGCCGCCGGCACCTGTGGCGGGGCCTCGACAACCGGAGCCTTTGCAAGCGTCTGGGCCCGGGCTCCGGGAGCGTTCTGCGCGACGATGCCGGCACCGGCGTCCAGGCTGGCGACATGCCAGCCCAACGTCAGCAACGCGGCGAGCGAGGCCAGCCCGGCCGCGAACTTCCAGCGCACGACCGGGTCATTCACGCCCACCCGTGTATTCGCCACCACACTGACGTCGGCCGGCTCGGCCATTCGGACCGCGGGCCGCAGATCTTCCTGGGCCGCGAGGCGGCCACGCAGGCGCGCCACGAAGGCCTGGCCGTCCAATGCGGAAACCTGCGCGGAACCACGCAAGGCGTCGCCGATCAGGTGGTAAGACTGCCACCTGGCACACCCCTCCGGTGTGCCCGCCACCGCATCCATGGCCGACGGCAGATCGCCGACGGCCAATTCGCCGTCCACCAGTGCAGATACCAGTTCCCCACTCCCTGCAACGTCTCTCGTCATGGTGCGTATACCTCGTTTCGCATTACCAGCGTCTCCCGCTCTGGTTTTCCAGCATCGGGCGAATCCGGGCCGATATCGCCTCGCGCGCCCTGAAAATCCTTGAACGGACAGTCCCGATGGGGCAGTTCATGATCACGGCAATCTCGTCATAACTCAGGCCTTCGATCTCGCGCAGCGTGACAGCCTGCCGCAGATCATCCGGCAATGCCTCCATCGCGGCGTTCACCACATTGCCGATTTCCTTCGCAGCCAGAACCGACTCCGGTGTTTCATCGGTTGTTGGTTCATTTCTGGGCTGGGAAGTTTCATCCTCTTCGTCGGAATCGCGCGATCCACCTTGCAGAACTGTAGGCTCGTGCTTCAGGTCCATCAAGGATTTTTTGGCCGTGTTGACAGCAATCCGGTACAACCAGGTATAGAACTGGGCATCACCACGAAACTGGTGCAGCGCACGATAGGCGCGGATGAAGGTTTCCTGCGCGATGTCCTCGACCAGGTCCACATCGCGGACCATGCGTCCGATCAGGCGCTGGATGCGGGACTGGTACTTGATCACCAGGAGCTCGAAAGCCCTTTGATCACCCGCCAGCGTCTTCTCCACCAGCAACAGATCGCTGGTGTTCGGGGCGGTGACCAGCGGCGGAAACGGCGTCGGCCCGGCCATGGTCAGCGGGGAGCCGGATCCACAGGGTGCCCGGTGCCTGGCGCAGGCGACCGGGATGCGCCGTCCACCTGGCCGGCGAACAGCGCCCGCCGCAACGCGCGCCACTGCGCCGCGTGCTCACCGGGCGCAACCCACAACCACCACACACCGCCAGAGGCGCCGGCGAACCTCAGCAGCATCACGCGCTGGAAGTCGACGCTCACCGCCACGTCCCCGTGGACGGCGCTCTGGGCCTGCGCCAGCCATGCCCATGTCTTGCCATCCCAGACCAGGGATCCAGGAACCGCCCTGGACCAGCTTCGCACCGACACCACGCCGCTGGCGAGCACGACGACACAGGCACAAGCCAGCAACTGCCCGCCAACACCACCGGTGAACCACCACGCGGCACATGCAATCACCCCGGCGAGCCAAAGCCCCACCAGGACAACTGCGTGCACCCGCAGTCGGGCAACTTGCCAGTGGATCTTGGGGGCATGATGCATCTGCGGGACGTGCCGAAACCTGTCAGGAGACGGCGACACACCACCCGTGAGGGCTAATGGCGGCGAAACACCAGGCTTCCATTGGTGCCGCCAAAGCCAAAGTTGTTCTTGACCGCCACGTCGATCTTCATGTCGCGCGCCACGTTCGCGCAGTAGTCCAGATCACACTCCGGATCCTGGTTGAAGATGTTGGTGGTTGGCGGGCTCTTCTGGTGGTGCACCGCCAGCACGGTGAACACCGACTCGATCCCGCCCGCGCCACCCAGCAGATGGCCGGTCATCGACTTGGTCGAATTGACGACTATCTTCCTGGCGTGGTCGCCCAGGGCTGCCTTGATCGCATTGGTTTCGTTGAGGTCGCCCAGCGGCGTCGACGTGCCATGGGCGTTGAGGTAGTCGACCTCGTCCGGATTGACGCCTGCATTGCGCAACGCGCTGAGCATGGCCCGCCGCGGGCCGTCCATGTTCGGAGCGGTCATGTGGCCGGCATCGGCACTCATACCGAATCCGGCCAGCTCGGCGTAGATGCGGGCGCCACGGGCCTTCGCGTGTTCCAGCTCCTCCAGGACCAGGACACCCGCGCCTTCACCCAGCACGAAGCCGTCGCGGTCGCGGTCCCAGGGCCTGGACGCCGTGGACGGGTCGTCATTGCGCGTCGACAGGGCCCGCATCGCGGCAAACCCTCCGATGCCCAGAGGGGACACGGTCGCCTCGGAGCCGCCTGCGACGATCACGTCGGCGTCGCCGTATTCGATCATCCGGCCGGCTTCGCCGATGCAATGCAGGCCCGTCGTGCAGGCGGTCACGATCGCGAGATTGGGGCCCTTGAAGCCAAAACGCATGGACACGTGCCCGGCGATCATGTTGATGATGGAGGCGGGCACAAAAAATGGAGAGATCCGGCGCGGGCCACGGGCAGTCAGTTCGTCCCGGGTCGCCTCGATCAAGGGCAAACCCCCGATACCGGAACCGATCACGCAGCCAATGCGGGTTGCCAGCTCGTCGCCCAACGCATCACCGGTAGGAAGGCCGGCATCCGCCACGGCCTGAGCGGCGGCTGCAATGCCAAAGTGGATAAATGAATCCATCGTCCGCGCCTCCTTGGCGCGGATGTAGGACTCGAGGTCAAAACCCTTCACTTCACCGGCGAACCGGCAAGCGAAATTCGAGGCGTCGAACTTTGTGATCAGGTCGATGCCGGACTTTCCCGCAAGCAGGCTGCCCCAGGCTTCGCCGACGGTATTTCCAACCGGGCTGATACACCCCAAACCAGTGACAACGACTCGACGACGGGACATGGACTCTGTTCCAGGTAATCAATGATCGATTGCGCAACCCGGCGATCGTGCGCAGACGCGAAACAAGCATCAGGGGCCGCCCGGGCGACCCGCTGCTTCAGGCCTTCTGGTGCGTATTGGCGTAGTCGATCGCGTTTTGCACGGTCGTGATCTTCTCCGCGTCTTCATCCGGAATCTCGATGCCGAACTCGTCCTCCAGGGCCATGACCAGTTCGACCGTGTCGAGGGAGTCTGCGCCGAGGTCGGCAACAAACGCCTTCGCGTTGGTGACCTGGGATTCTTCAACTCCAAGTTGTTCTGCAATGATTTTCTTGACGCGCGCTTCAATATCGCTCATGGGTTCCCTCGAAGGGTTGTGGATGAATTAAGGATTTTAGCCGCCTCCAGAGGCAGCCCCGGATCTGCTGGTGCCGTTGGCAAGACCCGAGGCCCTGCCGTACCGCGCTACATGTACATGCCGCCGTTCACGTGCAGCTCCTGGCCAGTGACGTACGCCGCTCGGGGCGATGCCAGATACGCCACTGCATGGGCGACTTCTGACGCGATGCCAAGGCGACCCGCCGGCACCTGGGCCAGCAGCGCCTTGTGTTGCTCGGGCGGCAGCGACGCGGTCATGTCGGTCTCGATGAAACCGGGCGCAACACAGTTGACCGTGATATTGCGTGAACCCAGTTCCCGCGCCAGCGCGCGCGTCATGCCAGCCACCCCGGCCTTAGCGGCTGCGTAGTTGCTTTGCCCGGCATTGCCGGAAGCTCCCACCACGGACGTGATGTTCACAATACGGCCGTAGCGTTGTTTCATCATGGTGCGCATGACAGCGCGACTCATGCGAAAGACGGCCTTGAGATTGGTGTCGATCACTGCATCCCAATCCTCGTCCTTCAGTCGCATGGCCAGCATGTCGCGCGTGATGCCCGCATTGTTCACCAGCACATGCAGGCCACCCTGGGTGCGCACCATGCGCTCGACCAGTGCCTCTGCCGACACGAGGTCCGTCACGTCCAGCACCTCCCCCGAGCAACCGGCAAACTGCGCCAGATCGGCGCTGATCGACGCCGCGCCAGCCGCCGTCGTCGCAGTGCCCGACACGCGATACCCTTGCGTAGCCAGTTCCAATGCGATCGCCCGGCCGATGCCGCGCGATGCCCCGGTAACAAGGGCGATCTGAGCCTGCGTATCGGCGCCACTCATTGCACAACACCGTTCAAGGCCATCTCGACGGTGAGCAGGCCCGCCGGCTCCACCAGCGACATGCCTGTCATCGTCGGGTCGATGCGCGACACCATGCCTGCCAGAACCTTGCCCGGACCACATTCGACAATATGCGACAACCCGCGCGCACGCAGCGCCTGCACACACTCGACCCACCGCACCGGACCGAACGCCTGGCGATACAGCGCGTCACGAATTCGCTGCACGTCGACTTCCGTCGCCACGTCGACGTTGTTCACAAGGTCTATCGCGGGCTTTTTCAGTTCCATGGCAGCCAGCGCTTCACGGAGTTTTTCGGCCGCCGGGCGCATCAGTGCGGAATGGAACGGCGCCGACACCGGCAGCGACAAGGCCCGCCGGGCACCGCTGGCCTTGAGGGCTTCGCAGGCCCTGTCGACCGCAGCCTTGGTGCCGGCAATCACGGTCTGCAGAGGCTCGTTGAAATTCGCCGCCTGGACCTGTTCGCCGCTGTCGGCGGTAAAGCCGGCCGTCACTTCGGCACACACCGCGACGACTTTTTGGGCATCCAGGCCCAACACCGCGGCCATGGCCCCGGCACCGACGGGAACCGCATCCTGCATGGCGCGCGCCCGCAACCGGACAAGTGGTGCCGCCTGCGCCAGCGTGACCACGCCCGCAGCCACCAACGCGGAGTACTCGCCCAGCGAGTGACCGGCGACCGCCGCAGGCAACGCACCGGTGCGGGCCATCCACACCCGGTAGATGGCCACACCCGCCACCAGCATCACCGGCTGGGTATTGGTGGTCAGCGCCAGCGCCTCCTTCGGGCCGTGGTGGATCAGCGCGCCGAGGTCCTCGTGCAGCGCGTCGGACGCCTCCGCCAGCGTTGCGGCCACCACAGGGTCGTCACCCCAGGCGTCAAGCATGCCGACTGACTGCGATCCCTGGCCCGGAAATACAAAAGCAAACGGTTTCATCTTGCCCTACAGATTCAACAGTACGGAACCCCAGGTGAACCCGCCGCCGACACCTTCGAGCATCAGCAACTGCCCGGGCCGGATCTTGCCCGCACGCACCCCGGCATCGAGCGCAAGCGGAATCGACGCAGCCGACGTATTGCCGTGCTGGTCGACGGTGACCATGACGCGCTCCATCGACAGCTTCAACCGCTTCGCAGTACTTTGCATGATACGGATGTTGGCCTGGTGGGGGATCAGCCAGTCGAGGTCCGATGCTGCCTTGCCGGCCTTTGCCAGAACCGCACGGGCCGACTCTTCCAGCACCCCGACAGCCAGCTTGAAGACCGCTTGGCCGTCCATCTTCAGCAACGGTTCGCCGATGACTTGCCCACCCGACACACTGCCGGGCACACACAGGATGTCGACATGCTTGCCGTCGGCATGCAGGTCGGTGGCAAGGATGCCCGGGGAGTCCGATGCCTCAAGCACCACAGCCCCCGCGCCATCGCCAAACAGCACGCAGGTGGTGCGGTCGCTGAAATCGAGGATACGGGAAAAAACCTCGGCACCAATCACGAGCGCACGCGACGCGGAACCAGTCTGGATCATCGCATCGGCGATGGTCAAGGCATATACGAAACCGCTGCAAACGGCTTGCACATCGAATGCCGCCCCACCGGCCGCACCCAGCTTGTGCTGGAGGATACAGGCGGTCGACGGGAAGACCATGTCAGGCGTCGACGTGGCGACGATGATCAGATCGATCTCGCCCGGCTCGCGCCCGGCCGCCGCGAGCGCATTCCTGGCAGCCTGCAGGGCCAGGTCGCTGGTGCACGCCTCGGGAGCCGCGAAATGGCGGGCTCGGATACCGGTACGCTCCACGATCCAGTCATCACTGGTTTCCACGCCCTTGGATGCCAGTTCCTGGACAAGGTCGGCATTGCTCAGACGACGCGGGGGAAGGTAACTGCCGGTGCCGGTGATTCTGGAATATCGTCTCATGCGCTTTCTTGATTGTCCGATGTCGCCTGAACCGTCACCGCACCGACCGACAACAGGGGCCTCGCGAGGGCGATGCGGGTCTGGACACGCTCAAGCAGTTGATGTCGAGCAGCATCATACGCGCGCCCCAGGGCGTGCTCGAACGCCACGGGGTCGGCCGACCCGTGGCTCTTGAAGACCAGCCCGCGCAATCCAAGCAGCGCGGCACCGTTGTAGCGCCGGTGGTCCACGCGGCGCTTGAACGCCGTCAGCACCGGATACGCGACCAGTGCCGCAAGACGGGTCCAGATCGAGCGGGAAAACTCTGCACGCAGGAAGTCGCCGATCATCGTCGCGACGCCTTCGGTCGCCTTCAATGCGACATTGCCCACAAACCCGTCGCACACCACGATATCGACGGTGCCCTTGAAGATGTCGTTGCCTTCGACGTTTCCAAAGAACCGCAGGCTGCCCGCAGCGTGGGCGGCGCGCAACAACTCGCCGGCTTTCTTGATGGTCTCGTTGCCCTTGATGACCTCCTCACCGATGTTGAGCAGCCCCACCGACGGGTTGCTGTCGTCCCTGAGTGCCGAGACCAGTGCCGAACCCATGAAAGCGAACTGCAGCAGATGCTCGGCAGAACAATCGACGTTGGCGCCCAGATCGAGCACCGTGGTGGCGCCCCCCCGGGCGTTGGGTAGCTGGGTAGCAATCGCGGGCCGGTCGATGCCGTCGATGGTCTTGAGCAGGTAGCGGGAAATGGCCATCAGCGCGCCGGTATTGCCGGCAGAGACCGCCGCCTGCGCGAGGCCGTCCTTGACCTGTTGCACGGCCACCCGCATCGAGGAGTCCTTCTTGCGCCGCAAGGCGACCTCGACCGGGTCGTCCATTCCAACCACCTCGCTGGCCGCGACGACCGTGGCCCTGGGATCCGCGAACCCGGCCAGTTGCTCCGGCAGGCCGACAAGAATGAGTCTGGCGTCGGGGTGGTGCGACAGGAAGTTGCGGCAGGCGACCAGGGTCACGGCCGGTCCGTGGTCCCCCCCCATGCAATCGACGGCAATGGTTGTCATCAACGGTCAGGGCACGTGCCGCGACGGACGGCCACAGGGCGCGCCATCAATGCAAAAGCCCGGCGCTACCATGAAGATAGCGTCGGGCTCGCGTGCATGAATGCGTGTCAGGCTTCGGCTTTTGTCTTGATGACCTTGCGGCCGCGGTAGAAACCCGTCGGGCTGATATGGTGGCGCAGATGCGTTTCACCGGTGGTGGGTTCCACGGCGATACCGGGCACCACCAGGGCATTGTGCGACCGGTGCATTCCGCGCTTGGACGGGGACTTCTTGTTTTGTTGGACGGCCATGATCCGCTCCTTGGTGCTTTGACGTGGCCAGGACTGGACACGCCGGGTTGATGGGGTCGCAGACTGGATGCGCCATGCGAAGCCTTCGAGTATAACCCAACTCGCTGCTTCAGCTGCTCTTGCCAGGCTTCAATGACGCAAGTGCGGCAAACGGGTTCGGTCGCACCGGCTCGGCGACGAACGCCGGATCGCTGACAGACATCGTCGGCTGCGTGGGGCACGCCTCGTGCCGCGCAATGTAGGGCAGTTCCAGCAAAAGCTCGTCCTCGATCAGCCCATGCAGGTCGAAATCATGGTCCAGCACGAGCAGGTCCTCTTCGCAGGTTTCGTCCTGCGCGGTGGCACTGGCCTCGTCCTCGACGAACCGGAACCACCGTTCCACCTGCAGATGCACCTGCATCGCCCCAAGGCAGCGCTGGCACACCTGGGGCCCCCGGGCATCGGCGTCGAGGTGCATCCACAGCTCCGGCTGGCCGATCGCACTTTGCCGCGCTTCGCCCCGCGCCTCCCAATGGACCAACCCGTCGGGCGCCTCGTGCGCGCTGGCGTCCACGATCCTGGGAAAGCGGGCCAGTGGCTCCCAGCCCGACAGATTGCCGGCGCCCTGCGCGAAGGCACGCCCATCCAGGCGCGGGGCTGCAAGCTCTTTGGTCATGGGTCGAGTGTAAGAGAATCACCACATGACAGAAGCGCCACACCGCCCGGTGATCCTGGGCTCGACATCTCCCTACCGGCGCGAGTTGCTGGCGCGTCTGCGCCTGCGATTCGATGTCGTGGCGCCTCAGGTGGACGAAACCCCGCTGGCTGGAGAAACACCCAGGGATCTGGCGTGCCGCCTCGCCATGGCAAAGGCGCAGGCGGTGGCCCGCGAGCACCCCGACGCCGTCGTGATCGGGTCGGACCAGGTCGCCGACCACCATGGCACCCCGCTCGGCAAACCCCTGGTGCATGAGGTGGCGGTGGCGCAGCTTCGCCGCATGAGCGGCCAGGATATCGTCTTCCAGACCGCTGTCGCGGTGGTCTGCCGGGCCAGCGGCTTCTCCGGGCTGGAACTGGCCCAGGTGCAAGTGCGTTTCCGTACACTCGCCGACGCGGAGATCGAGGCCTATCTGCTGGCTGAAACGCCTTATGACTGCGCCGGTAGCGCCAAGAGCGAGGGCCTGGGGATCGCCTTGCTGGACGCCATCGTCAGCGACGACCCCACGGCGCTGGTCGGCCTGCCCCTGATCCGCACCTGCCGCCTGCTGCGTCAAGCCGGCGTGGCCGTGTTGTGAGCACCCAGGCGGCTCCGATGCAGCAGGCGCGACCGGCGGGCCGGCTGTTCCTGGTTCCCGCGCCGCTGGATTTCGGTTGCCAGAATCTGTCGGCGTTGCCGGACCAGATGCCCGCCGCCACGCTGCGCACCGCCGCCGGGCTCGGGCACTGGATCTGCGAAAACGCCAAGTCGCTGCGCGCCTACCTGAGGCGGGTACATGTGGTGCATCCGCTGACTGCGCCGTTGCAGTCGCTCCAGATCGTCGAGCTCCCGCGCGAGGTTCACAAGAAGGGCGACCACGCCGGCGGCTTCGATGCCTCCGCTTTGCTGGCGCCTGCGCGCGCTGGCCACGACATGGGGCTGGCCAGCGAGGCTGGCATGCCCGCGATCGCCGATCCGGGGTCATCGGTGGTGCGCGCAGCCCACAGCCTGGGACTGGAAGTGGTTCCCCTCGTCGGTCCGGTCTCGCTGATGCTGGCGCTGGCAGCCAGCGGCCTGAACGGCCAGAGTTTCGCGTTTGTCGGCTACCTGCCAGCGGACGCCGCCGGGCGCGCCCAGAGGGCGCGTGAGCTGGAAGCGCTGGCCAGGAAAACCGGGCAGACCCAGTTGTTCATAGAAACGCCCTACCGCAATGCCGCGATGCTGCAGACCTTGCTGCAGACCCTGGCCGCCGGTACGCGGCTTGCCATCAGCAGCGGCCTGACCACACCCGATGCACAGACCTACAGCGCGACGATCGCCCAATGGCGCAGCCAGGGCCCGGGCCGCGGCCCGGGCAATGCAAGCCCGGCCGTATACGGCATCGGGCCCTGAGGCCGCCGCCGCGCGCCGTCAGCGCAGCGTCGACGTGGCGCGCAGGGCCTTGATCGCGCCATCACCGATGGAGGCGCCAAACCGCTTGACCAACCGCTCGGCCACGTTTTCACGCCGCGTGTAGTCGACGATATCTTCGGCCTTCACGATTTCGCGCGCCACGTAATCCAGGCTGCCCAACTGGTCGGCCAGCCCCATTTCGATCGCCTGCTGGCCAGTCCAGAACAAGCCGCTGAACGTTTCGGGCGTCTCCTTGAGCCGCTTGCCGCGGCCGGCCTTCACGGCGGCGATGAACTGGGCGTGGATCTGGTCCAGCATGGTCTGCGCGAAGGCCCGCTGCCGCTCGGTCTGCGGGCTGAAGGGGTCGAGGAAGCCCTTGTTCTCGCCGGCCGTCATCAATCTGCGCTCCACGCCCAGTTTGTCCATGAGGCCGGTGAAGCCAAAACCATCCATCAGCACGCCGATGCTGCCGACGACACTGGCCTTGTTGACGAATATCCGGTCCGCCGACACGGCGATGTAATAGGCGGCCGACGCACAGGTTTCCTCCACCACCGCATACACCGGCTTGTTGTGCTTGGTCTTCAGGCGCGCCAACTCGTCGTTGATGATGCCTGCCTGCACCGGGCTGCCGCCCGGTGAATTGATCAGCAGGACGACCGCCAGCGCGCCCTCGTCCTCGAACGCTGCCCGCACCGCCGTCAGCACCACGTCGGCGCTCGCTTCGCCGCCGGTCGAGATTTCGCCGGTGATCTCCACCAGCGCCGTGTGCGGTGACGACACGTCTGTCGACGGCCCGCCGCGGTGCAAGCCGATCCACACCAGGACCACAAAAAACGCCAGCCAGGAAATCCGTACGAAAGTGCGCCAGCGCCGGGCCGTACGCTGCTCCTCCAGGGCCGCGAATGCCAGCTTTTCAAGCGCCGCGCGCTCCCAGCCGGGCGCGGTGGGTGTCGCCTGCAAGGGCGGGGGTGTTGCCGACTGGTTGTCGGGCTGGGAAGGATCGATCATGTCAAAACTCAAGAGGTTTCAGGTTGTGGGCAGTATGCCAGTGCACGACGCCGTCGCGCTCTTCCAGGGCAATCTTGACCAGGCCCCCGCGGCAGGGCCCTCCGCTGCAGCGCCCGGTATCGGGTCGGTAGAGCGCGCCATGGGTGGCACAGATCAGCCAGTGCCCGGTCGAATCGAAGAACCGGTCCGGCTGGTAGTCCATTTCCATCGGCACGTGGCTGCACCGGTTGAGGTACGCATGCACCTGCCCGCCGTAGCGGATCGCGAACGCGCGACAGGTCTGCCCCTGGAACGACACGTCGAAACCGACCGCCATGCCGCTGTCAACCAGGGCGTCGGACGGGCACAAGGCCACCTGGGGAAACATCGTCCGGCCTACGCGTTGGCGACCAGCCAGGCATGCAACTCCGGCACCGAGTGCGCCACAAACCGGGGTTGCAACGGTTCAAAGGCCCCTGGCTCGTGGGCCCCGTAGCTGACCCCGACGCTGGCACAGCCCGCATTGACCGCCATCTGCAGGTCATGGGTGGTGTCGCCGACCATCAACACGCGCGCCGGCTCCACCCCGAGTTCGCCCATCAACTCGTGCAACATGCGCGGGTGGGGCTTGCCGGCCGTCTCGTCAGCGGTGCGGGATGCGTCGAACAGGCCCTGCAGTTCGACCGCCTCCAGGGCGGCGTCCAGGCCCTTGCGACTTTTTCCGGTGGCAACCGCAAGCCAGTGTTGCCGCGCCTTCAATGCGGCCAACATCGGCAGAACCCCCTGAAACAGGCTGATCGCATCCTGCTGGGCCATGTAGTGGTGGCGGTACCGCGCGCCGAGCTGGGGGTATTTCTCCTGCGGCACATCGGGGGCGGCATGGGCCAGCGCCTGCATCAAGCCCAGGCCGATCACATGCGACGCCGCCTCGTCTGTCGGCACCGTGCCACCGACATCCCGCACCGCCGCCTGGATGCAGCGCGTGATGATCGCGGTCGAGTCGAAAAGCGTCCCATCCCAGTCGTAGGCGATCAGGTCGAAGGCGCGCCGGCGGACAGGTGGCGCCTGGCGGCTGGGCGTGTCATGCGGGGGCTGGATGGACATGATCGAGAAACAGGCTCAGTTCAGGGGGAATTTCCGCAGCCAGCTGGATCCGCTCGCCGCTGTCGGGATGGCTGAACTGTAACCGCCACGCATGCAGGAACATGCGACGCAGCGGAACATCCACACCCGCGCGCTGCAGCGACTTGTTCAGATCGAAATCGCCATACTTCTCATCACCGACGATGGGCATGCCCTCGGCAGCCAGATGAACCCGGATCTGATGCGTCCTGCCGGTCTTGATGGTCACCTCGAGCAGGGAGTAGGCCCCGGTCGCCCGGGCTAGCTTGACAAGGGTCAGCGCCTCCATGGCGTCCGGGTGGTCTTTGGTTACCACCTGCACCCGGCGTTCACCGTCGGGCAGCAGGTACTTGCGCAACGGCTTGTCCAGCACCTTGTGTCTGGCAGGCCATTGCCCGACCACCAGGGCGAGGTAGGTCTTGCCGGTTTCGCGCTCCCGGAACTGGTCCTGGAGCTTCTTCAGCGCGCTGCGCTTCTTGGCCACCAGCAGGATGCCGCTGGTCTCGCGGTCCAGGCGGTGCACCAGCTCCAGGAAACGCGCCTGTGGGCGGGCCATGCGCAATTGCTCGATCACCCCGAAACTCACCCCCGAGCCGCCGTGCACGGCCACGCCTGCGGGTTTGTCCACCGCCAGCAGCCAATCGTCTTCGAACAGGATCGGGAATTCACGGGCCGGCGCAGGGCGCGCCGGGCCGCCCATAGCCGGCGTGCCCTGCGCCACGGCGTGCGCCTTGGCATCGGCCCGGGCAGATGTCCGCACTGGCGGCAGCCGGACCTGATCGCCGGCTTCGATCCGCCGGTCAGCCGTCGCCCGGCCCTTGTTGATCCGCACCTCGCCGCTGCGGATGATCCGGTAGATGTGGGTCTTGGGCACACCCTTGAGGTGGCGCATCAGGAAGTTGTCCAGCCGCTGGCCCGCGTCCTCCTCGTCCACCACCAGCGTTTTGGATTGGGGGGCCTCGTCCGGCCGATTGGCCCCTATAATGGCTTTCACTAGCGACTTGCTGCAAGTGGTTGATTTGTCTGGAGTTTAGTCCACACTCAGCCCGCAGCGTCACTGGCAGGTCGATGCCTCCGGGAAGCCACAAGACAGACCACAAGCCAATTGCTTGTGGTGGTCGGCAGGGTCAACGGGTACGCCGGCGAATTGAACCACCGATATGGAATACCCAAGCCTGCCAGGCACCCACTGGCAGGCGGATTTGAGCGACATGATTGTGTTGACCGGATTCATCCTTGCCCATCTTCCACGCCTTTTCGCGTGGTTGGTCGGCATGGTGCTGCCGGCAGCGCCTGTGCGACAGGCCGACTACGCCCCCGCATCGACAGCGCAAGCACAATACTACCCCCTCGCCCCCATCCACGCGCCACCGCCGCGGCTCATTGTGTGAGCCACCGGCGACCGGCAATTCCCATCGGTTCAAAGCGTCCGCCCAGGCATCGTTTGCTCGTCATGAGCAGGTAACGGGTCGCAAGACCCGGGGACCAGCCGCCACGGCCCCAGCGCCGTGTGCATCGGTCCCCGCCGAGGAAGAGGAACGCAAACCATGAAGCGGATGCTGATCAATGCCACCCAGGCCGAAGAACGCCGGCTGGCCATTGTGGACGGGCAAAAACTGCTCGACTACGAAATCGAAATCGAAGGGCGCGAGCAGCGCAAGGGCAATATCTACAAGGCCGTCGTCACACGCGTCGAGCCGTCGCTGGAAGCCTGTTTTGTCGACTACGGCGAAGACCGCCACGGCTTCCTGCCGTTCAAGGAAATCTCGCGCACCTACTTTGCCCCGGGTGTGCAGGCCAATCAGGCCCGCATCCAGGATGCGATCCGTGAAGGCCAGGAGCTGCTGGTGCAGGTCGAGAAGGAAGAACGCGGCAACAAGGGTGCCGCATTGACGACATTCGTGTCGCTGGCCGGCCGTTATGTGGTGCTGATGCCCAACAACCCGCGCGGCGGTGGCGTGTCGCGCCGCATCGAAGGTGACGACCGTGCGGAACTGAAGGAGGCGCTGGACCAGCTCGAATACCCCAACGGGATGAGCATCATCGCCCGCACCGCCGGCATCGGCCGCTCCGCGCCCGAGCTCCAGTGGGACCTGAACTACCTGCTCAAGCTGTGGAACGCCATCGATGGCGCCTCCAAGGGCGGCAAGGGCGCCTACCTGATCTACCAGGAATCCTCGCTCGTCATCCGCGCCATCCGCGACTACTTCAACCACGATATCGGCGACATCCTGATCGACACCGACGATGTGTACGACCAGGCGCAGCAGTTCATGGCGCATGTGATGCCCGAACATGCCGCCCGGGTGAAGCGCTACCGCGACGACGCACCGCTGTTCTCGCGCTTCCAGATCGAACACCAGATCGAGTCGGCCTATGCACGCACGGTGCAGCTGCCCAGTGGCGGCGCGATCGTGATCGACCACACCGAGGCGCTGGTCTCGGTGGACGTCAACTCGGCGCGCGCCATCCGCGGCGGCGACATCGAGGAAACCGCCACCCGCACCAACCTGGAGGCCGCCGACGAAGTGGCGCGCCAGATGCGGCTGCGCGACCTCGGCGGCCTGATCGTCATCGACTTCATCGACATGGAAGAAAGCCGCAACCGGCGCGATGTGGAAAACCGCCTGCGCGACGCGCTGCGGCAGGACCGCGCCCGCGTGCAGTTCGGCTCCATCAGCAAGTTCGGACTGATGGAGATGAGCCGCCAGCGCCTGCGCCCGGCGCTCAGCGAGGGTGCGTCGATTCCCTGCCCGCGTTGCGGCGGCTCCGGCCACATCCGCGACACCGAGAGCTCGGCGCTGCAGATCCTGCGCATCATCCAGGAGGAGTCGCTCAAGGACAACACCGCGTCGGTGCTGTGCCAGGTGCCGGTGGACGTCGCCTCGTTCCTGCTCAATGAAAAACGCACCGAGATCGCCAAGATCGAACTCAAGCAGCGCATCAATGTGCTGATGGTTCCCAACAAGACGCTCGAGACGCCCAACTACAAGCTCGAACGCCTCAAGCACGACGACCCGCGGCTGGACAACATCGAGGCCAGCTACAAGATGGCCGACGAGATGGAAGACGCCACCTCGGTGACGCGCCGCTCGCAGGAACCCACCAACCGGCAGACGCCGGTGATCAAGGGCGTATTGCCCGACGCGCCGGCACCGGCCGCTGCCCCCCGGCCCGAGGCCGTGGCACCTGCGCCCAAGCCCGCGCATCCGGCACCGGTAGCCGCCGCGGCGCCTGTCGCGCCGCCGCCTGCGCCGCCTGCACCACCCGCCGAAAAGGGCTTTTTCGGCTGGATCAAAAACCTCTTCGGCGCGCCACCGGCAACGCCCGCGCCAGTGCCGGTGCCGGCCAAGGCAGCCGAAACGCCGCGCAAGGACGATGGCCGTCCGGCACGGGATGGCCGCCCGACCGAAGGTCGCGATGGACCACGCAGCGAAGGCCGCCCTGAAGGGCGCGGCGACGGTCGTGGACGCGGCGGCCGCGGCGGGCGCGGCGGGCGCGGGGAACGCGGTGACCGCGGCACCCAGGGCTCGCGCGAACGCGTCGACGCCAACGCGATGCCGCTGGGCGCAGACGGCAGCCTGGCCGCGGGGCCGGCCCAGGCGCCGTCCGGCGACGGTCAGCGGGCAGACCAGCCACGTGGCGACCGTCCGCCGCGCAATGGCGAGCGCGGTGGGCGCGGCCGAGGCAACGCTGAACGCGCCGAGGGCGCCGAGCGTGCACCGCGGCCGGACCGCAACCAGGACCGCGCCGACACCGCTGCTGAAGCGCGTCCCGAGCGCAGCGCCGAGCAGCGTGAGCCGCGCGAGCCAAGGGAGCCGCGTGAACCACGCGAAGCCCGCGGCGAGGGACGCGGCGAACGCCGGCCGGACCGCCGGCCGCGCCAGGACCAGGGCGAACCGCTTGCCACCGCCGGGCCGACCGACGGCGTTCCAGTGCAGGCAGAGGGCGCGCCAGAAGGCGCGGTTGCGTCAGCAATGCAGGACCGCGGCGAGCGGACCGACGGAGCCGACAACCGGCCGCGCGAGCGGTCGGGACGCGAGCGGCGCCCGCGCGGCGATCGACCGCGCCGTGACGGTGAAGGCGAACGTCAACCCGCCGCGGACGCAGGTCCTCAGCAGGCACTGGAAGGCTTCTCTGCGCCATTGACGGCGCCAGCCGAGGAAACGGCGCCGGTCGTGGCCGCGCCTGTAGCGCCAGCCCCGGCAGCACCCCGGCAACCTGCAGCCACACCGACGACCACTGCGCCGGTTTCCGCCGGCCTGCCCAAGGTGCAGCCTTACGCGCTTCCGCTCCAGGATCTGGCTCAGATCGCCGAGGGATGTGGTTTGCAGTGGGTCAATTCGGATGCAGAAAAGATCCGCCTGGCACAGGAGGCTATCGCGGCGCTGCCCAAATCCGTCCACGTGCCGCGGGAGCGTCCGGCAGCGGTGGTGATCGATGAGGGTCCGCTGGTGTTGGTCGAAACCCGGCGCGATCTGCGCAACATGACGTTGCCGTTCGAACAGGCCGCGACGGTCTGACCGTCCGCAGGGCCGGGCGACGCAGGCTGGTCAGGCCTGCGCCGCCTTGCGCCATGCCTGGGTGGCGGCCTCCTGGTCACCATCTTGCTGGGCCAGTTCTGCCAGCAGCCGCCACGCATCGCGGCGCAACCCGGTATCCTGCAGCCGGGCCAAGGCCTGCGTCAGCAACTGGTTGGCCTTGCCCCAGAGCTGCAGCCGCATGCAGGTGACACCGGCCAGGTACTGCAGCACCGGGTCGCCCGGGTTGTGCATCTGGGCCGATTCGATGCGTGCAAGCCACCCGGGATCGGGGGCCCCGGAGGCGCTGGCAAACCCGCGTTCCAGCGTCCGGATCAGATGCACCGTCTGCAACGGGCTCACGGCTCCGGCCCGCGCCACCATGTGGTCCCAGGCCGGCAGCAACCACTGGCGCGACAGCGCCGGGTCGCCTCCCAGCACGAGCAACCGCTCGGCCGCCTCGGTGGCCACGTCGACAAGCGCCCGCTCCGGCGCATCGAGCTGTTCCCAGGCCTTCTGCAACTGCGCCGGATCATGGGCGCCATGGATCAACTCGATCGCCAGGCCGCGCAGGACGCCCTCTGCTGCCACCGGAGACAGTGCCCGGTGCTTGGCCAGCAGCCGGGCGGTCTCCAGAGCGGCGACCGTGCGCTGTGCCATCCGGGCCGCCTTCAGCCGCATCCGCAGGGCCAGCGTGCGGCGCGCCGGACCCTGCGCCATCTCGTCGAGGAACTGGAGCGCCTGGGACGCATCCCGGTCATCCAGCGCCCAGCGCGCAGCACGCAGTTGCACCCCCTCGCGGGTCTCCGGACCGGCGCCCGCGGCGGCCTGTTCCATCGCGGCACGGAAGTGCTGCTCGCGCGCCTGGCGGTCCTGCAACGAGTGCGCGGCCTCGGCGGCCAGCAAGTGCGACACCGCCTGCAGGCGCGCCGCATAGCCCAGCGTATCGCCGTCGGATTCGATCGAACGCACCTGCACCAGCACCGACTCGGCCGCCTTCTTGGCGCGCACGAAGCGCCCGGCCACCAGATTGGAAAAGGCGTCCAGCAAGGCCAGCTGCATGCTGCGCTCGCGCTGGCGCAACCGCCACAGCCGCGCTTCGCGGGGGATGGCAAACAACGCCGACAGCGCCCGCCACGCCATGTGCAGCGTCAGGAAACCCAGCAACAGCAGGACCAGGACCAGGTTGAGCGACAGATCGACCCGGTACGGCGGCCAGAATACGGTGATCGACCCCGGGTTGTTGCCGGCGAACAGCGCCACCGCCACCGCTATCGCGAACAGGGCCAGCAGCCACAGGGCGACGCGCATGTCAGCGCCCGGCAGCGGCCGTGGTGAGGGCCGCCAGCGTGTCGTCCACCCGCGGCAGCTCCATGGTCTTCAATTGCCCCTGCACCTGCTGCAGCAGGCTCGCAGCGGCCTGGGTCTTACGCGAGGCAGGGTCGAAATACTTGTTCAGCGACGCGGATGACGCGGCAATATCGGCTCTTGCGGATTCGAGCTGCCGGGCCAGCAGCCCCAGACGGGCGTTGAGCAGCTTGAGCTTGTAGTTCTCGCGTACGAAGAACGACTGCTCGGGCGACAGCAATGCAGCCTCCGGCTGCTCGATGCGGCTGACCCGCAGCAGGTTGCGCGCCTCATCGCCGACCACACGCAGGCCGCGCTCCCACCAACTCGGCCAGGACTCCTTGTCGACGCGCTTGAGCGAGCCGCTGGCGCTGACATCCGCCACCGCGTTGACCAGCGGCAGCTCATCCGCCATGCGCAGCAGTTCGTCGATGCGCACCAGCAGCGCGGGTGTGTCCGACACCGTCGCATTGCCGATCCGGCTGATGTCGCGGGCAATCGCGCGCTGCAGCTGGGCCAGCCTCGGCTGGGCGGCGCGCGCCACACGTTGCTCCGCGCTCTTGAGCGCAGCCACCAGCGGCTCGACGCTGCCCGTCAGCTGCGCCTGTTGCTGGGCCAGCCGGACCGCCGACTCGATGTCCACCACCAGGTTTTCGTCGCGCGAGCGCGACAGGCTCTGGATCAGGTCTTCGACCTGGTTGCGCTGCAGGGCCACTTCGCTCAGCCGTGCCTCGGAGACGGCGAGGCGCGCGGCGGTATCGCGCGCGAGTTCCTGGGCTTGCCGGGCCACCGTGCGCGCCTCGACGGCCTGCACACCCGACTCGGCCGTCTGGCGCGCCATCTGTTCGCGCGTTACCGCCAGCCGTTGCCACAACACCAGGTTCACCACCATCGCCAATGCGGCCAGCGCCAACGCCAGCCATGTCACCAGCATCGAGCGGGACACGGGGAGAGCTGGGGCTGGGGCTGGGGCGGGAACAGAGCCATCCGTCGCCACGCCAGAGGCTGGCGCACTCGGGTCGGATGGGGCGGGATTCATGCGACCGATTCTATCGACGCCACCACATCCTCGATGCGTGGCCGTGACTCCCATACAACACCAAAGCCGGCATCCCGCGCCGCTTGCGCAATGCGCCCATGCGTCGCCAGCGCCCGTGCCGCGCCCCATGGCTGGCCCGCAAGACAAACCGCCAGATGGCGGATGGCCTGCGAACTCGTGAACAGCCAGACCGACCCATCCTGCGCTGCAGCCCGGGCCAGGTCGACTTCGGCCGTGCTCCAGCATGGCGCCCGGCGCTGGTACGCCACGACAAAGTCCACGGAGGCACCGGCCTGCTCCAGGGTGGTGGCCAGCCAGTCGCGCCCGGCGCCTTGCGCCGCCGAGGCGACGGACGCATCCGCGCCACGCACGATCAACAGGTGTTGACCCGGCTGCACACGCTGGCCCACCACCACCCACAGCGCCTCGGAATCGAACTGGCCGTTGCCCGCGTCCGGGGCATCGATACTGGCCGGGTCGACGCCCTGGCGCAACAGGGCCGCCACCGTTCCAGGGCCGGTGGCCCAGAACCGGGGTGCACCGGCACGGCCCTTGTGCGCAGGCAGTGGCTGCGCCGGGCGCCGGGAGAAGAAATGCTGGACCGCCGCACCGCTGACAAACATCACCGCGTCATACCGTGCCAGCTTGCGCCAGCAATCGGTGACCGGCGCGTCGTCGCTGGTGGCGCCGAGTTCGATCAGGGGCAGCGCCACCGCGTCCTGTCCACGGCCCTGCAACACGCCGACCCACTGGCTGCATTCGGGTTCGGGCCGGGTGACGATGACACGCATGGTGTGGTGCAGCGCCGTCGCCGGGCGCCTACGCCTTCGACCGCACGGCGCCGCCCTGGCACAGCTGCAGTGCCACGCCCTGCCCCAGCGCCTCGGCCTGCTCCAGCGACTGCACCTGGGCACTGGCAGCACCGCGCACCAGGGGCGGCACCGATACCGCGGTCGGCCCATCCTCCACCGCACCCCAGGCGGCGGCGAGCCGCAGGTGTGCGCCGTGCCACACGGCGTGCGCCGCCAGCGGCATCGAGCAGCTGCCACCCATCTCCCGACTGACGGCGCGCTCGGCGGTCACCGCCTGCCAGGTGGGCATATGGGCCAGGCCTGCGAGTGCCACCAGCATGTCCTGCCGGTCGGCACGCACCTCTATGCCCAGCGCACCCTGCCCCGCGGCCGGCAGCATCTGCTCGGGCTCGAACGCGGCGCGGATGCGTTGCGCCATGTCCAGGCGCTTGAGGCCGGCCGCGGCCAGCACGATCGCGTCGTAGGCGCCCTCGTCGAGCTTGCGCAAGCGGGTGTTGACGTTGCCACGCAGCGGTTCGATCCGGATGTCGGTACGCCCCATCCGTGCAAACGCATCGCGCAACAACACCACACGGCGCAGGCTCGACGTGCCCACCAGCGCCCCTGCCGGCAACTCCTGCAGGCTGGCGCAGCGGTTTGACACCAGTGCGTCGCGCGGATCCTCGCGTTCCATCACGCAGGCCAGCGCAAAGCCCTCGGGCAGGTCCATGGGCATGTCCTTGAGCGAATGCACCGCCAGGTCGGCACGCCCGTCCTCCAGCGCCAGCTCGAGCTCCTTCACGAACAGCCCCTTGCCGCCGACCTTGCTCAGCGAGCGGTCCAGGATCTGGTCTCCCTTGGTCGTCATGCCAAGCAAACGCACCTGGTGGCCGCGCTGTTCGAGCAGAGCCCGCACATGGTGTGCCTGCCACAGGGCCAGGGGGCTTTCGCGCGTGGCGATCACGAGGGGGCGGGACTCGGGCAAGTTCACGGCGGTAACCTGTTGGTAATCGGTGGGGGATCAGTCGATGCTAGCATGGGCTTCCACGCCCGCCAGCCGCAAAACCGCCCCCGAAAACCATGACCACAAGCCCCCGCAAAGAGTCCGCCCGGCACGCGCGTGAGAACGAACGCCCTCTGGTGGAGGACATCCGGCTGCTGGGGCGCATCCTGGGCGACGTGATCCGCGACCAGGACGGTGAGGCCGCCTTCGATCTGGTCGAAATGATCCGCAAACTGTCGGTCGCGTTCCGCCGCCACGCCGACCACGACGCGGACCATGCCCTGAAAAAGCTGCTCAGCGGACTGAGCGGCGACCAGACGGTCAGCGTGATCCGCGCGTTCACCTACTTCAGCCACCTGGCGAACCTGGCCGAGGACCGCCACCACATCCGCCGGCGTGGCATTCACGAACGTGCCGGCGACACCCAGGAAGGCAGCGTCGACGTCGCGCTGTCGCGCCTGCGCTGGGCCGGCATCGCACCGGACACGGTGGTCGCCACGCTGGCCGACAGTTATGTGTCACCGGTGCTGACAGCACACCCCACCGAGGTGCAGCGCAAGAGCATCCTGGACGCCGAGCGCGGCATCGCGCAGCTGCTGGTGGCGCGCGACGACATCCGCATGCGTGCGCTGGCCGGGGCGACACGCAAGGACGCCCTGACGCCGCGCGAGCTGGCCCACAACGAGGCGCAGATTCGCGCCCGGGTGATGCAGCTGTGGCAGACGCGCCTGCTGCGCTTCACCAAACTCACCGTGGCCGACGAGGTCGAGAATGCCCTGAGTTATTACGAGGCCACCTTCCTGCGCGAGATCCCCAAGGTCTATGCCAACCTGGAACGCGAACTCGACAGCGGCCCGATCGCCAGCTTCCTGCGCATGGGCCAGTGGATCGGCGGCGACCGCGACGGCAATCCGAATGTCAGCGCGCAGACCCTGTCCTATGCGCTCAAGCGCCAGTCCGAGGTCGCGCTGCGGCATTACCTGACCGAGGTGCATTACCTGGGCGGCGAGTTGTCCGTATCGGCGATGCTGGTGGACTGTTCGCCCGAGATGCGCGCGCTGGCCGAGCGCTCCCCCGACACCAATGAACACCGCCAGGACGAGCCCTATCGGCGCGCGTTGACCGGCGTCTACGCGCGCCTCGCCGCCACCCTGCGCGACCTCGCCGGCGCCGAGGCGGCGCGCCACGCCGTGGCGCCACAGAATCCCTACCGCACGGCGGAGGAATTCGGCGCCGACCTGC
The DNA here is from genome assembly GCA_031383745.1 of Rhodoferax sp. Taxonomy (GTDB): domain Bacteria; phylum Pseudomonadota; class Gammaproteobacteria; order Burkholderiales; family Burkholderiaceae_C; genus CAISIP01. The sequence continues at coordinate 653 of JANMZX010000050.1, read as the reverse complement.
ACACCGTAGAGGCCTCGTTGCTGTCGTACCATGGGGCGGCGCTGGCGGCACAGCGGCTGCATCCGCTGATCCGCGCCGTGGACGTGTTCGGTTTCCACCTGGCCACGGTCGACCTGCGCCAGAGTTCCGACAAGCATGCGGAAGTGGTCGCAGAATTGCTGGCCACCGCGCGCATCGAGGCCGGTTACCAGCAACTCGACGAGGCGGCGCGCAGGGCGCTGCTGCTGCGTCTTCTGTGCGACGCCCGTGCGCTGCGCGTCGTCGACCACCCGTACTCGGCGCTGGCGCAGTCGGAACTCGACATCTTTGCCACGGCGCGCACGCTGATCGACCGCTACGGCAGGCAGTCGATCCGCCACTACATCATCAGCCACACCGAAGCCGTGAGCGACCTGCTGGAGGTGCTGCTGCTGCAAAAGGAGGTCGGGCTGATGCACGGCACTCTTGACGACGACGCCCGGGCCCAGCTGATCGTGGTGCCGCTGTTCGAGACCATCGACGACCTGCGCAACGCGCCGGACATCATGCGCGAGTTCTACGCCCTGCCCGGCATCCGAGCGCTGGTGCAACGTGGCGGCGCCGAGCAGGACATCATGCTGGGCTACTCCGACAGCAACAAGGACGGCGGCATCTTCACCAGCAACTGGGAGCTC
>JANMZX010000038.1:0-5395 GCA_031383745.1 Rhodoferax sp. | reverse complement strand
CGCGACGACGCTGCGGGCTCATGCCCGCGAGGAGAAGCAACGCCGCCAGCGTGCCGCAGCGCGGCTCGATCGGGTGCGTAGCGCTCTCACCCAGGTGGTGAACGCCGTCGTGGGTACAAAACTCAATATTCATACGGAGTTGCAAGCGGAAACAAGCGGTCAACTGCCGAATCCAGGATCATAGGACAGGTGCCGGCGCCGGCGCGTCGATCGCCGCCGGTGGTCAGTTCAAGCCGTGTCATTGCGGACCTGACAAGCAACGCGCGCGCCGTCGGCCTGGTATGCCGCGATCTGAAGGTCGACAAATTCCCCGGTTATCCGCATCGCCTCGCGCCCCTCGGGCAGGATGCGCTGGAACACCGGCCAGGCATGCGGCACTCCGCTCACGCGTTCATAGCGCACATCGACGCCGCTGGCCCGGGCGCGTTCGACCAGGCGCGTCGCATCATCGAGCAGCGCTTCCTCGTCGGCCGCGAACACCAGCATCGGCGGCAGGCCGGAAAGATCCGCGAACAGCGGCGAAATCTCCGGGTGGCCCGGGTCGGCGGACCCGGGATACATGCGGGCGGCGAAACGCACACTCTGCGCGCTGAAGATCGAGCAGCTGCGGTCGTTCGTCACCAGCGACGCCCCGCTGCAAGTCAGGTCGGTCCAGGGCGAATACAGCACCAGGGCCAGCGGAGCGCGCAAGCCCAGGGCCTGGATGCGGCCCGCGAGCGCCAGGCACAGGCCACCACCGGCAGAATCGCCCGCCAGCACCCACTGCCGTGCCGGTTCGGTCTCCAGCAGGTAGCGGAAAGTGGCCAGTGCATCGTCCAGGGCCGCAGGGTACGGATTCTCGGGGGCCAGCCGGTAGTCGGGCGCCCAGACCGGCGCTTGCAGCTGGGTGGCCAGGCCCAGGGTCATCGGCCGGTGGGTCTGGGGCGAACAGAAAAAATAGCCGCCACCGTGCAGGTACAACACACCGAGCCCGCTGGAGGGTGTCCGCCACGGCGCCGGCGCCACCTGGTCGCCGCTGACCGCTCCAGCACGGAACCCGCTGATGCGCGACAGGAGCTTGCGTGACAGGCGCCCGCCGCGCACCCGGCGGCGTGTCTCGACCGGATCGATCGGCAGATGCGCTTTGCGCTTGACCGTCCAGCGCAATACAGCCTGCAGAAAACCAGCTTGCCAGCTCGCCATGCCGTTACCCGACCCGCGCTTGCATGTAGCCGTAACGCAGGTTCGTGCGGCCCTCTCCATGCTCGTCATATTCGGCGCGCGCCACACTCACGGCATCGGTACGCAGCGACAGCTTCTGCTCGCGGGTGAAGTGGTACAGACGCGCCGAGTTGTCCCCGAAGATCGCCGTTTTCACCGGGCCTTGCGCCGCGCCCAACGGGGCAAAACCGTATTTGCGCTGCATCTCGTCGGGAATCTCCAGCCGCCGCAGCGCCTCGATCTGCCACTGTGGCGCACCAGTCCACACGGCGTCGGAGCCCCACACCACATGGTCGGCCCCCAGGCCCTTGATGAGCTGGCCCATCATGGCAGCACACAGGCGCGGCTCGGCCACGGTGCTTTGCGCGAAGATCTGGCCGAGGTCGCCGTACACGTTCTTCACCCCGTGTTTTTGCGGAATCTCGGACAGGTCGGTCACCCAGTCGATGCGGCCGGTCTTCTCGAACTGTTCCCAGCCGGCGTTCTGGGTGCCGCCGACAAATCGGAAACCCGAGTGGTAGACGATGAAGTTGAGCTGCGGCCAATCCTTCGCCGCTTTGCCCACGTCGCGCACATCGGCGTATTTCACCAAGTCGGGAAAACGGTCGGTCACCGCCTGCGGAAACAGGCCCTTGTGCACACACACGTTGGCCAGGCTGGGGCGGGTCTTGCTGGCGCGCGCCAGCTTTTCGTAGAACGGGTACAGCAGCTTCTCGTCGTCCAGGTGCCACGGGTGCCGGGCCAGGTGTTTGTTGGTGTTGTCGCCGACGGTGTAGCCCTTGAACGAATCCGGCTTGAGCAGTTCCAGGTCGCGGTCGACCTTGTCGAGCCAGCCCGGCATGCCAGGCATGAAGATCGCATGCGAGAACATGCGCTGGGTGCCGGCCTTGCGGTTGACCTCGGCCCGCGCGTCGGCCTTCATCTCGTTGGTCAGGAACCAGTCGCGCGGCTCTTCGGAACCGGAGCCGGAAATCAGCGCCACCTTGGTGTCGCTGTCCAGGAACACCTCCTTGAAATAGTTGGCGAACTTCAGGTCCTCCAGCGTCTGCGGCTTGCCCGCCAGCGCCGGGTTCCAGCCGGCTTTGCCGACCGCCTCGCGCGAGCGCACGAAACCCTCCAGCCGGGTGTCGTCGCGCAGGAAGTGGGTGTGCATGTCCATGATGAACTGGCCCTTGAGGGCGTCGGCTCGGGCATTCGCCAGCTCGGGCGTCTGCGCCTCGGCCCGGCTCACCAGGTACAGCGGCCCGTAGGTGTCGTTCATCGCCAGGAACGCCGCCGCCATGCCGGCGGCGCCCTGGAAGAACCGGCGGCGCGAGATACCCTGCCGGCGGGCCAGCGTCGTGCCCAAGGCCTGGACGCGCGCCTCGAACGCGCGCTGCCTCGGCGTCTGGGCGGCGGGCAGGAACTCGTCGCTGGACACCGACTGGGTGGGGATCGGCGAGCGGAAACGCGCGGTCTCGGCCGGGATCAGACGCTGCAAGTCTTCGGGAGACAACATGCCACGCTCCTGTTGCGCAAAGTGGTCAGTCTACGCGGCAAGTCCCGTGCGGGGCAAGCACGGCGCAAGGGCGCTGCGCCCGAGGCAGGGATGCGGCGGCCCCGGCCGCCCGGCGACGGCGCGCCCGCATTCTGAATCCAAACCCGGTATTGCCGCGTACAAGGGATGCAGGTTCCCGGCACGGGCCCTGCACGGCGCGTCCCAGCCGCTGCGCCGGCCCCAGAAACGCCTTCCAGGAGCCTATTCATGACCCATTCTTCGCACCGGCGTCGCCACGCGCCGACCACCCTGATCGCCGCCGGCGCGGCGGCGCTTGCCAGCCTGCTGTGTGTGCCCGCACACGCCTCCAGCCACCGCGAGGCGCCGTTCATCGCGACCCAGCCCAAGGTCGACGGCACCGACCTGTACCTGTTCAACAGCTACGAGCAGGGCCGCGCGGGCTACGTGACGGTGCTGGCCAACTACCAGCCGCTGCAGGACGCGTACGGCGGGCCGAACTATTTCAAGATGGACCCCAACGCGCTGTACGAGATCCATGTCGACAACAACGGGGACGCACGGGAGGACCTCACCTTCCAGTTCCGCTTCCAGAACGTCTTCAACAGCATCACGCTGCCGATCAGCGGCCAGAACGTGGCCATCCCGCTGACACAGGCGGGCCAGGTCAACAGCCCGAACTCCGCCAGCCTGAACGTCAACGAAAAGTTCACGCTGACGCTGGTGCGCGGCGACCGCCGAACCGGGCAGTCGTTCCCCATCACCCGCGTGGGCAGTGGCGCCACCAGCTTCGACAAACCAGTGGACAACATCGGCACCAAGACCATTCCGGACTATGCCGGTTATGCGGCGCAACACATCCACCCGGTCAACATCCCCGGCTGCGCAACCCCGGGCCGGGTGTTCGTCGGGCAGCGCCAGGAAGGTTTTGCCGTCAACCTCGGCACGGTGTTCGACCTGGTGAACGCCCCGGTTTCGGTGATCACCGACCCGGCCCTGATCAATGCCGCCCCCAACACCATCGCCGACAAGAACATCACCACCCTGGCGCTCGAGATCCACAAGAGCTGCCTGCTGGCGGCCGGCAGCACCGACCCGGTGCTGGGCGCGTGGACGACCGCCAGCATCCGCCAGAGCCAGCTGGTGAACGCCAATCCGCCGAGCGGCCACCAGACCACGGTGAGCTACGGTGGCGCCTGGGTGCAGGTGTCGCGCCTGGGCATGCCGCTGGTCAACGAGCTGGTGATCGGCCTGCCGGACAAGGACCGCTTCAACAGCTCTGCGCCGCGCAACGACGGGCAGTTTGCCACCTACGTGACCAACCCGACGCTGCCGGCTCTGCTCGAAATCGCCCTGGGGCTGCCGGGCATCGCGCCCAGCAACCCGGGACGCAATGACCTGGTGACCACCTTCCTGACCGGCATCGGTGCCGTCAACCAGCCGCGCAACGTGGTGCCCTCGGAGATGCTGCGACTGAACACCGCCATTGCCGCGGTGCCGTTTGCACAGCAGAACCGCCTGGGCATCGTCGGCAACATCCTGGCCAACGGCGGCGACAACGCGGGTTACCCGAACGGCCGCCGGCCCAAGGACGACGTGGTCGACATTTCTCTGGTCGCCGTCATGGGGGGCCTGTGCATGGCCAACGGCAACACCAATGCGCTGGGCTTCGGCGCTGCCTGCAACCCGGCCGCAGTGCCGCTCGGCATGACGGCCTTCAAGCTGCATGACGCGGTCGACCAGGCGGTGCAGCCGTTCCTGCCCGGCTTCCCCTACCTCAACACGCCGCTGCCCGGCGCGCAGTAACACCCACGGCAAGGAATGACACCATGAAACACGCTCTCTCCCGGCTGGCCTGTGCGGCCGCCCTGACCTTTTCGCTCGGCGCCCAGGCGGCGGTCGTGACCTTCGACACCATGGGGCCGATCGACATCGACAACAACACCAACGTGGCGACCTACCAGGAGAGCGGCTTCACGCTCTACGGGCAGGCCGCCAGCTACCTGACGGTCGGCGGCATCGGCAGCGCCGGCTCCGGGGGCCTGTTTCTGGTGGCGAACAGCCCGCTGCTTTTGAGCACCACCGGCGGCGGCCTGTTCAGCCTGCTCGGGCTGGACTACGGCTTGCTCGACCCCCAGGCGGCCACCGGCGTACTGACCGTGGAAGGGCTGCTGAACGACAACAGCCTGCTCAGCGCGATGCTGACGCTCGGCGACCTGGCGAGTTTCCAGTTCCAGGGCTGGTCGGGCCTGCGGTCCGTCACCTTCAGCGCCACCGCCGATCTGGTGCTTGACAACATCAACGCAGTGCCCGAGCCAGGCACTGCGGCGCTGGCTGCACTGGCGCTGTCGGGGCTGGCACTGGCGCGGCGACGGCGGGCACCGGCAGCGCAGAGTTGAATGGGCCGGCGCTGGCCTGCACTCGCAGGCCGGCCGGTGGCTGCGGATTCCTGCAGCGTGGAGATGCGTCTGGCGTGTCTCCATGCGAAATTTGCCCCGTCGAACCCCGGCAGCGGCAACACCGACTACCCGACCGAACTGGCGAATGGCGACGATTTCAACCTAGATTCGGCAGTTGGACGCGCCCGAGCGGGCTGCGATGTGGTGGGCTGGCAAGGCGCGACGACGCTGCGGGCTCATGCCCGCGAGGAGAAGCAACGCCGCCAGCGTGCCGCAGCGCGGCTCGATCGGGTGCGTAGCG
>JANMZX010000031.1:0-2748 GCA_031383745.1 Rhodoferax sp. | reverse complement strand
GCAACGGGCTGCCGCGTCGCATACCGGCGCGATGGCCGGCTCCGACCTGGTCTACGACGCGGCCATCGCCCGCGCCGGCATGTTGCGTGTGGACACGATGCTGCAGCTGTTTCTGGCGGCCGAGACCCTGACCCGCTTTCGCAGCAACCTGGCCGACCGGCTGACGATCGTCACCAATGGCGGCGGCGCCGGTGTGCTGGCCGCCGACGCCTGCGCGCATATCGGGGTCGAACTCGCCGAGTTGTCCGACACCACCCTGCAGCGACTCGACGCCGTGCTTCCGGCCAACTGGTCGCGCTGCAACCCGCTGGACATCATCGGCGATGCACCGGTGGAGCGCTACGTGCAGACCCTGCAGGCGCTCAATGACGACCCGGCGACGGACGCCGTGTTGTTCATCCACGCGCCAACCGCGATTGTTCCAAGCGCCGACATCGCGCGCGCCCTGGTGCCGCTGGCCCAGCAAAAGCCGGCGCACTGGATGGGGTGCTGGCTCGGTGAAACGGCCGTGGCGCAGGCGCGCCAGACGTTCCAGGACGCAGGTGTCGCCTGTTACGAGACGCCGGAGCTGGCGGTGCGCGCGTTCGCGATGGGTGTGGCCTACCGGCGCAACCAGGCGCAGCTGCTGGAGACACCGCCCCTGGCCGCACCCGGGCTGAAGGCCGACACGGCGGCAGTGGCCGAACTGGTGCGCACGGTGCTGGCCAGTGGCCGCGACATGATGACCGAGCCCGAGGCCAAGGCCGTGCTGACGGCCTACGGCATCGACACCGTGACGACGCAGCGTGTCGAGGCACAGCCCGAGGCTGCGGCGCGCATGGCGCAGGCGATCGGGTTCCCGGTGGCGCTGAAGATCCTCTCGGGTGACATCTCGCACAAGTCCGACGTCGGCGGTGTGGCGCTCCACCTGGACAGCGCCGATGCGGTGCGGCTGGCGGCCCAGGCGATGTTGCAGCGGGTACAGGACGCACTGCCGCAGGCGCGGATCGATGGCTTCACGGTGCAGGCGATGGTGCTGCGTCCGCATGCCCAGGAGCTGATCGTGGGCGCTTCGATAGACACGGTCTTCGGGCCGGTGATCCTGTTCGGGCAAGGCGGCACGGCGGTCGAGGTTGTCGCCGACCGGGCGGTGGCTCTGCCGCCGCTCAACCTGTCGCTGGCACGCGCGCTGGTGGATCGCACGCGCGTGGCGCGTCTGCTCCAGGGCTGGCGCGACACGCCGGCGGCCGACGTGGATGCGGTATGCCGCTGCCTGGTGGCGGTGTCGCAGTTGCTGGCCGACGTGCCGCAGATCGTCGAACTCGACATCAACCCGCTGATCGCCAACCACCAGGGCGTGCTGGCGCTGGACGCGCGCATCCGGGTCAGCGCCGACGCCCCGGCCGGCGCCGACAACTTCGCCATCCGGCCCTATCCGGCGCAGCTGGCAGAGACCCGGCAATGGCAGGGCAAGGCGCTGACGCTGCGCCCGATACGGCCCGAGGACGAGGCCCAGCACCTCGCGTTCCTGCAGCGCCTGGACGACGAGGACATCCGCATGCGCGTCTTCTACAGCCGGCGCAGCATCGAACACACCGAGCTGGCGCGGCTGACGCAGATCGACTACGCGCGCGAGATGGCCTTTGTCGCCGTCGCCACCGAGGGTGAGGGCGAGGCGAGCCAGCCACAGACACTGGGTGTGGTGCGCGCCGTGGCCGACCCCGACAACACGCAAGCCGAATTCGGCATCATCGTGCGCTCGGACATCAAGGGCGGGGGCCTGGGAGAGTTGCTTATGCGCAAGCTGATCGGCTATCTGCGCGCCCAGGGCACACGGCGGCTGGTGGCGACCGTGCTGCCGCAGAATGTCCGCATGCGCGAACTCGCGCGGCTGCTCGGCTTTGTCGAGGACGCCGAACAGCCCGAACGCGACACGATCGCCATCCACCTCGAGCTGCAGGCGCCTGCAGTGGCGCGGGTTTGACCGCGCGGCCACGCCTGATGCACGCGTTGCCGGGGCCCGAGGCGGCCCTCAGTCGATACCCAGGGCCCGCTCCAGCACCGCGCAATACGCATCCGGCCGCACGATGTAGGGGTAGTGCCCGCCGGTCTTGAGCCGGACATGCCGGGCGCCGGGATAGCGCCGGACCACGTCGTCCTGCACCGCGCGAGGCAACAGCGGATCGTCCTTGCAGTCGATGATGGTGATGCGTGCTCCAGCGATGGCCAGCGCCGGCGCTGCGGGTGCCGCCTGGACAGCCAGTACGCGGGCCTTCATGGCGCGCGGGCTCAGCAGCCTCGTGCCGCTGTCGATCAGCAGGGCCTTGAGCTGCGTGACCGCTGGTTCGGTCTCGGGCCAGGAGCGGACCGAGGCCAGCACCATGTCGCGGTGCCTGGTGGCTGGCGCCGCCCGCAGCTCCTCCACCGGTTGGCGCTGCACGATGCGCCGCGTCAGGCCTGGGTCGCACAAGGTGTTGCCCAGGATCAGCTTGTCCACCCGCTGCGGATGGCGCGCCGCAAAGTGCTGGGCCAGGAAACCGCCGAGAGAGGAACCGACGACGCTGGCGTGCGGGATGGCGAGTTTGTCCATCAGCGCGGCCAGCGAGTCGGCGAGGCGCTCGATGTCGTCGATCAGCGGATAGGTGAGCGACACCATGCGCACACTGCCTCCCAGCCGTTCGATCGGTTCGCGGAATATGGCCGCCGTGCCCAGGGTGCCGGGCAACATGACCAGCGTCGGCCCGCCGTGCCTGCCGCGCGTCGCGATCA
>JANMZX010000018.1:0-3236 GCA_031383745.1 Rhodoferax sp. | reverse complement strand
GCCGCGCTTGACGGCTGGCGACATCGGCGCGCGCAGGAACTCCACGAACACATGGCCCTTGTGGCGCACCAGGTAGGGCATGGGCAGGAAGGCCGCATACAAAAGGATGTATTCGGCCGTGGACGACGCCCAGGACAGGGGTCGCAACCCGAGGGTGCGCACCGCCACGTCGGCCACCACCAGCACGACCAGGATGCCCAGCAGCACCATGGTCAGGCGCGAGAGCCAGCGGCCGAGGTGCTCCACGGCGGAGAAGAGGAGATTCATGCGTGTTGCCCGAACCGGGATGGGAGGAAGGCGTGGACACGGCCTGCGGGCGCACCGCCGCGCAGGCCGTGGTAAGTCGTCAGTCGAGGAACTTCTGCTTGAGTGCGGCCACGTTCGTCGGGTCGCGCTTGGTCAGGCGCTCCCAGCTGGCGCGCGAGTCGGCCTCGACATACTTCTTGCGGCCTTCGCCGGTCAGTTCCACCACCTTCATGCCCTTGGCGATCATGGCGTCGCCCTCCTGCTGGGTCGCGATCGTGTTGGCCGCAAAACTGGCCTTCTCATGCTCGATCGCCACGTCGTTGAGGATCTTCTGCGCCTGCGGTGTCAGGCTGTCCCACTTCTTCTTGTTGATCGTGATCAGCACGTCGGTATGCAGGAAGGACGGGTCGATGCGGTACTTGGTGAACTTGTCCCAGCCGAAGGCCGCATACCCCAGCACCGAATACCCCATGCCGTTGACCAGGCCGCGCTCCAGCGAGGTGTAGGCTTCACCCGGGCCCTGGACGATCGGCGTCACGCCGATGGCCTCGAAGAACTCGCGGTACAGCGGCGCGGCGCGTACCTTGAGCTTGGACCAGTCCACGCCGCCATCCGCGGTGCGCACCGGCTCGGTGACCGTGAAGATGTGAAAGCCCGTTCCGCCATCCACATGCGCCAGGATGTGCGCGTTGGCCTTCTGCGCGAAGATTTTGTTGACCATGTCCCAGCCGCCATTGGCCCGCAGGTCCCAGGGTTTCTTGGAGGTGGCCGAGAACACCTCGCCCTCGGGCACGATGTTCAGGTACAGACCCGGCGCGGCATTGACCATGTCGATCACGCCGTTTTTCTGCGCCTCGCCGAGCTGCAGCGGTGGCATCACCTCGGGGCCGCCACGCACCTGGATGCGCACCACACCCTTGCCTTTTTCGTTCACCGCCTCGACGTACTTGAGGAAGCTCTTGGCATAACTGTTTTGCGCCGGCGTGAAATGCACCGCGTTGATCACCGCCTCCTGGGCCTGCGCCGCAAGGGTGGCACAGGCCATCGCGACTGCAGCGATGCTTCGGGTCAGGAACATTTTCATGGGGTCGACTCCTAGGGTGGACAAACAACGGCCGCACGGCCGGGACGGGAAAAACGGATGGGTATCGGCATCATGCTGCGAGGGCTGGTTGCGCTGCCTGCGCAGCAAAGCTGCGCTCGGCGGCATGGATGAAGCGCAACATGCTGTCCTGTGCCACGACCGAGTCGTGGCGCAGCATCGCGTCGTGCAGTTCGGTCAGGCCGTCGATCACCACATGTTGTGTGGCCGGGTCACGCAGCGTGCCGTAACGCACCGTCTGCACATGGTCGATGAAGCGCGAGATCGTCGCTGCCAGCCGGGTGTTGCGTACGGCGCCGAGCCAGGCCTCGCGGAAGTCGACATTGGCGTGGAACAGGCCCGAGAAGTCGCCCCGTGCCACCGCTTCGCGCGCCTCGGCCAGCGCCCGGCTCAGCCGCTGCGCCGCGTCGCCTGGCAGGTCACGCGCGGCCAGCGCGGCGGCGCGGGGTTCGAGCAGGCGGCGCACCTCGAAGATCTCGGTCACGTCCTGCGGCGTCAGGGTCGGCACGCGGTACCCGCGGGCGGTGCTCACCAGGTAGCCTTCGGCCACCAGCTGCAACAGCGCCTCGCGCACCGGCATGCGCGACACCACCAGTTCGCGGGCTATCTCGGTGTCGACGAGGCGGTCGTCCGGATGCACCTGCCCGCGGCGCAGGCGCTCGCGCAAGGCGTCGTAGGCGCGGGTGCTCAGGCTCTCGCGCAGCGCCTGCCGCGGCACCACAGGGGTTGCCTCGCGTTCAGACTCCACCCCCATGTCAGCATATAACTGTATATCGTTCACGAGCAAATTGCATCCATCAAGACACCCAGAATTCCACCACGCACCCCCGGGAAGCGCTGCAACGCGCAATTTTCTGGGCAAACAAGCGCGAATTACGATAAAAAACACCAGTGGCCTTCATCAGCCAAGTCAGCATTGACGAAATACTAATATATACAGTATATTGTTGTCAACGAAAAATTCCAAAAATTTCCAGACCCCGCCATGCACACCGCACCCACCATGTTCCATCGTCCGATGCGCCCGCTGTTACGCCCCGGGCACGCCACCCGGCTGGTCTGGCTGGCGCTGGGCAGTGTTCCCCTGGCCGAGATCGCGGCCCACGCACGGCCCGACATCGTGGTGCTCGACCTGCAACACGGCCTGTGGGAGCGCAACACCCTGGAAGCGGCGATCGGTATCGTCAACCACCGCGTGCCGGTGCTGGTGCGCACCTGCGACGGCTCGCTGCCGGCGATCGCCCAGGCGCTCGATGCCGGAGCCGCCGGTGTGCTTGTGCCGCTGGTGGAAACCGCGGACGACGCGCGGCGCATCGTCGACGCGGGCCGCTATCCCCCGCTGGGTCGCCGGTCTGCCGGCGGTGTGCGCCCGCTGATGCATGGCATCGCCAGCATGGTGGAGGCCGACAGGCACCTGGCGCTGGGCGCCTTGATCGAGACCGTGTCGGGCGTGGCCCACGCGCGCGACGTCTGCGCCGTCGACGGCCTGGACTTCATCTTCATCGGCACTGGCGACCTGGCCCTGTCGCGCGCAGCGGCCGACCCGCGCGGGCTGGCCAACGACTGCGCGCATGTCAAGAAGGAAGCCCACGCCCGGGGGCTGCCCTGCGGCATCTTTACCGGCAGCCTGGACGCGGCACGCCAGGCATTGGCCGACGGCTACGACATGGTGGTGGTAGCCAATGACATCGAGCTGGCGGTGCGCGGCTTTGCCGAAGCCGTGCAGGGCAGCCGGAGCAGCCACGTCGGCTGAGAGAGTGAGAGTTTTTCTCGAAACTCCTTGAACTCTCCGACGACTGGCTTGTCAAAAGTGCATGACGAAACCAATGGACCAAGAAGATGTGGCGAGCAAGGCGGGCCTGTTCCAGGATCTGCCCCAGCCCAGCGA
>JANMZX010000340.1:0-4751 GCA_031383745.1 Rhodoferax sp. | reverse complement strand
CGCGCGGCAATGTCGACCCGGGCTTCCAGGGCCTGATGGGTTTCTACATGAGCAGCCCGAGCGAACGCGCGCAGCACATCATGCGGTGCCTGACCGACCTCGACCAGCTGCGGCTGGCGCACATGGACGCCTGCGGCATCGACCGCCAGGTGATCGCCTTGACGGCACCGGGCGTGCAGGTGATGGACCGGGCAACTGCCGTCACGATGGCGCAACTGGCCAACGACCAGCTGGCCGAGGCCATCCGCCGCCACCCGACGCGTTTCGCTGGCATGATCGCCGTGCCGCCACAGGACCCAGCCGCCTGCGCGAAGGAGATCGAACGCGGCGTGACCCGGTTGGGCATGCACGCGGTGGTGATCAATTCGCACACCCAGGGCGAGTACCTGTCCGATCCGAAGTTCTGGGACATCTTTGCCGCGGCCGAGGCATTCGACACGCCGATCTACCTGCATCCGAATGCGCTGCCAGCCAACATGATCGGGTCGTTCCAGGATTGCGGGCTCGACGGCGCGATCTACGGCTTCGGTGTCGAGACCGGTCTGCACGCGTTGCGCATCATCACCTCGGGCGTGTTTGACCGCTTTCCGAAACTGCGCATGGTGATCGGCCACATGGGCGAGGCGCTGCCGTTCTGGGCCTACCGGCTCGACTACATGCACCAGGCCACGGTGCGCTCCAGGCGTTACGACAGCATCCGGCCACTCCAGAAGCTGCCCAGCGACTACCTGCGCGAGCATTTCTACATCACCAACAGCGGCGTGGCCTGGGAGCCCGCCATCAGGTTCACGCAGCAGTTCATGGGCCCCGAGCGCGTGCTGTATGCGATGGACTATCCTTACCAGCACGCGGTGGATGAGGTGATCGCGCTCGACGCCATGGACATGGGCGCCCAGGAGAAGAAGATGTTTTTCCAGTCGAATGCCGAGACGGTGTTCAAGCTCGATCGCGCCTGAGCCGGATCACGCCGTCACCCCATCACTTTCTGAACAGGACGCCCATGACCAACCGATCCATCCAGGCCGCACTCGGCCTGTTCCTGGCCGCCGCCATCACACTGGTCCAGGCACAGACCTGGCCGGCGCAGTCGATCCGGCTGATCGTGCCCTTCACACCGGGCACGGGCATGGACACCATCGCACGCGCCGTGTCGCCCAAGCTCGGCGAGCGGCTTGGCCAGCCGGTGGTGGTGCAGAACATGCCGGGCGCCAGCGGCAACATCGGCGCCGACGCGGTGGCCAAGGCCGGGGCCGACGGCTACACACTGCTGATGGGCGCCAACACCATGCTGATGGCCTCGCAGTTGTACAAGCAGGTGCCGTTCGACCCGGTGAAGGATTTTGCACCGGTCTCCATGGCCGCCTATGGCACCCTGATGCTGGTGGCCAACCCGAAGACCGGCATCAAGACGATGCAGGAACTCATTACCCGTGCCAAGGCCAAGCCGGGCAGCATCAACTACGGTTCACCGGGCATCGGCACGCCACACCACATGGCAATGGAGCTGTTCAAGGCCCAGACCCAGCTGTTCATGCTGCATGTGCCCTACCGCGGCACGGCCGGCTACACCCAGGACCTGCTGTCGGGCGAGCTGATGGTCGGATTCCTGCCGGTACACGTGGCGCAGGGCTTCGTGAATTCCGGACGTCTCACGGCGCTGGCGGTGGGCAGCCCGAAACGCCATCCGGCGGCACCGACCGTCCCCACGATCGAGGAGCTGGGCGGCAAGGGCGTGGAAGTCGACATGTGGTATGCCTTCTTCGCACCCGGCAAGACACCGCCGGCGGTGGTCAACCGCCTCAACGCAGAGATCACCGCCATCCTGAAGCTGCCCGAAGTCCGCGACGTGCTGGTGCGCGCCGGCCTGGACGCCAACGGGTCCACCCCCGACGAGCTCAACACGCTGGTACTCAAGGACTACCCCCGCTGGGGCAACGTGATCCGGCGCAACGGCATCAGCGCCGAATAACGCAGCGCGGCCCGGTACAGCGGGTTCAGTTGAGGTACTGCGGCTTGTCCGGCCCGCGCGACGGGTCGGCTGCGGGCGTGGCCGAGGATGGCTGCGCCGCGTCCTTCCATTGCGACTGTTGCACCGCACGCTCGAGCAGGTGCACGAAGGCATGGATCAGCTGGTCCGACAGCGCCATCTGGAAACTGCGCTGCCCGGTGGTTCCGGACAGCTTCTCCGAAAAACTCAGCCGCAACTGGCCGTTGGGCATCGGCGCGACGTTGATCTCGGTCACCAGCAGCGGATGGTCGAACACCGGCACGCTGGCCTCGGGCGTCTTGTAGGGCGTCGCGAAATCCGAGGTCTTGAGGTTTTCGCTGCGCTTGAATTGGGTCATGGCCTGCTTGGACAAGTCGTCCATCGCAGCGACATGGGACATGGCTGGCCCGCCCTGGCGGGCCACATGCTCGGTGACGGCCCGGTCCAGCAGGGGCGTGAGCCCCAGGGTGAGCCGGCGCGTGAACCAGAAGCGCAGTTCCTGGCCCTGCTTGGTGTTGACCCGCACCAGGATGCGGTCCTGCTCCGGCACATAGGCGATGGACAGCTGGTGCACGTTCATGGGTTTGATTTTAGTCAGGCCCGCGCGGCGGGTCGGTGTGGCATGGGCTTGAAAACCGGCGCTCCCGCCCTACGTGCAGGACAACCCGGAGATCCACCCATGCGAATCGACAAACTCACGACCAAATTTCAGGAAGCCCTGGGCGAGGCCCAGACACTCGCGCTCGGCAGCGACCATGCCTACATCGAGCCGGCCCACGTGCTGGTGGCCATGCTGCGCCAGGACGACGGCCCGAAAGCATTGCTGCAGCGCGCTGGTGTCAATGTCGCCGGCCTGCTCAGCGCGGCCGAAACCGCCATGAAGCGGCTGCCGCAGGTGCAGGGCCAGGAACAGGTCCAGGTCGGCCGCGACATGGTCACGCTGCTGCAGGCAGCCGAGAAGGAATCCATCAAGCGCGGCGACCAGTTCGTCGCCGGGGAGCTGTTCCTGCTGGCCTTGTGCGACAGCAAGCAGGATATCGGCCGCATCGTCAAGGACAACGGCCTCACGCGCAAGTCGCTCGAATCCGCCATCGATGCGGTGCGCGGCGGGCAGAACGTCGACAGTGCCGATGCCGAGGACCAGCGCGAATCGCTCAAGAAGTACTGCATCGACCTGACGGAGCGCGCCCGCATGGGCAAGCTCGACCCGGTGATCGGCCGCGACGACGAGATCCGCCGCGCGATCCAGGTGCTGCAACGGCGCACCAAGAACAACCCGGTGCTCATCGGCGAGCCAGGCGTGGGCAAGACGGCGATTGTCGAAGGCCTGGCACAGCGCATCGTCGCCGGGGAAGTGCCCGAGTCGTTGAAGGGCAAGCGTGTCCTGTCGCTCGACATGGCATCGTTGCTGGCCGGGGCCAAGTTCCGCGGCGAGTTCGAGGAACGCCTGAAGAACGTGCTCAAGGACCTGGCCAAGGACGAAGGCCAGACCATCGTCTTCATCGACGAACTGCACACCATGGTGGGCGCGGGCAAGGCCGAGGGCGCGATGGACGCCGGCAACATGCTCAAGCCGGCACTGGCACGCGGCGAACTGCATTGCGTGGGCGCCACCACGCTGGACGAATACCGCAAGTACGTTGAAAAGGATGCCGCGCTGGAGCGCCGCTTCCAGAAGATCCTGGTGGGCGAGCCGACCGTGGAGGCGACCATCGCGATCCTGCGCGGACTCCAGGAAAAATACGAGGTGCACCATGGCGTGGACATCACCGACCCGGCGATCGTCGCCGCGGCCGAGCTGAGCCACCGCTACATCACCGACCGCTTCCTGCCCGACAAGGCGATCGACCTGATCGACGAAGCGGCTGCCAAGATCAAGATCGAGATCGACTCCAAGCCCGAAGTCATGGACAAGCTCGACCGCCGCCTGATCCAGTTGCAGATCGAGCGCGAGTCGGTACGTCGCGAGAAGGACGAGGCGTCGCAGAAGCGCTTCGACCTGATCGAGGATGAGATCGCGAAGCTGCAGAAGGAAATCGCCGACATGGACGAGATCTGGAAGGCCGAGAAGGCCCAGGCGCAGGGCAGCGCCCAGGTGCGCGAGGCGATCGACAAGCTGCGCCAGCAGATCGAGGAGCTGACGCGCAAGGGCGATTACAACAAGGTCGCCGAACTCCAGTACGGCAAGCTGCCGGAACTGGAAAAGCAGCTCAAGGACGCGCAGGCCATCGAAGCGAAGAAAGGCCCTGGCACCGCTCCGCGCCTGTTGCGCACCCAGGTCGGCGCCGAGGAAATTGCCGAGGTGGTGGCGCGGGCCACCGGCATTCCGGTGTCCAAACTGATGCAGGGCGAGCGCGACAAGCTGTTGCAGATGGAAGACAAACTGCACCAGCGCGTGGTGGGCCAGAGCGAGGCCATCACCGCGGTCGCGAATGCGATCCGGCGTTCGCGCGCCGGCCTCGGCGACCCGAACCGGCCCACCGGCTCGTTCCTGTTCCTCGGCCCCACGGGTGTTGGCAAGACCGAGTTGTGCAAGGCGCTGGCCGGTTTCCTGTTCGATTCGGAAGACCACCTGATCCGCGTCGACATGAGCGAGTTCATGGAGAAGCACTCCGTGGCACGGCTGATCGGCGCGCCCCCGGGGTACGTGGGCTACGAAGAGGGGGGTCACCTGACCGAAGCGGTGCGCCGCAAGCCCTACAGCGTGCTGCTGCTCGATGAGATCGAGAAGGCACATCCGGATGTGTTCAACGTGTTGCTGCAG
>JANMZX010000330.1:0-2729 GCA_031383745.1 Rhodoferax sp. | reverse complement strand
CCCGACTGCAGCAATTCGGCCACCTCGTCCTGCAGCTGTTGCGGATAGGCCTGCAGGTACTTCATCGCGTGCGGCGCCAATCAGCCGCCGGACAACACGCGGGCGAACACATCGCTGTCCACATTGCCGCCGCACAGGGTGGTGCCGACCACCTGGCCTTTGAGCGTGTCGCGTTCCTGCATCGCCGCCGCGAACGCGGCTGCGCCCGCACCTTCGGCCAGGTTGTGGGTGTCGCGAAAGAGCGCGCGCATCGCGTCGGCGATCTCGGTGTCGCTGACCCTGACGATGTGGTCGATGTGCGGCGCCAGCGTGTCGAGTGCGTCCTGCTCGGCGATGCGACACGCCATGCCGTCGGCGAGCTGCGTGGTGACCGGGGCCGCCACCACGCGCCCGGCGGCCAGCGAGTCGGCATAGGTGGTGGCGTGGGCACTTACCACGCCGACGATGCGCACCGGGTGGCCCAGCGCCAGCTTGGCCGCAATCGCGGCGCAGGCACCCGATCCCAGGCCGATGGGAACGTAGGCCACGTCAAGGCTCGGCACGGCCCGGAAGAACTCCCACCAGTAGGTGCTCACGCCGCGCACCAGGCCGTTGTCGAAACTCGGCACCATGTGCGCGCCGCGCTCCTGCGCCAGTTGCAGCGCGTGTTCTCGGCTGTCCTGGAAGTCGGCGCCGAACTCGACCAGGTGTGCGCCCAGCGCCCGCATCGCGGCGTTCTTCTCCACCGAGTTGCCCAGCGGTGCGACGATGGTGCAGGCCACGCCATGCGCGCGCGCCGCCCAGGCGATGCTCTGGCCGTGGTTGCCGCGCGTGGCGCTCAGCACCTCGTGCGGCATGCGGCCCTGCTGGCGCAGCAGGTCGAAATAGGTCAGGCCGCCACGGATCTTGAAGGCGCCCACCGGCGTGTGGTTTTCGTGCTTGACCCAGCACTCCGTGCCCAGCCGCTGGCTCAGCAGGCCCCAGTGGTATTGGGGCGTGGCCTGGAAGCTGCGGTACACCACCGCGGCGGCGGCTTCGATCTCGGACAGCGTGGGCAGGATCATGGCAGTCATGTGTGCAGGGACTGGGCGGGCACTACAACGTGACCGTGCCGGTGATGCAGGTCACGGATTGGCCTCCCACCCAGATCTGGCCGGTGTCGTCCGTGCGGATGGTGATGCGCCCGGCGCGCTGCAGGCAGGCGCCTTGCGCCGCCAGGTAGGGTGCGGCGATATGGCCGTCGCCGATCAGCCACTGGGCCAGGCTGGCGTTCAGGCTGCCGGTGACCGGGTCCTCGTCCACGCCCAGGTGGGGCGCAAAGCCGCGTACCTCCAGGCCGGGCGCCGACACTGGCTGCGCCGCGGCGCTCGGGTACCGGGCGGCGATGCCGACCTTGTGGCCCAGGCGCTTGAGCGCGGCGAAATCGGGCCGCAACTGCAGCACCGTTGCGGGCGTGTCGAGCAGCAGGCCGAGCCAGGCGGTGCCGTTGTCCAGCAGTTGGGATGCCAGCACCTGGGACGCCTGCAGTCCGAGCGCGTCGGTGATGCCGTCCTGCAGCTCGTCGGTGACCGGGCTGCGGTGCAGCGGCGGTGCCGCGAATGCCAGGCCGTCGGCGGTACGTTGCAGGCGCACCAGTCCGATACCGCATTGCTGCACCACGCAGTCTGCCGAGCCGGGCTGGCCGCCCGCCTGCAGCCAGGCATGGCAACTGCCCAGTGTCGGATGCCCGGCGAACTGCAACTCGCCGCCTGGTGTGAAGATGCGCAGCCGGTAGTCGGCGCCGGCGTCGCTGGGCGGCAGCAGGAAGGTGGTCTCGGACAGGTTGGTCCAGCGCGCGAACGCCTGCATCTGCGCGTCGGTCAGGCCGCTGCCGTCCTGCACCACCGCCACCGGGTTGCCGAGGTAGGGCACTGCGGTGAATACGTCGACCTGTCGGAACGGGCGGCTTTGCATGGGATGGTCTTTCAGGAAAGGGTCTGGTCGAGCACGCCGCGGCTGGCGCTGCGCGCGCACAGGGTGGCGAACCAGCGTTCCAGGTGCGGCCAGGCCGGCCGTGGCTGTGGCAGGCCGAACCAGCGGTGCACTTCGCAGCCCAGCGGGATGTCGGCCACGGAGAAGTTGTCGCCCAGCAAGAAGAGGCGCCGCGACAGGTGCGCATCGAGCAGGGCCATCAGCGGTTCGGTGGCCGCGACCGATTGCGCCAATTCGGCGGCATTGCGCTGCGGCGCCGGGGTTCGAATCCACTGGATGAACGCATTGCGCCCGGCCGGGTTGAGGGTGGTCTGCTGCCAGTCCATTCACTGCTCGGCCTCGAACCGCCTGGCCGGTTCGGTCGGCAGCAACGCCACTGCAGGGAAGCGCACCGCGAGGTAGCGCACGATCACGTTCGACTCCCACAAGGTGGTGTCGCCGTCCTGCAGCACCGGCACCATCGCATTCGGATTCAGGCGCACAAAGGCGGGCGTGTGCACCACCCCGAAGCTGCCGCCTGCATCGGTGCGCGTGAATGGCGCGCTCACCTCCTGTGCCGCCCACACCACCTTGCGCACGTTGATCGAACTCAGGCGGCCCCAGATCGTCAGCATGCCGGTGTCCCCGTCCGGCCTCAAGCCGGTACCGGCATGTTTTCGCGCACTGCTGCGGCAAGCGCCGCCACGCCGCGTTCGATGTCCGGCACGCTGGGGGTGACGAACGACAGCCGCAGGCTGCGCGGGTCGGCGTTGTCGGCATAGAACGCCGCACCGGGAACG
>JANMZX010000618.1:0-7444 GCA_031383745.1 Rhodoferax sp. | reverse complement strand
GAGGGGCACGGATCCGATTGGTAGGTGACAACGCCCTTGATGACGCATTTGTAGACCGGTGCCGCCGCTGCGAGCGACAGTGGGGCCATCATGGCGGCAAACACAATGGCTGGGACGGACGATTTGAACATCGATCGGCTTTCTGGTTTGCCGGATACCCGGCGTCACCCATGACCCGGCCCGTCCCGCGCTGCCCGGCTTGTCGACAGCGTGGCCGGTACAGTGCGGGGGAGGTTTCAGGGAACATTGTGCCCGTGACGCGGCACCCCGGGGCCAGCCACTTCCTGTGCGGTTGCGCAGTCCGCGCCCGAGCGGCGAGGCAGGTGCGAGCGGCCTTTTTTCTCCCGGTGTGTACGCCGCCGCACAGTCGAGACCCTGAAGCAGGAATGTACTGGTACCACTGTTGGCCGGGTTGCATGCTCACGCGGCGCGCGGCGAACAGTGAACGGGCCGGGTTTCTGACGAACCCCGTGCTCCGGCACCGGATTGCATGACCAGTGTGCAAGCGTCGTCCAGTGACCCGTCGACGAGCGTGAGAAGGAAAACCCCATGGATTCCCCAGCCCTCACTGCGCGGGCCACCTGCGGCCCCGCCATGTGCTCCCACTTCCTGCGGTTCATGTCCCTGTTCGACCTCGGGCGGGGTGTCGCCGTACAGTGTGACGCCGCCGGCAATGTCGACATGGACGCCCTCACCGATCGGGCGCGATGCGCCTACCTCGGGGCGCGCGCCCTCGTGGGTCGCGAGTATGCCTGCCCGACGATCAAGGTCGCGGCCTAATTGACCCGCCGATGGAGCGCCGACCGGGCGCAGGCTCAGGCAGCGCTGTCAATGCGGGCCATCGAAGGCGTTGCGTGCCTGACGGCGGGTTGCGCCTGCCCGTCCAGACTTGCCCTCGCCATGTCGAAGCAGTCTATGTCCGACGGCAAGACAACACCTGTCTGTGCAGAACGCGTCCAGATATGCGAGCCGATCTCGACGGCGTTGGGGTCGTCAAAACAGCCGCGCGAGATCGCCCGGATATCGGGCCAGCGTTCGAAGCCCAGTCCGACCGTGGTTCCGCAGGTCGGGCAGAAATGGACATGGACTTTCTTGCCGCTTCCGTCTGACCTGTGTTCAAACTGCTTCAGTTCACCTGCATTGAACTCGACGGCGTCACGCTCGAAAAGCGACTCGGCGTAGAAGGAGGACCCGGTCACTCGCTGGCAAAAGGTGCAGTGGCAGGCGAACGTCCTGAGCGGCGGGCCGCTGGCCTTGAAGCGGACCTTGCCGCACAGGCAACCACCGTGAAGAACTGTTGTCATGACCTACTCCTCCTTCCTGACCAGGCAATGCGGCGGGCGATCTCCGGATGGTATGGCGCGGCTTGCCAACCTGCAACGGCGGCGGCGCGCAGCGCCATCTGCCGCCGACAGTCGATGTTGCACGACGCCATGCTTACCCGAGCTCCTGCGCAAGCCCGATGAGGATCCCCTCCGGGCCCCGGATGTAGCAGAGCCGATAGGCGTCCTGGTACTGGACCACCTGGCCGACGAGCGTTGCGCCCCGTTGGCCGAGCCGGGCCAGCGTGTCGTCGATGTCCTGCACGGTGAACATCACGCGCAGGTAACCAAGCGCGTTCACTGGGGCGCTGCGGTGATCGGCCTCCACGGCCGGCGCGAGGAAGCGCGACAGCTCGAGCCGGCTGTGGCCGTCGGGCGTACGCATCATCGCGATCTCGACGCGCATGCCGCGCAATCCGGTCACGCCATCGGCCCAGTCGCCTTCGATCGGGGCGCGCCCCTCGAGCACGAGGCCGAGCTCGGTGAAGAACCCGATGGCAGCATCGATGTCTTCGACCACGATGCCGACGTTGTCCATGCGTTTGACGGTCATCAGGTCTCCTGGGAGTCTGTTGTCTGACTGGCGCGGCTTGGTGAAGGTGCGGCCGCTGGAAGGAATGGTTGGCGGAAATGTCGGCCCGCTGCCGGAAATCGTCCGACCGTCGTTCCGGCAACTTCATTGCCAATCCATCGATTGGAACGGGCGACTGGAGGGGCCTCACACGAGCGCTCCCCGGTTAATGGACCAGCCTTGGCCATAGCCTGAACTCCTCGCCTACCCGAAGAAGCAGCAGTAGGCATCTGTGTCGATGGTCTTGAGGGCAGACAGCAGCGTGCCGTGGACATCATCGGGTTCGTATCCGTGCCATTGGAGGTCTCGCCGCATCCAGTACAAGCGCCAATGGTCCTTCGTACGTACGAACCTGACCCTGGCAACCGGCGTGTGGCAGGTCGTGGTCTTGTCTTGCCAGTCGGGTCGAATCTCGAACACGTCCACGGTGTGCCCGACCACGGCATACCCGATATCGAGCTGCGGCCGGATATGCTCGGGGGGCCGCCGCCTCTCGATGAACCATTTCAGCGCCTTGAGGTTTGCGGCGCGCTCGAATTCGGTGAATGCCATGGTGCTTCAGTGGTCAGCCTGCGAGGCGCCTGGCGCGCCGAGCACCTCTTTGCCCTGAAGCAGGCCCGGGACGCGTTTGACTTCTGTGGCACCCAATCGACCGAGTGCGATGTGCCGATTGAGACCCAGTTGCAGACCCTGCACGTGCGCGAGGACGAACCGGCCAAGAGCGAGAAGTGCGGCCGTGCCCGCAAGGCGCCCAAGTTTGATCTGCGCGCCCAGCTCCTCCAGATGTGCGGCGTGCACCTCACCCGAATCGGCGCCATCGACGTGACCACCGCGCTGGTGGTGGTCTCCGAATTGGCGGTCGACATCGGCAAGTTCTCCAGTGACAAGCATTTTGCCTCCTGGCTGGGTTTGTTTCCGGGCAGCAAGATCGCCGGCGGCAAGACCAAGCGCTGTGCCATCCGCGCGGCGCAGGCGCTGCGTCTGGCGGCAGCGGCCTTGCGTTCGAGCCAATCGGCTTTGGGAACGTACTACCGGCGCATGTGTGCCCACAGGGACAAACCCAAAGCCGTCACCCCAGCCGCCCACCGGCTGGCTCGGCTGATCTAGGCTATGCCCACCACCGGCCAGGAATACATAGACCGGGGACAGGACTACTTTGAGGAGCCCTCCCGCAAGCGGGTGCTCCACAATCTCTCGCAGAACGCCATGACGATGGGCATGCAGAACGTCACAGTACTGCATCCTGCCTGAAGTCACCATTGCGAATCAATCACTTGGATGGTGTTTCTTGAGGGGCATCCGCGCGACGGCTGCTCTACTTGGGGTATAGCTTTGCAATGAATGCTTTGTCGCTCTCTGACAACTCATCGCCGCTGCCGAGTGCGACACCGCCAGTCCATGATGCAGAAAAAGTCATGTTCATGATGGACTTGGGATCGAAGTCTCGATAGGGGGGCAATTGATCTGCCGAAGCCTTCCGAAATACGTTTGCCTCTATTGATTGTCTATCCCAGTTATTCGGAGGGCCCGATAGTTCGCGAAGAATCAGCTCGCGATTCCAGGAAATATTGGACTTGGGGTTCTGATGCTCCTCGATGAGGCCAAGTACGTGGCCGAATTCATGCAAGACAGTGCGTCGATCCATGAACCCAAGATTCATCGTTTGCTGGTCCTTTGGAATCCCTAGGGCGTCCGTTCCCAAATAGGACCATGCGCCATTGTTCTTATCGAACCGAATACGTACCTCGGAGTCGCCGTCTTGAACGAAGTTGAACCGAACATTTGCATATTTCATCCATTCCGTAGCGATCACCTTGACCTGCTCATGCGTACCTGCATCGCCATCGAGGAAGCGGATTCGAATAGTTGAACCTACTTGCCAGAGTTTCCCGCGGCTGTCCTGCCGAGCTTTGCCGGTCTGTTGCTCCCTCGCAGTCCTAGCGGCGGCTTGTTGCTGAGGGGTAAGTTCTCGCATCGAGGCAACAATGTCTATGGCCAGAGTGCGTTGTGTCGAAATTTCTCCCACAAAGCGTTGAGCATCGCCAAGAACTTTCTCCACATCCGCTTTCAGTTTCCTTGTGACGGCCTGCGCAGCATCCAACTCCTTCTGGGCACTTGACATCTTTTCCTGCGCAGTCGTCAGTTCTAATTGAGTGGATCGCACTTTTTCGAGCGCCGACTCCAGTTTGAATCCGAACAAGTAGGCACCCACCACGAGAAAAATTGCCAATATCGCTCCCGCGAACTTGGCGAATCGAACAAGATCACGGTCAAGGATATAGGTAATGCGGCTTTCGTCTGATGCCTTTGCTGACTCAAGTACGACAAGCATCGACTGGCAGTAACGGCACTTGATTGCATCCGCGTGCACGTCCTCTTTGCAGAATGGGCAAGTCTTCACAGGGTCTTTCCTTCGGATGCCTAACGAGGCTGTAAGTAAACCCCAATCTCGCTCCGCCGACCGTGCCCCGCAACGCCTTTTGGCGCCAGGGTTGTCGGCGTCGCAAGAATTGAAGTTCGAAGGTGCCTCACGCCGCCATTGTGCCCCTGGTGCCGGGTTTCGGGGCGTTCCTGGGCCCTGTGATTGCCCTTACTGCCTCCACCCGTTATTGGCCAGCTTCTCGGTGTTGTGCACCATGCATTAGAGGTGCCACCGTGCGTTGACCTTCTATCCTGGCTCTGGTGCAGGTCGACGATCTGGTCTGCCGCCTTCTCCAGCCGCCGCGCGCGGTGGCGCAGTTCCTCGTGGGTGCCGCGGCGCTCCTTGCTGGCGTTGGAGGGTAGCTTCACCCCGTCGATGGCAAACATCTCGCGTCCGATCAGGCCCCGCGCATCGCAGGTCATCAGCACCTGGGAAAACAGCGGCTTAATCTGCGCGCCCAGGGCGCTTACGAACTTGGCGATGTGGGTGTGGCTGGGCTGGCTCTCGCCGCTGATGGCGATGAACTGCACGTTGCGGGCACATGCGCGCTCGATGGTGCGGCTGGACATCAGGCCGCAGCTGTAGGCCAGCAGCAGCACCTTGAGCATGACTCGCGGGTCGTACGCGCTGGCGCCCACCTCGTCGCTCTTGAACCTGGCGTCCATCTCGCGCAGGTCGAGTTCATGCTCGACCAGTTAGTCCAACGCGAAGGCAAAGCTGCCGGGCACGATCTGCTCGGACAGCACCACCGGCAGCAGCAGGCTGTGGCGTTCCTGGGGTTTGTAGCGGGCCATGAATTTGCAGATTCATTGCGATCCAAGTGCAACGTAACTGGCATGACCGCGGTCGACCAGCGTGGTCGGCTTGGGGTGATTCATTTACAGCCTCAACGGTTGAGTTGGGCGGCGCGCACGCCGGGGTATGAGCTAGGCACTTTATACCTCACGCGTCCGATCCAACGCTATTCGTTAGACGGCATTCTTGGAAGACCACCATCTCTTCTTTCGCAAATCGCCACTAAGTGCTTCATCTTTCACCTTGTCCCATTCTCGCTTTAGCATTGCTTGAGTTGCGGTGACAACTAGCGCTTGGAGCTTGTGGTACTCATCGGGAGACATTGATTGATTCCAGCTAGGAAGGCGCGCGAGCAGGCGCTCAATTTCTTTGTCTTCAGGGTCGTTCGGGTTGAGCTGAAGGCGGAGTTCACTCTTCACTTGCTCAACTTGACGCAGCACATCGGGCATCGGCTGATGATTTGGATGAAGAATTAGTTGGTCGCAGAGAGCACACATTGAAGAAACGTTCTGCCTGACCTTGGCGATCCACTTCACACGCTCCGATGTGACCGTGTTGATGAAGGACGTACGCTTCGCAGCGCGAAGATTGAAGTACAGGTTGACCAACCCAAGAACGAGGGTTACGACTACGCCAACTTGCAGCAGGAGATCTTTGAGCTCGACCATGTGTTATGCCGTCAAACGCCGAAATTCAACGGGCGTCGCAGGCGCTCCGATGGAATGACCAGTTAAAGCCGGCCGAGCCAATAGCCCGGGCGACGACGATGAGGTGCAACCACAAGAACCTCGACGTCACTGCCTGACAGGCGATAAAGAATGTTGTACGGAAAGCCTGGCACTCGATAGCGCCGAACGCCGGGAGCAAGCTCGACACGATACCGCTCCGGGTTCTCACAGACCTTGGCCATTGCAACATCGAAGGCAGCGAGGTAACGCGCGCCGAGTCCCCGTCGTTGTTCTTCATAGTAGGCGACGTGCTCAAGGTGTTCTATCCGCGCCGCCTCGTTGAAGAAGTAGCTCACTTGAGCAAAGCTTGCGCCTGACGGCGCACTTCGTCCGCAGAGACGCGCTTTGTCAACCCCCGGTCCATTTCCGCCGCACGCCGCGCCGCCTCCAGCAACCAAAGTTGCTCAATCTCAATCTCCGAGAGAGCATCGAGGCTCGAGAGAAGTTGCTCGGCCAATTCCGCCCGCTCTTGAACGGAAAGCGATAGGGCTTCTCGGCGGATCGTTTCGGCTTTCATGGATGAAATAGTAGCACTGACTATTGCCATCGGGCTCTAACGCCGAAGTCAAGCCGCAACGCGCTTGCGCGTTGTCGAGCTTGGACGACCAGTTAAATTTCGATTGACCTCCTTGCGAAGGGCATCGTTGATGCGCGACTGGTAGCCGCCCCCCTGCGACTTGAAAAACGCAAGTACGTCGGCGTCCAGGCGAATGGAAGTCAGTACCTTGGTCGGTGTAGCCTGCGGTCCGCGCCCGCGCTTTAGCACAGGAGCGCCAAGCATGTATTCTGTCCACGCAGGATTGTCCGGGTCGGACACCTTAGCCGAAGTTCTCTTTGGCAACTTGGCGGTAGTAGCGAGCTTCATGCTTTTCTGCCCTTCGCACCGAAATGACGTGCGGCCCTCGTGGGCGCTCCGTGTAAACCATAACAACTACTTCGCCGGCCAATAAACCGAAGCAGACCTGGCGAGCCTCCCCATAGTCTTGTCGCCGATCTTCACGTGTGACAGTGAAGTGATCCCAAATTGCGTCGCATCCCGCGAAGTCCAAGCCGTGGTTCTTGATGTTTTGTCTGCGCTTGGCCTCATCCCATGTGAGCATGACAAATTGTATTTACAAAATAACCAGGCGCCTAGGGAAACTTTGATGTAGCCAGGAAATCACCGGATACCTCTTGCACCCGGCGGACGACATGGCGATCCAAAGACCGAGTTTGTTCATACCAATCAAACACTTGGCGTAGGCGACGTTCCCACTGTACAGGTATATTGGAAACGACAAAGTCGCCGCTCGGCCATGCGCCGCCGCCACTGCCAACCGCACCATTCTGGAGGACCATTGCCATGCCCCTCGACACCAATCGCATCGACGACGCCACCCTGGCGCTGTTGTCCCTCGGCCTGCACGAAGGCCGGCGGGCCTGGAAGTCCTTCGACTGGGATGCCCTCGCCCGCCTGCATGCCAAAGGGCTCATCGAGAACCCGGTGGGCCGCGCCAAATCGATCGTGTTTACCGACGAAGGCCTGCACGCATCGGAGGATTTGCTGGAGCGATTGTTCTCGCACCAGCAAGGTCAAGACGGCATACCGCAGCCACGCCAATGACTG
>JANMZX010000611.1:0-3014 GCA_031383745.1 Rhodoferax sp. | reverse complement strand
CCCCGACACCGTGGCCGCAATCCGCGCCGCCTGGCTGGCGCACCAGGTGCTGGCCTTTCCCGGGCAGGACCTGTCGCTCGACGACCTGGAGCGCTTCGCCGCCACCATCGGGCCCTTCGGCGTCGACCCCTACTTCGGCAGCGTTCCCGGCCATCCGCATATCGCGCAGGTGCGCCGCGATGCCGACGAGACGACCGCCATCTTTGCCGAAACCTGGCACTCCGACTGGAGCTTCCTGGCGCAACCGCCACAGGCCACGCTGCTGTACGGCAATGTCATCCCGCCGACCGGCGGCGATACGCTGTTCGCCAACCAGGTCGCCGCCTGGGAGTCCCTGGCGCCGGAACTGCAGGCACTGCTCCGGGATCGGCAGGGCATCCACTCGGCGCGCCGCGGCTACGCCCGCAACGGCATGTACGGCGAACGCGACAAGGGCCGCTCGATGGCCATCCGTTACGACGACAGCGCACTGGCCACGCAGTTACACCCGATCGCCCGCGTGCACCCGGAAACCGGCCGCACCGCGCTGTTTGTCAGCCCGGGCTACACCATCGGCATCGACGGCATGGACGACGCGCAGGCCACGCCCTTGTTGATGCAGTTGTTCAGGCACCAGGTGCGCGACGACCTTGTCTACCGCCACCGCTGGTCGGCCGGGATGCTGGTGCTGTGGGACAACCGCTGCGTGGTGCATGCGGCCACCGGCGGCTACCAGGGCCATGCGCGGCTGTTGCACCGCATCACGGTGGCGGCACCATCCGGGTCCGCGTAGCGCCCACCGCCCGCGCCTCGCCGGCAGGGCACACCCGCCGTGTCAGCCGGCCCCGCGCCGGAAATCGGCCACCAGCTGCAGATGGGCGCGTTGCCGCGGGTCGGCGAGCTGCTCGCTGGGGCGCCCCAGATGGAAGCCCTGCACCAGGTCCACCCCCAGGCCGCGCAGGATCTCCAGCGTGCCGGCGTCCTCCACCTGTTCGGCCACCACCGACTTGTGGAGCTCGTGCGCAATGCCGACCATCGACAACACGAACAAGCGGTTGCTGGAGTCGGCATGCAGGTTGCGGATGAAGGAACCGTCGATCTTGATCGCGTCGACGTCGAGCAGCTTCAATTGGGCGAACGAGCTGAATCCGCTGCCAAAGTCGTCGAGGTGCACCGGGCAGCCGAGGCGGCGCAATGTGTCGATCCGGTCGCGTGCCGCCATCGGGTCGCTGATCGCGAAGGTTTCGGTCAGCTCGATATGCAGTCGGCGCGGGTCCACCCGCTGGCCCTGCAACAGGTTGCGCAGGAATGCCGGGAAACTCGCGTCCTCGAGCGAGCGCACCGAGAGGTTGGCGGCAATACACACCGAGGCATCGCTTGCCGCCAGCTGCGCCACCGCGGCATCGAACACCCAGCGGTCGATCTGCCGGATCAGGCCGCTGCGCTCGGCATGGGGGATGAAGTCGCCGGGCGACACCACCTGCCCGGTGTCGCCCTCGCCGACCATGCGAACCAGCGCCTCGTAGTGGGCAATGCCGAGGTCCGCCGCCCGATGTACCGACTGGAAGTGCAGCACGAAACGCTGCTCCTGCAGGGCCTGGTGGATACGCGCGTTCCAGCTGACCCGCGCCGACTCGGCCTGCGAGCGCAGCGGGTCCTGGTGGTAGGTGACCCAGGCGTTCTTGCCGCAGCGTTTGGCTTCGTACATGGCGGCATCGGCGCAGGCGACCAGGTCGTCTTCGGTACGGGCGTCGGCCGGGTAGGTGGCCACACCGATGCTGCAGCCCACGCGCAGGGACTGCTCGAACGCCGGAAACCGCAGCACCGCAACCGCCTGCACCAGCCGCTTGGCCAGCGCCGCGGCATCACTCGCCCCGATGCCGGGACACATCACGGCGAACTCGTCACCACCCAGCCGGGCGACACGGCCATCGCTGCGCACCTGGCCCGCCAGGGCACGCGCAACCGCCACCAGGATCTCGTCACCCACCCGGTGGCCCGCCACATCGTTGGCCAGCTTGAAGTCATCGAGATCGATGAACAACAGCGACAACAGGTCGCCGGCGCGGGCCGGGTTGGCGATCGTCGACTGGAGTGCTTCGTACAGGCCGCGCCGGTTCATGAGTCCGGTCAGCGGATCGTGAAACGCCTGGTGGGCGCGCTGTTGCGTGCGCCGCTCCAGGGTCACATCGTCGTGGAACCAGATGCAGCCTCCGCCATGGACGCCGGAGGCCACCGGCTGCATGCGCTGCACGATGGTGCGGCCGTCGAGCGTGCTCAATTCGCGGCCGGCGACATGCGCCTGCGCATCGGCAGCCGCAATCGATTCGACATGGGCCGCATCGGCAGGCTCGAGTTGTCGCACCAGCTCCGGCACCAGCTCGGCAAACGGCAGACCGCCTGCAATCGCCGGCAGCGACCAGATCCTTGCGAAGGATGCATTGGCGTAGACCACCCTGGCCTGGGCATCGACGAACACGATCCCGCCGGGCATCGCACCCAGCAGCGTGGTCAGGCGCGACTGTTCCTGCAGCGCCAGGTTCAGATGCAGCGTCTGTTGCGCCTCGCTTTTCTCCAGCGCCTGCACGCGCTGGCGCAGCGCCCGCGCCATGGCATTGAAGCTGGCACCGAGCAGGCCGATTTCACCGCCGGTCGTGACAGGGACATGGACGTCGAGATCACCCGCCGCCACCCGCTGGCTGGCCTGTGCCAGCCGCTCCAGATGGCGCGTGATGGCGTATGCGATGGCCGCCAGCAGGAGCACGGAGGCCACCAGTGCCAGCGTGCCGACCAGCATGCTGTGCTGCAGGAACCGGGTGCGCGCCTGGCGCAGCCGCACGGTCGACAGCCCCAGGTCGAAGCGGCCAAGATGCTGCCCGGCGACCGTGACCGGGGCCGCCAGGTGCAGCAGCACGTCGGCGCGCTGCAGATCGATGTCGCCACGGTCGCGCGGGGGCAGCGGCTGCGTCTCGTCCCAGCCGGAGGTCGCCACGACCATGCCACGGTGGTCGCGCAGCACCAGGTAGTTGATGGCG
>JANMZX010000305.1:0-1872 GCA_031383745.1 Rhodoferax sp. | reverse complement strand
CCGGCGTCGTCCTGCACCGAGACGAAGAACCAGTTGGTCTTGGCCGAGACGTTCAGGATGTGGCTGTGGACCCGTGCAACCCGGGGGGTGCCGCCCAGCGGCACATCAATCGGCACGGATGTTCTTCTCTGCCGCCAGCTTCTTCCACCGAGTCACGTCACCGGTCACACGGGCGGCAAACGCCTCTGGGGTGGACGGCGCAGGGTCGCAGCCGAGCGTGGCGAACCGCGCCTTGACATCCGGTTGCTCCAGCGCCTGGTTGACGAGGGTGTTGATGCGCTCCACCACGGCCTTCGGCGTACCGGCCGGGGCCAGCACGCCCAACCAAGCCACGGGCTCGAACCCGGCCCGCCAGTCCGACAGGGTCGGCACGTCGGGCAGGCTCGGGTGCCGTCGGCTGGTCGTCACCGCCAGGGCCTGCACCTTTCCGGCCTTGATCTGCGGCAGCAGGGGCGGCAGGTTGCCGATCATCACGTTCACCTCGTCCCCCATCACGGCGGCCACCGCCGGCGCCGCGCCCTTGTAGGGCACATGGGTCATCTCCACGCCGGCCATGCTCTTTAGCAGTTCGGCCGACAGGTGCGACGAACTTCCCACCCCGCCCGAAGCGTAGTTGATCTTGCCCGCCTGGCCCTTGGCATAGGCGACAAACTCGGCGACCGTCTTCACCTTGGTTCCGGGCCCCACCACCATCACGTTGGGTGCGGTACACAGCAGGGCCACCGGCACGAAATCCTTCAGCACGTCGTACGGCAGCTTGCCGTAGATCGCGGCATTGATGCCGTGCGACCCCGCATTGCCCACGATCATGGTATACCCGTCGCCCGGCGCCCGGGCAGCGATCTCCGACCCCAACACGCCTCCGGCGCCCGGCTTGTTGTCGATCACGACCGACTGCCCGAGTTCGTGTGAGATCTTGTCGGCGATCAGCCGGCCGGTGATGTCCGAGCCATCGCCGGGCGTGCTCGGCACAATCCAGCGGATCGGCTTGGCGGGATAGGTCTGCGCACCCGCCGTCGTGGCGAACAGCAGGGCCAGGGCGGCAACAAGGGCATGGCGCATGGGGAGTCTTCCTTAGTGAGGCAACGGGACAGCGAAATCAGCCACTCGATTTTGCACCACGACGCAGCCAGCGACCTCCCAGCGCCCTGCCCGATCCCGAGCGACACTGCCAGGCCGGTGGCGGTACGAACGCTGCGCCCTAGAATTGCGCCGCGGTGTTCCTGCCGCGCACCCGCCTCCAGTCCATGCCCCAGCCGTTCCGGGTTCTCAGCGCCGAATTCGCCCATGAGACCAACACCTTCAGCATCCTGCCCACCGCGTTCGCGCAGTTTGTTGCACAGGACTGCTTTCTCGACGCGCAGAGCGCGCTGGCGGCCCGCGGCGACTCCAATACCGAGCTGGCGGGTTTCGCGGACGCCGCCCGGGCCCATGGGTGGCAGCTGCACCATGTGCTCAGCGCCATCGCCCAGCCGGCCGGGCGCGTCACACAGGACGCGTTCGAGCGCCTCGCCGGCCAAATCGTGGACGCAGCGGGGCAGCAGCGGGCGCACCTCGACGGCGTCCTGCTCGGCCTGCACGGCGCCATGGTCACCGCGCAATACGACGACGGCGAAGGCGAGCTGCTGCGGCGGCTGCGCGATGTGGTGGGCCCCGGCCTTCCGATCGCGGTGACACTGGACCTGCATGCCAACGTGACCCGCGCGATGTGCGAACACGCCGACATCATCGTGTCCTACCGTACCTACCCGCATGTGGACATGCGCAGCACCGCGCTGGTCGCCGGCAACCTCCTGCAGCACACCATGGCCGGGGAGATCCGGCCACGCACCGTGCGTGCCTGGTTGCCGATGCTCGACGAGACCAACGGCG
>JANMZX010000577.1:0-37067 GCA_031383745.1 Rhodoferax sp. | reverse complement strand
CGCGACGACGCTGCGGGCTCATGCCCGCGAGGAGAAGCAACGCCGCCAGCGTGCCGCAGCGCGGCTCGATCGGGTGCGTAGCGCTCTCACCCAGGTGGTGAACGCCGTCGTGGGTACAAAACTCAATGTTCATATGGAGTTGCAAGCGCAAACAAGCGGTCAACTGCCGAATCTAGGTTCAACGTGGTGGCGGTGATCGGCAACCGGGGCAGAACGCCACGCTGGCGCTTCGCACCGATAGGAACCGGCTGCAAGCTGCGCTGCTACGAGTTGAAACACCGTTGTGTGGGTGGCTTCACTATCCAGGTGCAGGCAGCGGACGGACGTTAGCGCTGACCTGACGACGCGCGCAACAGGGCCAATCACCATCACCCAACCAATTTAAATATGCAAATTTACCGTCTGATGGTAAATTTGCGCGAATGTTTCCCAGAACAGCAGAGAATGCCGTGGTCCAAGCCCTGTCACACCAGGCGGCAGTGGCCTTGCTTGGCCCGCGGCAGGTGGGCAAGACCACACTGGCCCAGCAGATCGGCAGCCAGAAAAATGCACTCTACCTCGACCTCGAAGACCCCCAGGACCGTGCAAAACTCATCGACACTGGCCGCTTCCTGAGCGCTTACGAAGACCGTCTGGTCATCCTGGACGAGATTCACCGTGCGCCCGACGTGTTCCATGCCCTGCGCGGGGCGATCGACCGCGGGCGTCGCCGAGGCCACCGAAGCGGGCGCTTCTTGTTGCTGGGCTCAGCGTCGCTCGACCTGATGCGGCAAAGCGGAGAGAGCCTGGCCGGGCGCATCAGTTACATCGGCATGACACCATTGACCGTCCAGGAAGTGCCGGGCGACACGCAGGAGACCCTCTGGATCCGCGGCGGCTTTCCGGACAGTTTTCAGGCGCGCGACGACGCCAGCAGCATGGCATGGCGCAAGGACCTGTTGCGGACCTACCTCGAACGCGATGTGCCGATGTTCGGTTCGCGCGTGCCGGCTGAAACCCTGCGCCGCTTCTGGACCATGCTCGCGCACAACCAGGGTGCCCTGCTGAATGCCTCGCGTCTGGCCCAGGGGCTGGAAGTCAAGAGCCAGACGGTCACCCGCTACACCGACTTGCTGGTCGACCTGTTGCTGGTGCGCCGCCTGCAGTCGTACCAGACCAACGTCGGCAAGCGGCTCGTCAAGGCGCCCAAGGTCTATATCCGCGACAGCGGCCTGCTGCACGCGCTACTCAATGTCGGCGACCGGCACGCGCTGCTGGGTCATCCGGTGGTGGGCGCCAGTTGGGAAGGTTTTGTGATCGAAAACCTGATCAATGCGGCACCGCCGCTTGCCGTGCCGGGCTTCTACCGGACCGCGGGTGGGGCCGAAATCGACCTTGTGCTGGAGTTGCCTGGCGGCGAGCGTTGGGTCATCGAAATCAAACGCAGCCACGCAGCCAAACCGGCCCGAGGGTTCCACGAAGCCTGCCAAGACCTCCGGCCCGCCAAACGCTTCGTCGTGCATGCAGGGGTGGACACCTATCCCATGGGCCCGCTCGTCGAAGCCATCGGCGTCACCGAACTGACGCAACGGCTTGCGGCCTTGCGTTGACCTGCTGACGGGGTCAGGCAAGGCAGGCGTGACCTTGCCCCTGTTTTCCGGACTCCACAGGCGGCCCACTATGCGAACTTCCGGTCTTGCCACGGTCTCAATCAGCGTGCTGCTGCATCGCCCAGTCGCGCAGCCAGGACAGATACCATGACCGACCCATGCAAGACAAGACCGCCAGGCGTTGTCGGGTCCCAGCGGCAGTTCCATAACCCGGCCTGAGCATCTGCGACTGTGCGCACAACAATGGAAGTTCCTCTATGCAACCCATGTTCACGACTCGGCAAGGCCAGTACCTCACCTTCATCCACAGCTATTGCAAGATCAATCGGCGGCCGCCCTCCGAAGCGGACATCCAGAGGTACTTCAATGTCTCGGCGCCAACAGTCCATCAGATGGTGCTGGCATTGGAAGCCGCAGGCCATATTGAACGAACGCCGGGTCAGGCGCGATCAATCAAGTTGCTCGTCCCGATTGGGAAGTTGCCGCCACTGGAATGACGGAGGTTCGATGCAGCGCCCGAGGCTAAGATCGGGGTTCGCGCCCGCGGAATCCGCCATGCCTGCCATGTTTGACACCATCGAAGCCGACACACTGGGACCGTCACCCGGTGCGCAAGTGCGACTGGCAGGGCCTCTTCTCGCCCGGTTGTCTGGCGCGCAACAGGTCGACGACGCATGGGCCGCCGGGGTGGCGCGGCGGATTGTCAAGGCGCACGCTTCATTTGCCCGGCAATAGCAGCCCATTCGCACTCCCCCCGCCCATGTCCAGCCATATCCACTCCGAAGTCCAGGGCCGCACCGGCCTGATCACCCTGCACCGCACCCGAGCGCTCAACGCCTTGTCGCTGCCCATGGTGCGCGACCTGAGCGCCGCGCTGCTCGCCTGGCAGGGCGACCCGGCGGTGCATCTGGTGGCCATCCGCGGCATGCGGCGCAACAGCATCACCGGAGGCGACGAGCCCTTCGGCGCGTTCTGCGCCGGCGGAGACATCCGCTTCTTCCACCACGCGGCACTCGCCGGCAATCCGGAGCTGGAAGATTTCTTCACCGAGGAATACCGGCTCAACCACCTGCTGCACCACTACCCCAAACCGGTGGTCGCGTTCATGGACGGCGTGGTGATGGGCGGCGGCATGGGCATCGCGCAGGGTGCGCGGGTGCGCATCGCCACCGCCCGCACGAAGATGGCCATGCCCGAGACCCAGATCGGCCTGTTTCCGGATGTGGGTGGCGGCTATTTCCTGAGCCGCTGCCCGGGGCATCTGGGTGAATACCTGGCGCTGACCGGGCAGGTGCTCGACGGCCCGCAGGCGGTGCTGGCCGGCCTGGCCGACGGCGTGCTGGCCAGCGACCGCCTGGACGACCTGTGGCAGGCCCTGGCCACGCAGCACTTCGACAACCCCGATGCCGTGCCCGCCTGGGTAGCGCAGCACTATGCCGAACCGGCCGGGCCGGCCATCGCCCCGTCGCACCAGATCGACCGCTTCTTCAGCCTGGGCACCGTGGCCGCGATCGTGCATGCGCTGGAAGCCGCCCAGCAGGCCGATACCTGGGCGCGCAACACGGCGGCGGCGCTGCGCCAGCGCAGCCCCCTGCTGCTGCACGTGGCGCTGGAGCAGATCCGCCGGGCGCGCAGCATGGGCCTGGCCGACGACCTGCGCATGGAACGTGACCTGGTGCGCCACTGCTTCCACCCGGCACACCTCGGGCGCTCTGGCGCCGCGACCGACACCGTCGAAGGCATCCGCGCGCTGGCGGTGGACAAGGACCATGCGCCCCGCTGGAACCCGGCGCGCATCGAGGATGTCACGCACGACATGGTCAAGGCGTTCTTCCACAGCCCGTGGCCGGCGCATGCGCATCCGCTGCGCGACCTGCAATGACGGACAAGGCCGGTCCGATCCGCCTGCTGAGCGTCAACACCGGCAGGGCGCTGCCCCTGATGGCGGGCGCTCGAAGGGTGTTGTCAGGTATCGGCAAGCGGCCCGTGGCGGGCACGGTGGCCGTGGGCCGCATGGGTCTCGCGGGCGACGAGCAGGCTGACCCGACGGTACACGGCGGCCTGGACAAGGCGGTGTATGCCTACCCCGTGGAACACTACGCCTATTGGCAACAGCAGCGGCTGACGCATGGCGTGAGCCTGTTCGCGGAAGCGCTACCCCCTGGTTTCGCCGGCGAGAACCTGACGCTGCAGGGGCTGCTGGAGCACCAGGTCTGGGTCGGGGACGAACTGCACTTCGGCGACGCTGTCCTGCGCGTGACAGAACCGCGCCAACCGTGCTTCAAGTTCACCGCCGTGATGGGTTACCCTGAGGCCGCTCGCGACATGCTGGCGGATGCGCGCTGCGGCTTCTACCTGGGCGTGGTGCGTGCTGGTTGCTTGTGTGCCGGCGAGACGGCCACCCTGGTGCCGGGCCGGCGCGGCCTGGCGATTGCGGACGCATTTGCTGCAAAGCGGGCACGGCATCTGCGCTGAACCGCGGCTTGACTGGGAGTCGACATACGATGGAATCGACAGACGCAACCACCACCTTCGGCCTGCTTCGCCCTACGCAGCGGCTGGACCTCAACCACCACATCGGCACCGAGCTGCGCGGCGTCTCGCTGCTGGCGCTCGATGATGCAGGCGTGGCGGCCGTGCGCCAGTTGCTGGCCGAGCGCGGCGTGCTGGTGTTCCGCGACCAGCCGATGACGCTGGAGCAGCAGATCGCCCTCGGAAAACGCTTCGGGCCGCTGCATGTACACCCTGCATTTGCCGACAAGGAACATCCCGAGGCGCTGCGCATCCATGCCGATGCCGATTCCAGGTACGCGGCCGGCGAAGCCTGGCACACTGACGTGTCCTGCGACCAGGAGCCGCCCGGCATCTCGATGCTGCGCATCGAGGTCACGCCGTCTGCGGGTGGTGACACCGCCTTTGCCTCGATGTACGCCGCGCTCGACAGCCTCTCGCCGCCTATGCAGTCGTTTCTGGCGGGCTGCAGCGCGGTGCATGCCGGCGACCTGCCGTTTCGCGGCGCGTACAAGAGCACGTCCAAGAAGGAGTACCCGGTCAACCTGCATCCGGTGCTGCGCACGCATCCGCTCACCGGCCGGCGCGCCTTGTATGTCAACTCCGGCTTCACTGACCGCATCAAGGGCCTCACCCCGCGCGAGAGCAAGGCGCTGCTGGCCATGCTGTTCGACCACATCGCCTACGGCGTGGAGTTCCAGTGCCGGGTGCGCTGGGAGCCCGACACGGTGACGCTGTGGGACAACCGTTGCACCCAGCACTACGCGTCGTGGGATTACTTTCCCGAAACGCGCTCCGGCTGGCGGGTGACGACGGTCGGCGAACGGCCCACCCTCGCGCCGGCGGCGGCGCCTGCAACGACCTGAGCGCCGCGATGGCGCGCAAGGGGCGTTACCACGTCTACGTGATCCTGTTGTCCGACGCCGTCTTGCAGGAGCGCCGCTTCCTCAAGTCCAACCCGGGATACGTCACGGGCAAGCCCTGCGTCTATGTCGGCATGACCGGGCTGGACCCGGATGTGCGCTTCGACAAACACATGGCCGGCATCCAGTCCAACCGCTATGTGCTGCGCCACGGCCTGCGCCTGCTGCCCGACCTGTACGAGGCATTCAACCCGATGACCCGGGAACAGGCGCAGTTGAAGGAGGTGGAGATCGCGATCGACCTGCGCGGCGCCGGTTTCGGCGTCTGGCAGGCCTGACGGCCGGGCGAGCCGCTATTCCAGCTTGACGCGGCCGGACCGGATGATCTTGCCGAACAGCGCCGTTTCGCCCTGCACGCGGCGGGT
This sequence comes from Rhodoferax sp., assembly GCA_031383745.1. Lineage (GTDB taxonomy): Bacteria > Pseudomonadota > Gammaproteobacteria > Burkholderiales > Burkholderiaceae_C > CAISIP01. Next base: position 31,679 of record JANMZX010000577.1, on the reverse strand, counting down.
CAGTTCGTCCGGTTTGCTGGCCACCACCGTGTAGCCCTGGCTGCCGAGCGCCGTCGCCACCGACGGTTGGCGCAGCGCCACGACAAACGCTGCATGCAGCTTGTCGAGCACGTCCTGCGGCACACCCACCGGCGCGATGTACGCCAGCCAGCCACTGGCCACCACTTCCTGGATGCCCACTTCCTTGAGTGTCGGTGCGTTGGGGAAGATGCCCCAGCGCTCCGACCCGGTGGTCGCCAGGATCATCAGCTTGCCGGAGTCCACGAAGGGCTTGGCCGCACCCGTCACCATCATGAACTGCAACTGCCCGCCCACCAGATCGGTCAGGGCCGGCGCCTCGCCCTTGTAGGGCACATGCAGGGGGTCGAAACCGGCTGCGTTGGCGACGATCTCGCCCCACAGGTTGTAGCTGGTGCCCACACCTGGCGTGCCGTAGGCCACCTTGCCGGGGTTGGCCTTCGCGTAGGCGACAAACTCCTGGAAGCTGCGCGCCTTGGTGTGCTCCGGGTTGATGGCGATACCCAGGTAGCCGCTGACACCGATGGTGATCGGCGTGTAGCGGCGCGCGAGATCGGCATACTTGGGGTCGATGATCGGCAGCAGCGACAGCGTGGCGGGCACACCCAGTCCTATGGTGTAGCCGTCCTTGGGCGCGTTCAGGATCAGGTCGGTGCCAATGCGCCCACCTGCGCCGGCCTTGTTCTCGACGACCACCGGCTGGCCCAGGGCCTTGGCCAGTTCCTGCGACACCACGCGCGTGACGTTGTCGGTGAAACCACCCGGCGGGAACGGGACGATCAGGGTGACCGGCTTGCTCGGCCAGGACTGCGCGTGGGCGGTCGCGGCGAGCAACAGCGGCACAAGCAGCCGCGCCACGCGTGAAAAGTACAAGGGGAACATGCTGTCTCCTGGAAAGAGGGAAGAAGGTTGGGGAAAGGTCAGCCTGGAAGCCGGCGCTGGAGGAAATCCAGCACCCGCGCGTGGTATTCGTCGGGGCGCTCGCCCCAGCCGTAATGGCCTACACCTTTCATCTCGTGGAATTCGCCGCCCGCCAGCGCGGCCATTTTCTGCATCACGTTGGACGGGCAGGTGGCGTCGAGTTCGCCCGCGATGCACAGGCAGGGGATCTTCACCCTGGCTATCACGTCTTCCTCGAAATACCGCGCCAGCGCCTGGATGGCGGCCTGGAAACCGGCGCTGTCCATCAACTGCACGTTGTAGAGGATGTGGTCGACGATCTCGCCGCTGGCGCCCGGGCCCATCATGGTGCGCAGCATCTCGGGCGCGTAGTCGCGGATGCTGCGACCGCTGGTCAGGGGTGCCACCCGCGTCTTCAGGAAGTGGGCCTGCCACTCGGGGCCGGAATGGTTGAAGGTGTGGGCCGTGGCCGACAGGATCAGCGCATCCATGCTCGTCGGCGCGAGGTCGTGCGCCTTCTGCGCCACCATGCCACCCATGCTGTGGCCCAGCACCACCGTGCGCCGGCTGCGCGTATGGGCCACCAGGCGGTTGAACGACTCCGCGAGCGACGGGATGGTCATGGTCTGCGGCACCGGGCTGATGCCGTAGCCAGGGGCGTCCCAGGCCACGACGCGGTAACCGGCGCGGGTAAGCGCGCGCACCGTGAAGCGCCAGTACTCCTTCGAGCCATAGGCGCCGTGCAGCAGGTAGACCGTGGTGTCGCCGTCGCCCGAGACCATGTAGTCAGGCAGGGTGGTTCGTGTCATGGGTGTGTCTCCGCGGGGTTGGATTCGGCTTGGGCTTCCAGCCAGGCTTGCAATGCCGCTGCCACTGCCTGCGGCTGCTCCATCGGCAGCATGTGGCCGGCATCGGCGATTTCGGCGCAATGCGCCCGCGGCAGGTACGCCGCCAGTGCCTTTTGCGCCGCGGTGGGCACCACGCGGTCGTCGGCAGCGGCGACCACGAGCAACGGGCAGGTGGAGCGCGCCAGCAGTTCCGTGCGGTCGGGGCGTTGCGCGCAGGCGCGCAGGTGGGCGACGAACCGCTCGCTGCCGTAGGCGCGCACCATGTCGCCGCGGGCATGCATCAGCGCGGCATTCGACAGGCTCGCAGGATGGAACACCACAGGCGCCTGCGCGGCCACCATCGCCTCATGGCCCCCCGCCTGAGCCATCGCGATGGATTGCGCGCGCGCGGCGCGCTGCGCCTCGGTGTCGGCACGGGCCGAGCTGTTCACCAGCGCCAGCCCGGCCACACGCTGCGGCGCGCGCTCCAGCATGGCCAGCGCCACATAACCGCCAAACGAAAAGCCGGCCAGCCAGAAGCGTTCGGGCAGCTGCGCCAGCAGCGCGTCGGCCACCGCCTCCACCGTTTCCAGTGCCGGGCAGTCAAGGACGCTACACTGCACTGAGCCACCCAGAGCCGCCACCACACCGTCCCACACGGCGTGCGTGTTGTTCAGGCCGGGCACCAGCACCAGACGCGGGGCGGGCGTCATGCGAGCCGGCGGTTTTCACCCTGCAGGCGGTCGCCTTCGACCCAGCAGGCATGGGTGCCGACCGACATGCGCTCGGGCAGGATGATCTGCGCCAGCGGTCCGCGGGTTATGTCGGAAGCGTCGAGCACCATCACCTCGGAGCGGTTGAGGTGCATGTCCGCCACCATCACGACCAGGTACCCGTCGTCCTCGGCCGTGGCACCGGGCCGACGCGCGATCTGCGGCTCGCTGCCGTACCGGCCCGGGCCGTACTCGTAGCGCATCGCGGTGCCGCTCACCATGTCGTAGCGCTTGAGGCCCGAGAACAGCCACTCGCCCTTTTCGTACAGGATGTTGTAGCTGTAGCGGTAGGGCTGGCCGACGTAGTCGTTGTTGCAGACCGGGAACTCGCTGACCTCGTCGTCGATGTATTCCTCTTTGGTATGGCCGGTCTTCATGTTGAAGCGCCAGCGGTGCATGAGTGTCTTGTTGTGGTGCTTGTCGAGGTGGGCGCGGATGCGGTCGTAGACATGGGTCGTGCCGTCGCCCACGGCCGGCATGTGCGGGTTGGGCATGATGCAGCCGTCCATCACCACCTCGTCGCCCTGCTCGAAGCAGTTGGTCAGGTGCAGCACGTAACACGGCGTGCCTTCGAACCAGCGGATGTCGGCATTCGTGCCGTGGCGCGGGATGATGCCGAAACGCGCGGGCATGTCGCGGTGGAACTCTAGTCTGCGCACGCCGCGCTGGAGCGCCTCGGGGTTGAAGAAATACGGGAAGTCGTGCAGCACGGTGTAGTTCTGCGTGATGCCCATGTCGTGCGGCCAGCGCGCACCGGGCAGTTCCACCGGCGTGTAGTGCACCAACCGGTTGTGGCGGTCGATCACGCCGTAGTTCATGTAGGGGAACGTCTCGGGGAAATTGAAGAACATCATCTCGCCGGTGCGCACGTCGACCTTGTAGTGCGCGCTCACGCCGTCGGGCACTCGCCGGGCCCAGTCGGCGTCTGGGCCCAGTGTCTCCAGCGTGAACGGGTCGAGCCGCCACGCCTCGCTGCCCTGCGACATGGTGGCCAGCAGCTTGCCCGCGTGGCAGGCGATGTCGGTGCCGGCGTTGTCCTTCATCGCGCCGATGGCGCCCCAGCCGCGCCGGCGCGCCAGCTCCGGCTGCAGCAGGCCCGGCCACAGGGACTTGCCGGCGGCCGCCTCGGCCAGGAACCCTGTGGTCTGCACGAAACGGTTGCGGTAGCCCGCCCGGCCGTCGTGGAAGTGGATGGCGTGCAGCATCGCATCGCCGTCGAACGGGTGGTAGATGCCCATCGGCTCGTGCACCTGGTTGTGCGTGTTGCGCACATACATGCCGTCCAGGTCCTTCGGGATCTCGCCGATAACCTGCAGACTGTCGGTGTCGGCGTTGTATTCGGTGGCGTTGGGCGCAAAGGGGCCGCGCAACCAGGGGTTGTCGTTGTCGGGGCGGATCGTCAGGCGCACCTGGTTGACGGCTTCCAGCATCGGTGTGTCTCCGTGTGCCCGAGGCGCCCTGCCGGTGCCGTCGGGTGGTTAATTACTTGCTCAAGGCAAGCATTAGTGTAGACAGACCCGATGATCCATGTCAAGCGACCGGCCCCGCGACCGGCCCCGCGGCTGGTTCAGCGGCTCATTGAACAGACAGGTTGGTGTCGATCTTCTGCAGTGTCTTGAGGAAAACATGAACCTCGTCCGGCGGCACGCCGTCGAGCATCTTTTCCAGGAATTCGCGGCGCTTTTTCATGATGCTGCGCACCAGCGCGCGGCCCTCGGGGGTCAGCGAGACATTGGTCAGGCGCTTGTCGTGTTCCGCGTCCTCGCGCCGGATCAGTCCGTCGCGCTCGAGCTGCGTGAGCTGGCGCGTCACCGGCCCGGCATCGACGTTGATCAGCTCGATCAGGCGCTTCTGGGTGCAGGTTTTCAGGCGATCGACCAGGAACAGCAGGCGCCAGCGGGCCGAGGTGATGCCGCAGTGCAGCTCGAAGGCCGCGGTGCTGGTGTTGTAGGCGCGCGCCAGCAGCAGCAGCACGGCCGTGCGTTCGATCCCGATCGCGAGTTTTTCTGCCATCGGGTGTCAGCCGCCCGACGGCGTCCTGCCGAGCGCGCGCTGGATCTTCTCGCGGCTGATGTTGAACTTCAGCCGTTCGGCGCTGACCGGCGCCAATACGGAGCAGGCCTTGTCCTGGGTGTCGCGCAGCACGTACTGCGCCAGCGCCAGCCCGGCTGCCGTCATGATGCTCACCACCACCGGCATGTTGGCAGCGGCACCGCGGCGCACACATACCGCGGTTTCGCCGTTGGCCAGCGCCACGTAGGTGCCCGGCGGATAAAAGCCCACCGCGGTGGTCATGGCCGAGCCGATGCGCAGGGAATTCCCGGCCGGGTTGGCCACCATGAAACGCACCGCGCTGCGCGTCGACAGCGCGGCCCGGGTGGCGCGCGCCGAGACCTTGGCGATGAACTGGTCGGCCATGCGCAGGATGCGCTTGATTTCCTGGTTGGGATCGGTACCGCTGAGGTCGTCCGGCGCGTGGTGCGCGGCCACGAGGTCGAGCCAGTCGTCATCGACCACACCGAAGCCGCGCAGGATCTCCACGCTGCCCTGGGCGTGCTCCTGGATCAACAGCTGCTGCTCCGCGCTGGGAGCCGTGGTCTGCCGCGCCAGCACGTCCTGCTGTTTGGCCATCGAGATGTTCATCGTCAACGCGGCGCGGAACAAGACCGGCCGCAGCAGGTCGGGTACCTGCAGCTTGCGCGCTGTCAGCTCGCACAACACGGCAGACAGCAACGCATGCTTGGCGCAGTAGCCAAGCGAGCGGTCGGGCATCAGCTGAAACAGCGTGAACAGACAGTCGTCCGGGTCCGACGCGACCAGTTCGGTCGCGCGGCGTTGCACACCGTCCAGCCGGTCCAGCGCCGAGCGTGCGGCAGCACCCGGGTACAACACGGCGCTGAGCACGTCATGCAGATCCAGCCAGCCACCCGTCACATCGTACCCGGCCACGTAGTCGACATCGAGGATGGTCGACGGCATGTAGCTTCTGGCAAGCGCCTCCATCGAGGCACCGTCGCGGTACAGGCGGTAGACCATCCGGTCGTAGCTGCGTTGCCAGGCCTTGAAGTCCACCTCGGACACGCAGGCCTTGTGCGCCGCGAGCATCTCCTGGTGCTGCACCGACATCACCATGTCACCCTTGCGAATCAGCAGGTTGCGCCGCCCGTCCCAGATGTTGAAGGGAACGGGTTTGCCCGGCTCGAGCCGATGGCAGGGCAATTCAACATAGTTCATCGTGTGCGGAGTATGCCAAGGATCAGCGCCTGTCGGCGCACTCTGCCTGGCTACAACTGCAGCACATGCCCCAGGCGCGGGTCGCCCCGCCCCGCCAGCACCTGCTGGTAGGCTGCCTGTACCGCTTCGGCGCCGCTGTGCCGCTCCACCACCAGCCAGGGACGCTGCGGGTCGGCAACCTTGGTGGCGAAATCGCGCCAGCCGCGCACCAGCCGCTTCTGCAACTCGCCCGCGCCCCACTCGGCCTGGCGTTTGGCGATCTGGGACGGGGCGAAGAACAGTACCGCCTTGGGGCCGGGCAAGTCCTTGGTCGAGCCGAGCTGGGCCACATGGGTGCCGCCGATCGAACAGCTGTAGCGCAGGTTCGGAAAGCGGCTGTGCACCGCCCTGCGCAGAGCGGCATTGCCGGCAAAGTCGACATAGACACAGGCGGCGTCCGGGGCGATCTGGTCGAGCTGCTCGTACCCCACGACCCGGTGGTAACAGCCGAGGCTTTCGCAGAATGCCGTGTTGCCACCCGACGTCAGCCCGACCACCTCGATGCCGGCACGTTGCGCCAGCGCAAACGCGGTGCCGTAGGCGGTCTTGCTCGACGCGCTGGACAGGATCAGCGTACGGGCGCCGAAGAAGTCGTTGTCGGCCAGGAAGTCGTCGATCAGCCACGAGGTGGTGAACAGCGGGCGCAACAAGGCCTGCACGTCCCGGCTGTCGGGCGTGTAAAACGGGTCGCTGGCGCAACGCAGGTACTGGTTGTAGACCGCCGGCAGCGACGCACGGTGCGGCACCGCATCGGTGAATCCGGCCACCACCACGCGGCCGGGGGTGAGCACGGCGTGGCTGGCCATGGGGAAATAGCCGTACAGCAGCTCACCGACCGCCACCCCGGGATGCAGCGACTGCACCACCGAGCCGAAGCCCCACACCGGGATGCTGCCCCAGCCGTCCTGGTGCGTGGGATAGAAATCCCAGTAGTGCATCGCGTCACCGAAGGCGGCGTAGGTGATGTTGTTGGAGGTGAACGCGAAGCGCTCGACGCGCAACCGCACCTGCTGCGGCGCAAGCGGCGTGTCCGCCTGCTGCTGCAAGACGGTGTCCTGCAGCCGGTCCTTGCGGACCAGGAGTTGTGTGCCCACGACGTGACCGGTCTCAGGCAAGCGTGATGGTCACGTCGATATTGCCGCGCGTGGCGTTCGAATACGGGCACACCTCGTGCGCCTTGGTGACGATCGCCTGGGCCACCGCACGGTCGAGGCCGGGCACCGTCACCACCATCTGCACCTCGATGCCGAAACCGGCCGGAATCTGGCCAATGCCCACCGTGGCCTGGATCGACGTGTCAGCGGGCAATGCCACCTTCTGCATGCCGGCGACGAACTTCATGGCGCCGATGAAACACGCGCTGTACCCGGCCGCGAACAGCTGCTCGGGGTTGACGCCGCCGCCGGGGCCGCCCATCTCCTTGGGTACCGACAGCTTGACGTCGAGCAGGCCGTCGGAGGAGCGGGTGCTGCCGTCACGTCCGCCGGTGGAGGTGGCGTGGGCTTTGTAGATGACCTTGTCGACTTTGGTAACCATGGTGAAGTCCTTGGAGTGAAATTGCCTCGACGTTCGAAGCGGGTTGGGAATCTGGGGCCTGTTCACACTACGCTTGCCAGTGCGTCAAGCGTAGTGTGAACAGGCCCTAGGGGGAGAGCCGCGCGCGCAGCTCGCGCACCTGCTGCGTCAGCGCAACAACCTCCGGCAGGCTGCAGCCAGTGGCGCGCAGCATGCAGGCTGGCACCCTGGCGGCGCGCGACTTGAGCTTGCGGCCCGCGGGCGTCGGGGCTACCAGCACCTTGCGCTCGTCCTCGGTGGAACGGCTGCGCTGCAGCCATCCCGCCGCCTCCATGCGCTTGAGCAGCGGCGTGAGCGTACCGGAATCGAGGAACAGGTGCTCGCCCAGGCCGGAGACACTCACCGCGCCGTGTTCCCACAGCACCATCATCACCAGGTATTGCGGATAGGTGAGGCCGAGCGCGTCGAGCTGTGGCTTGTACAGCTTGGTCATGGCCAGCGAGGCCGAATACAGCGCAAAACACAGCTGGTTGTCGAGCTGCAGCGCTGCGTCGGTATCGGGGGTGGTCTGCGAAGCTGGCATATGGCTATCATATCTCACAATTTAATTGTGTGCAATCAAATTACCGGCCAATGAATCGCGCGCCACGCCTCTCGATGAATGAAGCCACACCCTCGGCTGCGTCCGCGCTACCTGCAAGCCCTTGCTGCACCGCACCAAAATCCAGCGCCGCAACCTGTGGCCCGTGTTCCAGGGCCTTGCGCACGCTGTGCCGCGTGGCCACCACGGCCAGCGGTGCCTGGGCGGCGATCGCGTGCGCGATCTGCAGCGCCTGTGCGAGTTCCTCCCCGGCGGGCACGACCCGTTGCACAAAATGCAGGCGCAAGGCCTCCACGCTGCCGAACTCGTCGCCGGTCAGAAGATGCAGCAAGGCATCCCCCGCGCCGGCCCGCTCGGCCATGCGCAGGGTCGCGCCGCCGGTGGCCATGATGCCGCGCTTGACCTCCAGTTGCGAGAAGCGGCAGTTGTCCGCGGCCACCACGATGTCGGCGGCCAGCATCAGCTCGATGCCCAGCGTGTAGGTGATGCCCTTGACGGCCACCACCATCGGCTTGGTGCGCCTGCGGTAGCCGGGCAGGCCGAGATCGAGCGGGTCGACCAGCCCCGCGGGCACGGCTCGCTCGCCGCTGCGCATCAGCGGCGCCATGGTCGGCAGGTCGAGGCCGGCGGTAAAGTGCGCCCCATGGGCATGCAGCACACCCACCCGCAGCGCGGGATCGTCGTCCAGCCGGGTGTAGGCCTCGCCAAGCTCCCGGTACATCCGCGGCGTGAAGCCGTTGCGTTTTGCAGGTCGGTTGATGCCGATCAACAACACCGCGTCATCAACCGTGCAGTCGATGCTGCCCTGGGGGCCGGAATCAGGGTTTACGGGGGTAGGCATTAAAGTGGACTCCTTAGAAATCGGGTGGATATGTCGTCTATCTTCGCTGGGCTCACGCTCGGTCGCAACCCAACAAGGATTTTCAGGAACATGTTCGACTACATCATCATCGGCGGCGGCTCGGCTGGTTGCGTGCTGGCAGCACGCCTGAGCGAGGACCCGAATGTCACCGTCGCGCTGCTCGAGGCCGGGCCGGTCGACAGCAGCGTGCTGATCCACTGCCCGGCCGGGCTGGCGCTGATGGCCAAGCGGCCCGCCGGCAACTGGCGCTTCGAGACAACGCCGCAGCCCGGGCTCAATGGCCGGCGCGGTTACCAGCCACGCGGCAAGGTGCTGGGCGGCTCGAGCTCCATCAACGCGATGATCTACAACCGCGGACACCGCACCGACTACGACAACTGGGCCGCCGAAGGCAATGCCGGCTGGAGCTTCGACGAGGTGCTGCCCTATTTCAAACGCGCCGAAAACAACGAGCGCGGCGCCGACGCGCTGCATGGCACCGGTGGCCCGCTGAACGTAAAGGACCTCACCACCCCCAACCGCTACGGCCCGGTCTTCGTGCAGGCCGGCGTCCAGGCGGGGTTTCGCGAGAACCGGGACTTCAACGGCGCGGACCAGGAAGGTGTGGGCATGTTCCAGGTCACGCACAAGAATGGCGAGCGCTGGAGTGCCGCCAAGGGCTACCTCACCCCGAACCTGTCGCGGCCGAACCTCAAGGTCATCACCGACGCCCACACCACACGCATCCTGCTGGAGAAAAAGCGCGCCGTGGGGGTCGAATTCCAGCACGAGGGCATGGTCAAGCAGCTCAAGGCCACGCGCGAGGTGCTGGTGTGCGCGGGCGCACTGCTGTCGCCGCAGGTCCTGATGCTGTCGGGTATCGGCGAGCACCGCCACCTGCTGGAAAACGGCATCGCCACGCAGCACGAACTGCCAGGCGTGGGCATGCACCTGCACGACCACCCGGACGTGGTCATGGTCACCAATGCGCCGCACCTGAAGGAATTGTTCGGCATCTCGTTGGCCGGCGCCGTGCGCGCGATCCGCGGGATCTCCGAGTGGCGCAAGCACCGCACCGGCATGCTGACCACCAACTTCGGCGAGGCCGGCGGCTTCATCAAGAGTTCCCCCGGGGAGCCGATCCCCGACCTGCAGCTGCATTTCGTGATCGCCAAACTCGTCGACCATGGCCGCAAGACCACCTTCGGCCACGGCTACTCCTGCCACGTCTGCGTGTTGCGGCCCGTGAGCCGGGGCAGCGTCAAGCTCGACGGCAAGGACCCGCTCACCCCGCCTCTGATCGACCCGAACTTCCTGGGCGAACGCGACGACATGGACCGCATGGTCCGCGGCTTTCGCATCATGCGCAGCATCATGTCGCAACCGGCACTCGCAGGCTTGGGCGGCAAGGAGTCGCCCACCTCGGCCAAGGCGCAGTCCGACCTGGAGATCGAACATTTCATCCGCGACCATGCCGACACCATCTACCACCCGGTGGGCACCTGCCGCATGGGCAACGGCCCACTCGACGTGGTCGACGCCGAGTTGCGGGTGCACGGCATGCAGGGCCTGCGCGTGGTCGACGCGTCCATCATGCCGCGCATCGCCAGCGGCAACACCAACGCGCCGGTGATCATGATCGCGGAGAAGGCTGCCGACATGATCAAGGCCGCAGCCCGGGCAGCCTGACGCCGACGCTGCGCACCGGCGCGCAGCAGGCGGCGTAACCGATCGACGCGGATCAGCCCCGGAATCGCCCGCGCGTCAGCGCCAGGGCCAGCCAGAACCCGGCCACGGTGTACACCGCCAGCACCAGCAGCGGACGCCACGGCTGGCTCGGCCACTGGTCCATGAACAGCGGGCGTACCAGTTCCACCGCGTTGCTCAGCGGCAGCCAGATGGCGATCGCGCGCACCAGAGGCGGCAACTGCTCCAGCGGAAAGAAGATGCCGCTGAGGAACATCATCGGCGTGAGGAACAGCGTGAAGTAGTAGGTGAAGAAGTCATACCCCTTGGCCAGCGCGTTGAAGACCAGCGCGATGCAGGAGAAGGTGATGCCCACGCCCAGCAGCACCGGCCAGGCCAGCAGCAGCTTGGGACTGTGGCTGATGCCCAGGGCCAGCATCACACCCAGGATGGCGGTCACGGTGAACAGTGCCTTGAACGCGGCCCACAACATCTCGGCCAGCACGATATCGTCCAGTTGCACCGGTGCATTCATGATGCTGTCCCAGGTCTTCTGCACATGCATGCGCGAGAACGCCGAATAAAGCGCCTCGAAGGACGCCGCGTTCATGGCGCTCATGCAGATGCTGCCGCTGGCCAGGAACAGGATGTAGGGCACCCGGGTGCTGCCGCCATCGCCGGTCACCGTCACCTGCCCCACCAGCGCGCCCAGGCCGTACCCGAAGGCCACCAGCCACATCAGCGGCTCGGCGATGTTGCCCACCAGGCTGGGGATCGCCAGCTTGCGCCACACCAGCAGGTTGCGCTGGAATACCGGCCAGAAACGCAGCGAGAGGCGTGGCACCTTCCAGATCGATGGATTCATGTCAATGCCTCCCGCAAGTCTTCAACCGGCTGTACGAGGTGATGCACACACGCGGTTTCTTTGTCCGCTTTCGGCCCAAAGCGGACGTTCGCTGCGTCGGGAAAGCCGCTGGCGCCACTCCGATTCTCAGGCCAGCGCGCCGGGCGTTCGCTTGGGGGGGCGCTGCGCGATGCAGGGAAGTCCGGGCCCCGACATCCCGAAACCCAGAAGCCCAGCGTCGCGGCAGGCGGGACCCGGCGGGGGTGATTTGTGGGGCGCCGAGGAGCGCAGCGGCAGGGGCGGCGCGCGCAGCGCGCTTCGTCAACATTCTCATCGCACCTGTCCGAACGAAGCGCCCGCAAGGCGCGTAGTGAGTTGTGCGATGCGCCCCTGCAGTGAGCACCGCAGGGCAGTCTGCGCGTCCAGCGCCAGACCGCCCCACCATGAGCCCCCGCCGGGTCCTGCCTGCCGCGACGCGCGCCGACGTCAACGCAAAAAGGCAGCGAAAACCACAGCACAAGCCGACCAGCGACCGACCGCTTTGGGCCGAACTCAGCCACTGCCTCGCGTCTACGATGCTCTTCTCCAGATAGTGCGACGTTCATCTCAACCGTCCTCGCGAATCTGCCGCCCGGTGAGCTTGAGGAACAGGTCCTCCAGGTTCGCCGGCCGGTGCAGGGTACGCAACTGCGGCCAGGCCGACAGCGCATCGAGCAACTGGCGCGCGTCCTGGGTGTAGAAGAACACGGTTTCACCGCTCAGCTCCACCCGCGCAGCCAGGGCGCGCACCGGCGACTCCATCAGCGCCACGGCGCCCACGCCGTAGACCTCGACCACATCGGGCTCCAGATGCTGGGCGATCAGCGCCCGCGGCGTGCCTTCGGCGATCTTGCGGCCATGGTCGAGCACCAGCAGACGGGAACACAGGCGCTCGGCCTCGTCCATGAAATGGGTGGTCAGCAGGATCGACTTGCCCTGTTGCAGCAACAGCTGCAATCGCTCCCACATCAGGTGGCGCGCCTGCGGGTCGAGCCCGGTCGTGGGTTCGTCCAGCAGCAGCAGCCGCGGGTCGTTCACCAGCGCCCGCGCCAGGCTCAGCCGGCGTTTCATGCCGCCCGACAGTTCGCCCGGCTTGGCGCCGGCCTTGTGCGTGAGCGAGGCGAATTCCAGCAACTCGGGGATGCGCTGGCGGATCTGCGCATCGCGCATGCCGAAATAACGCCCGTATACCAACAGGTTCTCGGCGCAGGTGAAGTCGGGGTCGAGGGTGTCGATCTGGCTCACCACACCCAGCCGGGCCTTGATCGCCATCGCGTCCCGCGGCATCACCAGCGCCGGCTCGGCCGGGCCACCCAGTGCGTAGGCTATCGTGCCGGTGTCCGGTGCGCTGAGGCCCAGGCACATGCGGATGGTGGTCGTCTTGCCCGCACCGTTGGGGCCGATCACTCCCAGGCACTCGCCCGGGCCGATGGAAAACGACAGATCGTCCACCACCGTGGTGCTGCCATACGACTTGCTGAGCTGCTCGACCCGCACCAGGGCCTGCGACCCGGTCTGCCCCGGCATCACTGAAACGCGACTTCCGCGAAGCTGCGCAACTTGCGGCTGTGCAGTTGGTCCACGCCCAGTTCGCGCAGCAGTTCGATCGCCCGCACGCCGATGCGCAGGTGCTGGTCCACACGTTCACGGTAGAAGTGGTCGGCCATGCCCGGCAGCTTGATCTCGCCGTGCAGCGGCTTGTCGCTCACGCACAGCAAGGTGCCATAGGGCACACGGAAGCGGAATCCGTTGGCCGCGATGGTGGCGCTTTCCATGTCCAGGGCGACGGCCCGGCTCTGGCTGAAACGCCGCTGCGGGCCGTTGTCGGGCAGCAGCTCCCAGTTGCGGTTGTCGGTGCTGGCCACGGTGCCGGTACGCATGATGCGTTTGAGCTCCGGCCCCTTCATCTTCGTGACATCCGCCACGGCCTGCTCCAGCGCCACCTGGATCTCGGCCAGCGCCGGAATCGGCACCCACAGCGGCAGCTCTTCGTCCAGCACATGGTCTTCGCGGACATAGCCGTGGGCCAGCACATAGTCGCCGAGGTGCTGCGTGTTGCGCAACCCGGCGCAGTGGCCCAGCATGATCCAGGCGTGCGGGCGCAACACGGCGATGTGGTCGGTGATGTTCTTGGCATTGGCCGGGCCGACCCCGATGTTGACCATGGTGATGCCGCTGCGGTCGGCCCGCAGCAGGTGGTAACCCGGCATCTGCGGCAGGCGCAGCGGCTCGGCGCCATACTGGTCCCCCTGCGCAGGTTCCAGGCCCACGCGGCGGGTGACCATGTTGCCCGGCTCCACAAACGCGATGTATTCGCTCGCCGCATCCAGCATCGACGCGCGCCCCAGGCGCACGAACTCGTCGATATAGAACTGGTAGTTGGTGAACAGCACGAAGTTCTGGAAGTACTCCGGCGCCGTGCCGGTGTAGTGGCGCAGCCGGTGCAGCGAATAGTCGACCCGCGGCGCGGTGAACAGGGCCAGCGGCTGCGGCTCGCCGGTGCGCGGCTCGTAGGTGCCGTTGGCGATGCCGTCGTCCATCGCGGCGAGGTCTGGCAGGTCGAACACATCGCGCATCAACTGGCGCCGATCAGCGCTCAGGTTGCCTTCGATGTGGTCATGCTCGGCAAAGGAAAAATGCACCGGGATCGGCTGGTGGCTGACACCCACCTCGATCTCCATCTGGTGGTTCTGCAGCAGCAGGGTGAACTGCTCCAGGTAGTAGTCGCCGAACAGGTCCGGGCGCGTCAACGTGGTTTCGAACTTCCCCGGCCCGGCCACAAAGCCGTAACTCAGACGGGCGCTGTCGACACTGGTGCTGCGCGCCACGGTGTCGGTCTGCACCCGCACGAACGGATAGCAGGCACGCACATGGCCCGGCAGCGTGTCGCCGGCGACATACCGCTGCATGGCCTTGCGCAAGTGCGCCAGGCCGAGGTCGTAGATCTTGCGGGCCTGCGCCAGCGCGGCAGCAGGGTCGGTGTAACGGGCGGTTGCAATCGGGGTCGGGAGGTAGGCCATGGCCCTATTGTCCACAAAGGCCGGGCCGTCGCCGCGGAGTCATCGGTTAGAGTGACACGCACCCAGGCACCGGAGGCCCCATGGCACACAACCCTATCCAACGCTTTTTTCTGTGGGCGTTCTTGCTGCTCGCGCTCCTCGTGGCTGCCGCGCTGCTGGCCGTGGTCGCACTCGGGATCCCGCGCAACGCCGCGGGCATGGCGGCGAAAAGTGTCTGCTCGGCCGCGTTCGTGGCCGGTCGGCCGTGGCAGGGCCTGATGGCGCAGGACGTACTGCCCGCAAGCCCGGCGCTCGTTCCGATCAGCATCGACGTGGACGTGGCCGCCCAAAGCGTCACGGCGCGCTTCGCCGGCCTGTTTGCGCGCAAGGCCAGGCGGGTCGCAGACCGGGGCTGCGTGCTCGATCTGGAGGCGGGCCCACCACCACCGGCCCCAGCGGCGTCGCCGGCACTGGCCGCCATGCCCTGGCCCCAGGGGGATGCAGCCCTGCCGCCAGAGCAATGGGGCCCGGGCGTCGACGTCACCGCGCTGCAAAAGCTGGCGCAGGACACGTTCATCGGCGCCGGCGACCCGCAGCTGGCCAACGCCCGCGCGATGGCGGTAGTGCATAAGGGTCGCCTGCTGGTATTGCGCACTGCGCCGGGTTTCGAGCCGTCCACACCCCTGCATGGATGGTCCATGACCAAGACCGTGACCGGCATGCTCGGCTACAAGCTGGCCATCGAATCGGGTCTGTCCTTCGACACGCCGGTGGTCGATGCGTTTGCCAAGCAACGCGGCGAGCCGGCCTGGCTGGCCGCATGGCGCGGCGACGCGCGCAAGACGATCAAGGTGTCAGACCTGTTCTACATGCGCGATGGTCTGGCCAATACCGAGGACTACGACCCCTGGGGCTCGGTGCCGCGCATGTTGTGGGGCCATGCCGACGCACCGGCGTTTGCTGCTGCAGCCAAAGCGGAAGCCGCGCCCGCCACGCGTTGGCGCTACCTGAGCCAGACCGCCAACCTGCTGGCCGCCATCGACCGTTCGCGCCTGCCCAGCGATGCCGACTACTGGGCCTATCCGGCCCAGGCGCTGTTTGGCCCGATCGGTGCGCGCACGGCGGTGCTGGAAAGCGACACCGCCGGCAACTGGGTGGCCTCGTCCTACCTTTGGGCCAGCGTGGGCGACTGGGCCCGGCTGGGCCAGCTGATGTTGTCCGATGGTCGTTGGGGCACGCAACAGGTGCTGCCACCCGGATGGCTGGCGTTTGCCATGGCGCCCGCCACGGCGCAAGGCGAAGGCCGCGGATATGGCGCGCAGACCTGGCGCATCGGCGACCCGGAACACGGCGAATGCAAGGGCCACGGGCTGCCTCCAGACACCATCGCGATGAGCGGCCACTGGGGGCAGGTGCTGGCCATGGTGCCGTCGCGCGAGGCTGTTATCGTACGGCTGGGCTGGACATTTCGGCGCAAGCAGTTCGACAACTGCGTTTTCGTGGCACAGGCGCTCAAGGCCCTGCCCCACTAGGAGGATACACATGGATCTGGGAATCGCGGGCCGATGGGCCCTGGTATGCGGCGCGAGCAAGGGCCTCGGCCTGGGCTGCGCGCAGGCGCTGGCGGCGGAGGGCGTCAACGTCGTGATCGTGGCGCGCGGTACCGAGGTGCTGGAGCAGGCCGCGTCGGCACTGCGCAGCTTGCCCGGGGCAGCCAGTGTCGTCGCGGTGGCGGCCGACATCACCACCACGGCTGGTCGGGCGGCGGCGTTCGCGGTTGCGGGCGGGCCGGGCAGCGCCTTCGACATCGTGGTCAACAACGCTGGCGGCCCCCCGCCGGGCGACTTCCGTGATTGGGAAAGGGACGCCTGGATCAAAGCCCTGGACGCCAACATGCTGACCCCGATCGAGCTGATCAAGGCCACGGTGGATGGCATGGCCGCACGTGGTTTCGGTCGCGTCGTCAACATCACTTCGGGCTCGGTCAAGGCACCCATCGACGTGCTGGGCCTGAGCAATGGCGCACGCAGCGGGCTGACCGGTTTCGTCGCGGGCGTGGCGCGCAGCAGCCTGGCCAGTGCCAACGTCACCATCAACAACCTGCTGCCGGGTGCCTTCGATACCGACCGCCTGCGTGTCACGGTGGAAGGTGCCGCCAGGAAGACCGGCCAGAGTGTCGAGACCCTGCTGGAAGCCCGCAGCAAGACCATCCCCGCCAAGCGCTTCGGCAGGCCGCAGGAGTTCGGCGCGATCTGCGCCTTTCTGTGCAGCCAGCACGCCAGCTACATCACCGGCCAGAACATCCTGGCCGACGGCGGGGCCTACCCCGGCACGTTCTGACGCATTGACACGGCGCCGCGGGCGTGCGGCGACGGCGTTCAGCCGCTGGAACGCGCGGGTTCGCGCATGGTGACGAACTCTTCCGCGGCGGTCGGGTGGATGCCAATGGTGCTGTCGAACACCGCCTTGGTGGCACCGGCCTTCATGGCCACCGCGAAGCCCTGAACCACCTCACCCGCATCCGGGCCGACCATGTGCAGGCCCACCACGCGGTCGGTCGCGTCCTCCACCACCAGCTTCATCAGCGTGCGTTCGCTGCTGCCGCTCAGCGTATGCTTGAGTGGCTTGAACTCGCTGCGAAATATCGTCACCTTGCCGAACCGGGCCCGGGCGTCGGCCTCGGAGAATCCGACCGTGCCGATGTTCGGGTGCGTGAACACCGCCGTGGGGATGTACTCGTAACTCATGCTGCGCGGGGTCTTGCCGGGCGGCGGAAACAGGCGGTCGACCACGACCATGGCCTCACCCAGCGCCACTGGCGTCAGCTGCACGCGGTGCGTCACATCGCCCAGCGCGTAGATGGTGGGCACCGAGGTCTGGTAGTGGGCGTTGACGATGATCGCGCCATCGTCGCGCTGCGCCACACCGACTGCTTCCAGGCCCAGGCCCTGAACCCGCGGCACGCGCCCGGTGGCGTACAGCACGGTGTCCACCAGCAGTGGCGCGGACTTCGGCCCCGGGGCATTCACCTCCACCTCGAGCCCGCCCGCGGTGCGCGAAATACGCGCCACGTCCGCACCCAGGCGCAGGTCCACCCCCTTCTTGCGCATTTCGGTGGCGATGAACTGGCGCACGTCCTCGTCGAATCCGCGCAGGATCTGTTCACCCCGGTAGAACTGCGTGACCGCGGCGCCCAAACCGCGGAAGATCGATGCAAACTCGCAGGCGATATACCCACCGCCGACTACCAGCAGGCGCTGGGGAAACGGTTCGAGGTCGAACATCGCGTCCGAGACGCTGGCGAATTCCGCGCCCGGCACATCGGGAACAAACGGCTGGCCGCCGGTGGCGATCAGGATGCAGCGGGCGCGCCACTCCTCGTTGCCCACCATCAGGCTGTTCGGGCCGGTCAGCCGGGCGTGCGCGTTCATCACGGTCACGCCGGCGCCGGTGAGCAGGTTCTGGTAGACACCATTGAGCCGGCTGATCTCGCGGCGCCGGTTCGCCTTGAGCAGCGGCCAGTCGAAACGCGGCGCGGCTCCGACCCAGCCGAAACCGTGGCTCTCCTCGAAACCTTCCGCGAAGTGCGCCGCGTAACTGTACAGTTTCTTGGGGATGCAACCGACGTTGACGCAGGTGCCCCCCAGGCCTTCTGTGCCGCGCTGCTCGGCCAGCCCCACGCGCGCTCCACGCTGGGCCGCCATGCGGGCGGCGCGCACGCCCCCGCTGCCGCCACCGATCACGAACAGATCAAAGTCATAACTGGCCATCTCGCGTGCCCCTGAGTGAATGCGTTGCCATTGTCGTGCCGGTGCCGGGTTCGTGCTGCGTGCGGGTATGGCGTCGACCGCGGCGGTCGTGAGCCCGATGCCGCACGACAGGGCGTCTGCATGTGTTGCCCCGGCAACACCAGATCGCGTCGCCAGCAACCACACAGCCGATCGTAGGCGCGCGTGGTGTGTACGTCATCCTCCTGCAGAAGGAGCACAGCCCGCCGCCGCCGGGGCAGGTCGTTCAGGGCTGCGGCTCGACCACCTTCACCCGTTGCCCGGGGCGCGGCTCGCCCCCGCCGTACACGCCGTTGAGCAGCCGCAGATGCGCCGGTGCGCTCTCAAGCGGCGAGCGGCGGGCGAGCTCGGCGAATCCACCGGCCGGAAAGGCGGCCGTGCGCAGCACCCAGGGCCGCGCCGCCGCCCGGTCGGCAGCAGTCAGCGCGCGAAAGGAGTCCTGCGCCTGCTGCAGTTCGGTGCGCGCGCGCTGCAGGGCTGCGGCGTCACGCGCGCCCCATACCAGCACGAAACGGTTGTTGCCGGGGCCAGACACCACCGTCGCCACCAGCGGCTCCGGCTGGCCTTGTGCGTTGGCGCGCACCCCGGTGAACTGCGTGGCCGGCAAACCATTGATCACCAGCCGCTCGGTGCGGCCTGAGCGCGGCTGGAAAGCCTGACGGATGATCTCGTCGTGGTTGGCGCCCCATTGGGCCGGCACCAGACGTACGACCAGCCCCGCGTCGCGCGCCGCGTTCACCAGCACGACGCGGTCTGCGCCGTTCTGCACCGTCCATTGCACCGGCGCGGTCAGTGCCAGATCGAGGCCGGCATGGTAGAAGTTGCGTCCGCGGGTCAGGCCCTGGGCAGCGCTTTCGCCGAAGTGCAGCCCGTCGATCGCCTGCAGGTAACGCGCGCGCCCGTCGTCCGCCGCCTGGTTGCGGTACTGCGCGGCCAGGCTGGTGATCGCCTGCAGGCGCTGGTCGTTGCTGGGGTGCGAGGCCAGCCAGTTGCTGCCGGCAGGAACCGGACGCCCCTGGGCGCGGGCCTGGTCGGCGGCAAACTGCTCCTGGTCCTTGAGCACGCGGATCACATGCACCATCGTCTGCGGCGCGAACTGGCTGCGCGCCAGGTACTCCGCGCCCAGGCCGTCGGCCTGCAGTTCCTGCTCGCGGCCATACGAGGCCACATACCCGGCGGCGGCCACCTGCGACACCTCGCTGGCCACGCGGCCAGCACCACCTACACCGCGGCTTTCGAGCACGGCGCCCAGCACGCTGGCCGCCAGCACGCCCAGGCCCGCGTCCTGCTGGCGCGTTGCACGCTGCGCCCCGTGGCGCGCCGTCACATGGCCGATCTCGTGGCCCATCACGCCGGCGAGTTCGGCCTCGCTGTCCAGGTAGGCCATGATCCCGCGCGTGATGTAGACAAACCCGCCCGGCAGGGCAAACGCGTTGATCTCGGGGCTGTCGAGCACGGTGAAATGCCACTCCAGATCGCTGCGGTGCGACAGCTTGGCAAGGCGCTGACCCAGCGCGTTCACATACGCCTGCACGCCCGCATGGGCGTAGACCGGGTACTCCTGGAGCACCTGCTGGTGCTCGCGCTGGCCCAGCGCGAGCTCGGCCTTTTCGTCCAGGACGGTGCGCTCCTTCTGGCCGGTCACCGGGTTCTGCACGGTGGCGCCGCAACCCGCCAGCAGGACGGCGACGGCGACCCAGAAAACAAGTCTGACGCGCATGGTGGTTCACCCTCCCCGGTGCAATGCCGAACAACGATGGCAGCAAGTCTATCGGGCTTCGGTAGCGCCGCCACGCGAGCGGCCTGTCGCGGCCATGGCGGCGGCACCCGCTGCCAACGGGGTCGTCAAGCGGCCAGCATTTGCCGCAGATTCGCCAGCATGTCCGCCACCATCGCGTCGAGGTCGTAGTGCGGCTGCCAGCCCCAGTCCACGCGCGCGGCACTGTCGTCGATCGAGCGTGGCCAGCTGTCGGCGATCGCCTGGCGAAAGTCGGGCTCGCACTGCAGCGAAAACCCCGGCACCTGGCGGGCGATGGCCGCAGCGATCTGCACCGGCGTGAAGCTGATGCCGGACAGGTTGTACGACTGGCGCTCGCGCACCGACGCGGCGGGCGCCTCCATCAGCTCCAGCGTGGCGCGGATCGCGTCGGGCATGTACATCATCGGCAGGGCCGTGTCTGCCGCCAGGAAGCTGGTGTAACGGCCGGTCTTGATGGCTGCGTGGAAGATCTCGATCGCGTAGTCCGTGGTACCGCCGCCGGGCGGCGTCTTCCAGCTGATCAGCCCCGGGTAGCGCAGGCTGCGCACATCGACGCCATGGGTGCGGTGGTACCACGCGCACCAGCCTTCGCCGGCGAGTTTGGAAATGCCGTACACGGTGGTAGGGTCCATCACGGTTTTCTGCGGCGTATGGTCGCGCGGTGTGGACGGGCCGAAGGCGGCGATCGAGCTTGGCCAGAACACCCGCTGCAGCTTGTGGGTGCGGGCGATCTCCAGCACGTTGAGCAGCCCCTTCATGTTCAGGTCCCAGGCCCACTTGGGGTGTTGCTCGCCGCGGGCCGACAGGGCTGCCGCCAGCAGATAGATCTGGCTGATGCGCAGACGCTCGACCAGTTCGGTCAGCGCGCCGGACTCGGTGGCGTCGAGCGCCTCGTGGTGCACACCGAGCACCCGGCCCACCGGTGCGAGGTCGCTGGTCACCACGGCGTCGGCGCCGTGGCGCAGCACCAGCGCATGGGTCAGTTCGGTGCCGATCTGCCCGTTGGCACCGATGATCAGGATGCGGGTGTCCATGGCCGGGCCCTCACGGGATCAGGCCGAGCTCGCGCCCGGCCTGGGTGAATGCGGCGACGGCGCGGTCGATGTCGGCGCGCTCGTGGGCCGCGCTGAGCTGCACGCGGATACGCGCCTGCCCCTTGGCCACCACGGGGAAGAAAAAGCCGACGGCATAGACGCCCAGCTCCAGCAGGCGCGCGGCGAGCTGCTGCGCGCGCGCCGCATCAAAGACCATGATCGGGACGATCGGGTGCTCGCCGGGCTTGATGGCGAAGCCGGCGGCGCTGATGGCGGCGCGGAAGATGCGGGTGTTCTCGGCCAGCTTGTCGCGCAGCGCGGTGGAGCCCTCCAGCAGGTCGAGCACGGCGATCGAGGCGCCCACGATGCTGGGGGCGACGGTGTTCGAGAACAGGTAGGGGCGCGAACGCTGGCGCAGCAGTTCGACCACCTCCCGCCGGCCGCTGGTGAAACCGCCCGAGGCGCCGCCCAGCGCCTTGCCGAGTGTGCCAGTAATGATGTCGATCCTGCCGAACACACCCCGGTGTTCATGGGTGCCCCGGCCGGTGGCGCCCATGAAGCCGCTGGCATGGCACTCGTCCACACCCAGCAGGGCGCCGTGCGCGTCGCAGATGACGCGCATGGTGTCGAGCTGCGCCACCGTGCCATCCATAGAGAACACGCCATCGGTGAACACCAGCTTGAAGCGTGCACCCTCGCCCGCAGCCTGCTGCAGGCAGCGCTCCAGGTCGGCCATGTCGTTGTGCTTGTACCGGTAGCGCCGCGCCTTGCACAGGCGGATGCCGTCGATGATGGATGCGTGGTTGAGCTCGTCGCTGATGACCGCGTCGTCCTCGCCCAGCAGCGGCTCGAACAGCCCGCCGTTGGCATCGAAGGCGGCGGCATACAGGATGGTGTCCTCGGTGCCGAGAAACCGCGACAGGCGCGCCTCGAGTGTCTTGTGCAGATCCTGCGTGCCGCAGATGAAACGCACCGAACTCAAACCGTAGCCATGGGTGCGCAGGGCCTCGTGCGCCGCCTCCACCACCTGGGGATGCGAGGACAGGCCGAGGTAGTTGTTGGCACACATGTTGAGCACGTCGCGCTGGGTTCCGTCCGCCGCCAGCGTGCGGACATGCGCGCCCTGCGGGGTGGCGATGATGCGCTCGGCCTTGTACAGGCCGGCATCGCGGATGCCCTGGAGTTCCTGTGCGAGGTGGCGGTAGAAATCCGGTTGGCTGGTCATTTTCATCTCCGTTGAAACAGGTTGTCGGGCACAATGACGGGGTCGGTATTTTTGCAATTGTGCAGTATATCGAACGCAAATGCAATATATCGAATGACTCCATGAACGCCCGTCCCGCACGCCATCCTGCCTCCGCCGAACCGCCGCGCGTGGGCGATACGCTGGCCGCCCTGCGCCAGGCCCGGTCGCTGTCGCTCGACGAACTGTCGCGCATGGCCGGGGTATCCAAGTCGATGCTGTCACAGATCGAGCGAGCGCAGGCCAACCCGACGGTGGCGGTGGTATGGCGCCTGGCCAACGCCCTGGGGGTGCCGCTGGGCGACCTGCTCGGCGGCGGTGCGCCTCCGGCGGCGCCGGCCATCTCCGTCGTGCCGGTGCATGCCACGCCCTCGCTGCGCAATCCCGACGGCTCGTGCGAACTTCGCATCCTGGGGCCGATCGAGCTGGCCGGGCAGTTCGAGTGGTACGCACTGACCCTGCAAGGTGGCGGGGCACTCGAATCCCAGGCCCATGAAGACGGCACGATGGAACACCTGACGGTGTTGTCCGGCACGCTCGAGGTGGGCTCGGGCGCTGAGCAGCAACGCGTCAAGGGCGGCGATACCGCGCGTTATGCCGCGGACCGGCCGCATGTGATCCGCAACCCGGCCAAGACGGTCGCCAGCGCCTGGCTGGTGGTGGTGCATCCCGGTTGACCCGGGCGGCGCGGCTACGGTGCCAATGTCAGACGTACCGGCGCTTGCCCCAGGCCCCAGTTCCAGACCGAGCCGTCACCCGTCAGCGCCACGCTGTCCTCGAGCCCCCCGCTGGCAGCCACCACGCCGACCAGCACCTGGCGCGGCTGCAGCCCTTCGGCCGCACCCCAGATCCACAGGGAACCGTCCCCCCGGAGCGCCAGGCTGTGCCGGCTGCCGGTCGCGATGTGGCTGGCCCCGGTGAAGATCGGGCCCCAGACGTCGGCCTTGTCGCCGTACCCATGCGGTCCCAGTGGCCCGAACCGGTTGCCACCGGTGCCGAGCACCGTGCCGTCGCGCCGCAGATACAGCGCATGGCCCGTATGCGCTACGACGGCGAGCGCATCGGTGGCCACGCGGGTCCAGGTTGCAGCTTCGGTGAGCCGCCCGTCGCCGTACTGGCCGCGGTGCGCCTTGCCGCGCACGTGCAGGCCGCCGGCGGGGTCGACGTAGTAGTCCGCGCCGTCGCCAATCCAGCCGTGAACGGCGCTGTCGGCCACGCGTTGCCACGCGACCACCGAGGCCTCGCGCCACCACAGGCTGCCGTCACAGCGGATGGCGAACAGGCCGCTGTCGCCTGCGGCCATCCAGACGGCGTCGTCGAGCAGGACCGCACTGCGCAGCGACCCGGCGTTCCACCCGATCAGGCGCCGGCTGGAGTCGACCGCGTAGCCGCGACCGCCGGCGACCGCCACCTGCACCGCTGCCCGCACAACCGGCCGTGGCGACTGCCCGGTGCGCCACTCCCAGACCGTGCCGTCGACCAGCGCCAGCTTCAGGTCGTAATACGCCGCCACCCGGGTTCGGCGCTGCATGGCGGCACGCGCCGACGCATGGCAGGCGGCATCGGCCGTGGCGTCCCGCGTCTTGCCAGGCGGCTCAGCGGCCGGCACGACACCCTGCGCCAGAAGAACGACCACCAACAGCAGAGCGCGCATGCAACCGGTGCCAGTGGAACAGTCTGGCCAGTCTCACAGCTTGACCCCGGCGGCCTTGACGGTCGGCGCCAGGGCGCCGACCTGGTCGCGCACATACCCGGTGAACGCCGCCGGGGTGCCGGGCGTGACGGTGATCCCGAGGTCGAGCATGCGCTTGCGGATGTCCGGCTGGGCCAGTACCTCGTTGGTGGCGCTGTTGATGCGCGCCACCACGTCGGCCGGCATTTTTGCCGGGCCCGAGATACCGAAGAAGTTGTCCAGCACCAGCTTGCGGTAGCTGCGCAGTTCGGCGACGCTGGGCACGTCGGGTACCAGCGGCGAACGGGCGGCCGAGGTGACGGCGAGCGGCACCAGCTGGCCGGTCTTGAAAAACGGCAGGTAGGCGGTCAATACATCGATGCCGATCGGGATCACCCCGGAGATCAGGTCGGTGGTCATGGGAGCGCCACCGCGGTAGGGCACATGCACCAGATTCAGCCCCAGCTCCTTTTTCATCAGTTCGCCATAGATGTGGCCGATCGACGCTGGGCCGCCCGACCCGAAATCGAGTCGGCCCGCCTTGCGCGCCTGGGCCTCCACATCGGTCAGCGTGCGCAGGCCGGCAGCCGGATTGGCCATGACGACACAGGGCGCAGCGCCGATCGACGCGATATGGGTGAAACCCTCCACCGGGTCGTAGGGCAGCTTGTCCAGCGCGAATGGCCCAATCGACACGGGTGTCGAATTGGACAGCATCAAGGTGTAGCCGTCGGCCGGGGACTGCACCACCAGGGCTCCACCCACGCTGCCACCGGCTCCGGGCCGGTTGTCGACCACGACCGGCTGGCCGAGTTTTCTGGCCAGCTGTTCGGCCATCACGCGGGCGACGATGTCGCTGGCACCGCCCGGAGGGAAGGTCACCACGATCTTGATCGGCTTGTCCGGCCACGCGGCCCAGGCAGGCAGGGCCAGGGCTGCGGCTGCGCCAGCCAGGGATCGGAGGGCCGCGCGGCGCGACAACGCCGAAGGCAGGGAGCAATGGGTCATGGGAGGCAGTCCTTATGAACAAGAAGAGCTGCACATAACGGGCAGCTTCACCGCCAGTGCAGGGATCGTGCCATGCCTGGATCCGGCACGCGCACCGAATGCATGCACATGGCACCAGGATTGTGTACAACTGCGGCCGATTCCGTCAACGGGCAGGTGACACAGGGCGCAACGCGTGCCGGTGCCGCCCCATCGTTACGCAGCAATTGCGGCACACAAATTGCGTCGCAGGCCGGAGAACTGCGGGCAACACGGTTCGGCTGGACGCAGCTATGTCGATGATGCCTAGAACGGATTGTTAACAATACATGCCAAATTAATTTGATATTGTGTTGACAAATAAATCTATTTGTTCACAATCGCGCTCTTACCCATCTCGCCAGCCACCATGAACGCCTTGCGATCCAGTTCCCACGATGCGCTCGACCCGGGCCCCGGGCCGGGGGCATCGAGCCTGGACGAAAGCGACGAATCGCGCATCCAGAAGCAGTTGACGCAGGCGATCTATGAACACCGGGTGCGCCCGGGCACCAAGTTGCCGGAAGCCGACCTGTGCCGCATCTACGGCGTTACGCGCGGCGTGATCCGCAAGGTGCTGGACCGGATGGCCACCGAGCAGTTGGTGGATCTGGTCCCGAACCGGGGCGCGTTCGTGGCATCCCCGTCGGTCGAGCTGACGCGCGACGTCTACGGGCTGCGGCGCATCCTCGAAGCCGGCGTGGTGCGCAATCTCGCCAAGTCCGCGCGCCATCCCTGGCTGCGAGCGGTCCGCCTGCAGGTGGCCGACGAACGCGAGGCCAACCGTGTCGGCGATACCGGTCGCTATATCCGGCTCGCGGGCAAGTTCCACCTCGACCTCGCCAGCGCAACCGGCAACGCTGCGCTGGAGCAGCACCTCAAGCGCGTCGTGTCGCAAACCTCGCTGATGACCGCGCTGTACGACGTTCCCGGCACCAACACCTGCTCGGTGCATGAGCACCTGGAGATCCTCGATGCGATCGAAGCCGGCGACTACGCCAAGGCCGAGCACCTGATGGACGAGCATCTGCTGGGTTGTGAGCGCCAGCTTCGTCTGGGCGAAGAGCTGCCTGCAGAAATCGATCTGGCACAGGCCCTGGGCCTGCTGCCGGGAGCCCAAGCCCCCGCGCCCACCGCGTCGACGGCGGCACCGACGCGTCGGCGCAAGGCCGCAGTAGCCCCCTGAGTCGTTCCATCGTCCACCCCACTTCCACCACCCAAGGAGTTCGTTCCATGAAAAAACACATGCTGGCACTCAGCCTGGCCCTCTCCATCGCCTTCGCAGCCTCCGGAGTCGAGGCCAAGACCTTCACCTGGGCGGCGTCTGCAGACGCGTTGTCCATGGACCCGTATTCGACGAACAACTCGTTCACCAATTCGTTCATGAACAACATCTACGAGGCGATGGTGCGGTTCAACGAGAAGATGGAGATCGAGCCGGCACTGGCCGAATCCTGGCAGGTGACCAGCCCCACGGTATGGCGCTTCAAGCTGCGCCGCAATGTCAAGTTCCACAACGGCGACGCCATGACGGCCGACGACGTGGTGTTCAGCTGGCAGCGCATCCAGTCACCAGGCTCCATATCCAAGCTCAACCTGGGCAATGTGAAGGATGTGCGCAAGGTCGACGCCTTCACGGTCGACGTGGAAACCAAGGCGCCGTTCCCCCTGCTGGCCAACGAGCTGCTGAACCTGACGGTGATGAGCAAGGCCTGGTGCGAGGCCAACAATGCCAAGGAGGCCAGCGACCTGCAGCAGAAGAAGGAAAACTTCGCCAACCGCAACGCCAACGGCACCGGGCCCTTCATGCTCAAGTCGCGCGAAGTGGACGTGAAGACGGTGATGGTGCCCTTCGCCGGCTGGTGGGACAAGCCCAAACACAACCTGACCGAAATCAACTTCACGCCGATCCAGTCGGACGCCACCCGGACCTCCTCGCTGCTGTCCGGCGCCCTCGACGCCACCGTCAACGTGCCTCTGCAGGACGTTGCGCGCATCAACAGTTCGGGCAACTTCGCCGTGGTGCAGGGCCCGGAACTGCGCACGATCTTCCTGGGCATGGACCAGTTCCGCGACGAACTGCTGTACTCCGACGTGAAGGGCAAGAACCCGTTCAAGGACATCCGCGTGCGCAAGGCGCTGTACCAGGCGATCGACGTCGAAGGCATCAAGCGCTCGGTGATGCGCGGCGTGTCCTGGCCGGCCGGCATGGTGTTGTCGCCGCAGCTCAACGGCGCACCCAAGTCGCTCAACACCCGCCTGCTGCCCTTCGACCCCGAGGCGTCCAAGAAGCTGCTGGCCGACGCCGGCTACCCGAACGGTTTCACGGTCGGCATGCAGTGCCCGAACAACCGTTATGTATACGACGAGCAGATCTGCCTGGCGATCATCTCGATGCTGGGGCGGGTCGGCGTCAAGATCACGCCGCAGATCGAACCGGTGGCGAAATGGAACGTGCGCCTCAACGCCCAGGACATCTCGCTCTACATGATCGGACACGCCGGCCTGCCGATGGCCGACTCCTACGCACTGCTCTCCGATGTGGCCGCCACCCGCACCAAGACCGAAGGCGGCCTGAACGCCGGCGGCTACTCCAACCCGGCGTTCGACGCGGTGCTGCCAAAGATCGCCTCCGAGCTCGACAGCACCAAGCGCGTCGCGCTGATGGCGGAGGCCACGGCCATCATCCGCAACGACGTGACCTACATCCCGCTGCACCAGCAGCCGATCACCTGGGCCTCGCGCAAGGGCGCCGACCTGAAACAGGCGCCGGACAACCAACTGCGTCTGTGGCTGGTCACCGCGCCGTAAGCCGGCAGACGCAACCACTCGCACGCACCTCCCAACCCGGAGCAGGCCGCGCCATCCCGCTGCGGGACGGCCGCCTGCACCCTTCCTGATCGGAAATCCCCATGTTCCGCTTCCTGTCCACACGCCTGTGGAACGGCCTGCTGGTGATGATCGGCGTGTCCTTCATCTCCTTCCTGCTGTTCACCTACATCGGCGATCCGGTGAACAACCTGCTCGGTGAAACCGCCACTGGCGAACAGAAGCAGGCGATGCGCGCCGCGCTCGGCCTGGACCAGCCGCTGGTCTGGCGCTTCTTCAAGTACCTGGGGCTGGCCATGCAGGGCGAGTTCGGCATCTCCTACCGCAACCTCGAGCCCGTGGGCCACGTGTTGCTCTCGCGGGTGCCGGCCACGCTGGAGCTGGCCCTGTGTGCGGCAGTGCTGGCGCTCGGCGTGGGCATACCGATGGGCGTGTATGCCGGCATCAAGCGCGACTCCTGGCTCGCGCAGACGATGCAGGTGGTGTCGCTGGTCGGGGTCTCGATCCCGTCCTTCCTGACCGGCATCATCCTGATACTGATCTTCTCGGTCGAACTGCACTGGCTGCCGGCCTACGGGCGGGGTGAGGTGCTGCGCTTCGGCAACTGGAGCACCGGCCTGGCGACGGTCTCGGGCATCAAGTCGCTGATCATGCCCTCGATCACGCTGGCGCTGTTCCAGCTCACCTTGTTCATGCGGCTGGTGCGCTCCGAGATGATGGAAGTGCTGCGCACCGACTACATCAAGTTCGCCCGTGCCCGCGGCATCCAGGACCGTTCGATCCATTTCCACCACGCGCTGAAGAACACGCTTATCCCGGTGATCACCGTGGCCGGCCTGCAGCTGGGATCGCTGATCGCGTTTTCGATCATCACCGAAACGGTTTTCCAGTGGCCTGGGCTCGGGCTGCTCATCATCCAGGCCATCACCTTCAGCGACATCCCGGTGATCGCCGCCTACCTGATGCTGATCGCACTGTTGTTCGTCAGCATCAACGCGGTGGTGGACCTGTTGTACTTCTGGGTCGACCCCCGCGTGAGGCTGGCGTGATGTTGCACACCCCCAGGCTTCGCGCACTTTGTGTCGCTCCGCCAGACGTGTCGCCGCCAGAGGCGGCGCCCCTTCTGCCCGTCCAGGCCTGTGCAGACAGGCCTGGAGCCGCGGGCCTCAGCCCCTTGCAGGGGGCAACACCTGCGGCCCGGCAAAGCCGGTTCCGCGGTGTTTCTGGAATAGGGCCACAGCATGCGTTTGTTATGGCCAGCACACAGACCTATCCGCCATGAACTCCATCACCCAATTGCCGCAAATCGCGCCGCCCACCGCCTGGCACCGGTTCCTCGACAGCGATTTCGTCTTCAGCTTCAAACGCTCGCCGACCGCGATGGTGTCGGCAGCGGTGTTGCTGGTGTTCTTCCTGGTGGCACTGCTCGCGCCCTGGCTGGCGCCACAGAATCCGTTCGACCCGGCCGCGCTGGAACTGATGAATGCGCGGCTGCCACCGGCCTGGCTCGAAGGCGGGCAGTGGCGCTTTGCGCTGGGCACGGACGGCCAGGGGCGCGACCTGCTGTCGGTGCTGATGTATGGCCTGCGCATCTCGCTGCTGGTGAGTTTTTGCGCCACGCTGTTCGCGCTGGTGGTGGGTGTCACGCTGGGGCTGGTCAGCGGGTATGCCGGCGGACGCGTCGACAACCTGATCATGCGCCTGGCCGACATGCAACTCAGCTTTCCGACCATCCTGGTGGCGCTGCTCATCGACGGCCTGTCGCGCGCGCTGCTGCCACGTTCGGTGCACGAGCAGATCGCGCTGTTCGTCGTGATCTTCGCCATCGGCATTTCCACCTGGGTGCAATACGCGCGCACTGTGCGCGGTGCGACGCTGGTGGAGAAGTCCAAGGACTATGTGCACGCGGCACGGCTGATCGGCATGGGCCCGCTGCGCATCCTGTTCAAGCATGTGCTGCCCAACGTGCTCGGTCCGGTGCTGGTGATCGCCACGCTCTCGCTGGGCCTGGGCATCCTGACCGAGGCGACGCTCAGCTTCCTGGGTCTGGGCGTGCCGCCCACGTCGCCCTCCCTCGGCACGCTGATCCGCATCGGCAACGAGGTGCTGTTCTCGGGCGAATGGTGGGTCACCGTGATGCCGGGTGTGTGCCTGGTGATCCTGGTGCTGGCCATCAACCTGCTCGGCGACTGGCTGCGCGATGTCTTCAACCCAAAACTCAAGTAGCCCCACCATGACCACCACACCCCTGCTGCGGGTCCAGGGCCTGCGCGTCGAGATACCCACGCGGCGCGGTCTGTTGCTGGCGCTGGACGACATTTCGTTCGAGATCGCGCCGGGCGAAATCCTGGGATTCGTGGGCGAATCCGGCGCCGGCAAGTCGCTCACCGGCATGGCCATCCTCGGGTTGCTCGACCCGCCGGGGCGCGTGGCCGCCGGCGAGATCCGGCTGGAAGATCGGCGCATCGACAAGCTGTCGCAGCGCGAGATGCGCCGCATCCGCGGCAAGGAGATCGGCGCCGTGTTCCAGGATCCGCTGATGAGCCTCAACCCGCTGCTGCAGATCGGCGACCAGCTGATCGAGACCATCCGCACCCACCTGCCGGTGAGCCAGGAGGAGGCGACGCAACGCGCACTCGGCCTGATGCGCGCCGTGGGCATACCGGCGCCCGAGGCGCGTTTCACCGCCTACCCGCACCAGTTCTCCGGCGGCATGCGCCAGCGTATCGTGATCGCGCTGGCGCTGTGCGCCGAGCCAAAACTCATCGTCGCCGACGAACCGACGACAGCGCTCGACGTGTCGATCCAGGCGCAGGTGCTGCAACTGCTCAAGAAGCTGTGCCGCGAACAGGGCACGGCGATGCTGCTGGTCACGCACGACATGGGTGTGATCGCCGAAACCGCCGACCGCGTCGCCGTGATGTACGCCGGACGCATCGTCGAAGTCGGCGCCGTGGAGGACGTGATCAGTGCGCCGGTGCATCCCTACACGCGCGGCCTGATGGGCGCCATACCGTCGCTGGCCAGAACCACCGGACCGCTGGCGCAGATCGACGGCGCCATGCCGCGGCTCAACGCCCGACCCACCGGCTGCGCGTTCCATCCGCGCTGCCCGGACGCCACGGACCACTGCCGGGCCCACAGTCCGGCCGTCGAGGCGCACCAAGGCCGCCAGGTCGCCTGCTGGCTGCCGATGCGCCAGGAGGTGGCAGCATGAATGCGGTACTCAATCAGGCGTCCGACACCGGCCTGGACGCCTCCGGCGGCGCCACTGCCGTGACGGTGCGCGGCATCACACGCCATTTCCCCGTTGGCCACGGCCTGCTGCGCGGCAAGCTCGGCGGCCCGGTGCGCGCCGTCAAGGCCATCGACGGTGTCGGCTTCGAGATCCGGCGCGGCGAAACCTTCAGCCTGGTCGGCGAGTCGGGCTGCGGCAAATCCACACTGGCACGCATCATCGCCGGGCTCGATGCGCCCACCAGCGGCGACATCCGTTTTGCGGACGCGGCGCAGAAGGGCCACCGCATCCAGATGATTTTCCAGGACCCGTATGCGTCGCTCAACCCGCGTTACCGCGTGGGCACCGCGATCGCCGAGCCGATCCGGTTCCAGAAGCTGCTGCCCGAGTCCCAGGTGATGCCGCGCGTGCATGAACTGCTACGCCAGGTCGGGCTGGCGCCGGCCGACGCGGCGAAGTTTCCGCACGAGTTCTCGGGTGGCCAGCGCCAGCGCGTGTCGATCGCCCGGGCATTGGCCGGCAACCCGACCTTCCTGGTCTGCGACGAACCGACCTCGGCGCTCGACGTGTCGGTGCAGGCACAGATCCTGAACCTCTTGCGCCGGCTGCAGGAGCAGCTTGGCCTGACCTGCCTGTTCATCAGCCACAACCTGGCGGTGATCAACTACGTGTCGCACGACGTCGGTGTGATGTACCTGGGCCGCCTGGCCGAGGTGGCGCCGACGCGCGTGTTGTTCGAGGCGCCCAAACACCCCTACACGCAGATGCTGCTGG
>JANMZX010000294.1:0-5411 GCA_031383745.1 Rhodoferax sp. | reverse complement strand
GAAGCAACGCGTCTGCATCGCGCGGGCATTGGCCGCCAAACCCAAACTCATCATCTGCGACGAACCCACCAGCGCGCTCGACCCGCTGGTGGCCGACGGCATCCTCAAGCTGCTGATGAACCTGCAGAAGATCGAAGGCGTAGCCTACCTGTACATCACCCACGACCTGGCCACCGTGAAAGCGATTGCCGACTCGATCGCCGTGATGTACCAGGGAAAGATCGTGCGCTACGGCACCAAGACGGAGGTGCTCACGCCACCCTTCGACGACTACACCGACCTGCTGCTGGCCTCGGTGCCCGAGATGCAGATCGGCTGGCTCGAGAGCGCGATCTCGCGCCGGCGCATGGAGAGTGCGGGCAACTGACAGCCGGCGGGTGGCCGCGCAGGCCACCGGACCTCGCCGACGGCTTCGCCGCCCCACGGGTTACAGACCTGCATGGCGCAGGAACGCGTCGAACTCCTGTGCCGGCAGCGGGCGGCTGATCAGGTAACCCTGGCAATGGGTGCAGCCATGCTCGGCCAGGAAGTCGCGCTGGCCACGCGTCTCGACACCCTCGGCGATCACCGCCAGGCCCAGGCTCTGGCCCAGCGCCACGATGGTGCGGGCGATCGCGGCGTCGTTGGGGTCGGTCAGCACGTCGCGTACAAACGACTGGTCGATCTTGAGCTGGTCCAGCGGCAGCCGCTTGAGGTAACTCAGCGACGAATACCCGGTGCCGAAATCGTCCAGTGAAAACCCCACCCCCTGCGCCTTGAGGGCGACCATCTTGGTGATGATGTCCTCGAGGTCGTGCACAAACATGCT
Organism: Rhodoferax sp.; assembly: GCA_031383745.1. Taxonomy (GTDB): domain Bacteria; phylum Pseudomonadota; class Gammaproteobacteria; order Burkholderiales; family Burkholderiaceae_C; genus CAISIP01. The sequence continues at coordinate 4,603 of JANMZX010000294.1, read as the reverse complement.
TTCGGTGATTTCGAGCTTGAGCTGGTTCGGGTTCGCCCCGGCCTGCTGGACCGCCGTCAGCACGCGGGCCACGAAGTCGGACTGGCGGAACTGGTGCACACTGACGTTGACCGCCAGCGTCAGCGAGGCCGAGAGGGGGTCGTCGGCCCAGCGGCGCAGCTGGGCGCAGGCGGTCTCCAGCACCCACTGCCCCAGATCGCCGATCAGCCCGCATTGCTCGGCCACCGGGATGAACTCGCCCGGCGACACCGGCCCCCGCACTGCGTGGGTCCAGCGCAGCAGGGCTTCCGCGCCGATCACCAGGTTGTCGGGGCCGACCTGCGGCTGGTAGTGCAGGGCAAACTCGTCACGCGCCAGTGCCTGGCGCAGGTCGACCTCGAGCGCGGCACGGGCCTCGACGGCGGCCTGCATGTCGGGGTCGAAGAAGCGCAGGGTATTGCGCCCTGCCGATTTGGCCTGGTAGAGCGCCACATCGGAGCGCTTGAGCGTTTCCTCCATCGTGCCGGTACCGGCACCGAACAGCGACACCCCCACACTCGTGCTGCTGCGGTGCTCGCGCCCCGCGATGTCATAGGGCTGGTTCAGCAGCACGACGATCTTCTGCGCCACGGCGGTGGCATTGGCCACCGCTTCCGCCTGTCCGGCACCCAGGTCGTCGACCAGCACCACGAACTCGTCCCCGCCCAGCCGGGCGACGGTGTCGCAATCCCGGACCGACGCCGTCAGGCGGCGCGCCACCTGCTGCAGCAGCAGGTCGCCCTTGTCGTGGCCCAGCGTGTCGTTGAGCGCCTTGAAATTGTCCAGGTCGATCAGCAGCAGGGCACCCTGGTGCTGGCTGCGCGCCGCCGTGGTCAGTGCATGCTCCAGCCGGTCCTGCAACAGGCGGCGGTTCGGCAGTTCGGTCAGCGGATCGTAGAACGCCAGGCGCCGCACCTCGCGCTTGGCCTTCTTGTGCCCGGTGATGTCGCGCACCATCACCACGAAGCGCGGCGCCGCGCCTGCGGCGACGGCCTTGCGCGCCACCGAGAGCTCGAACCAGCGCGTGTGGTCGCCGATGCGCACCGACATCTGTTCGCCCTGCGCATACCCCTTGCGATGCGCCGTCTGCAGGGCCTCCATGACGACCCGCGCCGGCGCATCGGGCAATACCGCGTGGAAGTCCATGCCGACCGGATCCTCCACCAGGCCGTCCAGCACGCCACCCGATGCGGCGCGGTACGCGTGGATCCGGCCATGCAGGTCGACGTCGAACATCGGGTCGCGGATCGCATCGAGGGTCGACGTGAGCTGGTCCTGTGTGGCCTGCATCTCGGCGGTGCGCACCGCCACCTCGGATTCCAGCCAGGCCCGGTTGGCCCACTGGTCGACCAGCAGCTTGGCCAGGTAGGCCAGCATCAGGCTCACCAGCGCCAGGGCGCCCGCGGCCCAGCCCAGACGAGCGCCATCGTGCCAACCAACCACCGGGACCATGTCCAGGTTCCAGGCGTTGTCCGATACCTCCAGGCTGTAGCGCACGGGCTGGAGCATGGCCACGTTGTCGGACGATGCGGCGATCAGGCGCCTGGCGCCGGAATCCGCCTGCACGCGCCACAGCTGGTAGTGGTAGCCCTGCTGGTTCAGGTCACCCAGGGCCACCCCCTGCAACAGGTCTTCCAGGCGGTAGGTCACGTTGGTGAAGCCCCAGAAGCGGGATTTCCCGGTCGCATCCGGCATGAAGACGGGCAGACGGCTGACCACGCCAATCCCGCCCTGTGCCAGCGCCATCGGCCCGGCCACCCGCAGGCGACCGGTATCGCGTGCAAACCGCGCATCGTCGCGTTGCGCAGGATCGTTCAGGGCGTCGAAACCGATCAGCTTCTCGTTGCCAGCCCGCGGCACCACATGCTGGACCACGCCACCGGGCGATATCGACAAGGCCAGGAAGCGCGGATCCGCCACCAGCAGCTCGCGCGCCGCCGCGTCGAAGTTGTCGACCCGCCCGTTGCCGGCCCACACCATGGCAGCCAGCGCGTGGTTGGCCGACAGCATGCGTTCGACGTTGCGCTGCAGCACCTGTGCGTGGCTCTTCGCCAGGTGCAGTGCCAGCTCGCGGGCCAGCGCCACGCGGCCCTGTTCGTGCTGCCACAACCACGCGCTGCCAAGGCCCAGGGACGCCAGACCGATGGCGGCGGCGGCGAGCCAGGCCCGGCCCACGGGCTGGCGCGATCGCGCCGCAACACCGTGCCGCAGCACCGGACTCGCCATGGCCTCGTCTGGCGCCCTCACGATGATCATGGCTTGCCCACGAGCATCGACACGGCTGCCGAGAAACTCAGGAACGACGCCGCCGTGGAGACCAGGATGATGCGCGCGATGCGCCCGTTGTCGGCGCCGAACTTCTCGGCCAGCATGGACACGTTGCTGGCACTTGGCAGGGCCGCGACCAGCACCACCACCGTGAGCGCGAACCGGTCCAGCGGCACACCGAGCTGGATCGCGGCCGTACCGGCCAGCAGCACCAGCAGCGGGTGCACCAGCAGCTTGATGGCGGCGACCGGCACGAAATCGCGCAGGGGCATGGCGCGGCTGTCGGCCGGGCGCACACGCAGCTGCGCCCGCGCCAGCACCGCACCAATGGTGAACAGCGCCACCGGCGAGGCCGCGTCGGCGAGCAGGGTCACGGTCTGCGCCACCGGCAGGGGCAGCTCCAGTTGCACCGCCGAGGCCAGCGCACCCAGCACGATGGCCCAGGGCATCGGGTTACCCAGCATGCCGCGCAATGCATGGCCTGCGGCATGCGAAAACCCGTGCTTGTCGGCTCCGTCCAGGCGAGACAAGGCCACACACAGCGAGGTGGTGACCAGCATGTCGACCACGATCGTCACGATCGCCGGGCCGGCCGCCGCCGCGCCCAGCAGGGCCACCAGCAGCGGCACACCCATGAAACCGGTGTTCGGAAACGCGGCCACCAGCGCACCGAAGGCGGCGTCGTTCCAGCGGATACGCCGGTTCATGCTGACCGCCACCACGAAGGCGACCATCACCAGCGCGCAGAAGGCGTAAGTGAAAAACAGCGCACCATCGAGCAACTGGGCCAGCGGCGTGGTCGAGCCAAACCGGTACAACATGCAGGGCAGCGCAAAAAACAGCACGAAGGTGTTCAGGCCCGGGATGGCGTCCACGGGCAGCATCTTGCGGTGCGCGGCAACATAACCGGCCAGCACCAGCGCGAAGAAAGGGAAGGTGACGAGAAGTACTTGGACCACACGGCATTTTCCCCCAGCCCGGTGGAGCCAATGTTCGGTGGACCCCAAAAGACCTTTCGCACGATCACATCGGTATCATTCGCCGCTTCCCAGTTCAAAGTGCCTGCATGTCCTCCACCGTCTCCACCGGCCTCAATCTCGCGCAGCAGGAAGCGGTCAACCACATGCACGGCCCATGCCTGGTGCTGGCCGGCGCCGGCTCCGGCAAGACGCGCGTCATCACCCACAAGATCGCGCGCCTGATCCAGGCCGGCATGGACGCCCGACGCATCGCCGCCATCACCTTCACCAACAAGGCGGCGGCGGAAATGCGCGAACGCGCCAAGGGCCTGGTCGGCCGCGCCGCGAAGGACGTGCTGATCTGCACCTTCCACGCACTGGGCGTGCGCATGCTGCGCCAGGACGGCGCTGCGCTCGGGCTCAAGGCCAACTTCTCGATCCTGGACACCGACGACATCACCAGCATCCTGAAGGACTGCGGCGGCAGCACCGATGCCGCCACCGCGCGTCAGTGGCAGTGGGCCATCAGCCGCTGGAAGAACATGGGTCTGAACGCCGGCGGGGCCGAGGCGCAGGCGGTGGACGACAACGAACGCATCACCGCGCGCATCATGGCGCGTTACGAGGAGCGCCTGACGGCCTACCAGAGCGTCGATTTCGACGATCTGCTGGGCCTGCCGCTCAAGCTGATGGCCGAGCACCCCGAGGTGCGCCAGCGCTGGCAGGCGTCGCTGGGCCATGTGCTGGTGGACGAATACCAGGACACCAACGCCACGCAATACGCCCTGCTCAAGCACCTGGTGGGCGGAACGGAACGCTCCGACGCGCGCATCACGGCCGTGGGCGACGACGACCAGTCGATCTATGGCTGGCGCGGCGCCACGCTGGACAACCTGCGCCAGTTGCCGATCGACTTCCCGGCGCTCAAGGTGATCAAGCTGGAGCAGAACTACCGATCCACCGGAGCCATCCTGCGCGCGGCCAACAACGTGATCGGGCCCAACCCCAAGCTGTTCCCGAAGAACCTGTGGAGCGACCTGGGCGAAGGCGAGCCGGTGCGTGTGGTCGATGCCGACCATGAGGAACACGAAGCCGAACGTGTGGTGGCGCGCATCCAGAGCACCCGTGCCGGCACCGCCGACAGCGCCAGCGCGCAGACGCAGCACAAGGAGTTCCGCGATTTCGCGGTGCTCTACCGCGCCAACCACCAGGCCCGCGTGTTCGAGCAGGCACTGCGCCGAGCCCAGATACCGTACAAGGTGTCGGGCGGACAGAGTTTCTTCGACCGCGCCGAGATCAAGGACCTGTGCGCCTGGTTCCGGCTGTGGGTCAACAACAACGACGATCCGGCGTTCCTG
>JANMZX010000268.1:0-8600 GCA_031383745.1 Rhodoferax sp. | reverse complement strand
CTGGAGGAACTGCGCGACCGGCCGACCCTCACCGTGGCCGACACCCCCGGCGCGGCGCGCCAGGGCGTGATGCTCAATATGGCGGTGGTGCAGAACAAGGTGAGCTTCGAGGCCAACCTGCAGGCCGCCCGCGTCGCGCGGCTCACGCTGAGCTCCAAGCTGCTGCGCCTGGCCACGGAGGTGCTGCAATGACGCGGCTTGGCGCTCGGCTGCGCCGCATCAACCGACTGGCCCTGTTGACTGGCATCGGCATCGTCACGCTCATCCTGGTGGTCGCCAGTGCGGCGCTGGGGCTGCAGGGTCTGGTCGACACCAGCCGGGTGCAGGCCCGGGTGCTGAGTGAGAACGCCGCCGGTACGCTGGCGTTCCAGGATGCGAAGGCCGCGCACGAACTGCTGCAGTCGCTGCGCAATTCACCCGACGTACTGGTCGCCAGCCTGTTCACCGCCGACGGTGTCTTGTTCGCGCGTTATGCGCGCTCCGGCGTCGAGCCGGTGGACCCGCGTGGCCAAGCTGTCGACCTGGTGCTCCGCCCGGACCGGATCATGCTCGGTGAACCGGTGGCCTACCAGAAGGAAACGCTGGGCCGGCTGACGCTGGCCGTGGGCACGGCCAGCCTGTACCGGCAGACCGCCTGGCAATTGCTGGCGACGCTGTGCGCCGCGCTGGCGGCGCTGTTCCTCAGCGGACGCCTGGTGCGCCGGCTCAACGGCACCGTGTTGCGGCCGCTGGACGAGCTCAACAGCCTGATGGCCAGGGTGTCCAACGAGGCGGACTACAGCCTGCGCGCCCAGGCGAGCGGCATTGCCGAGATCGATGCGCTGGGTGGCGGCTTCAATGCGATGCTGGGGCAGGTGGCCGAGCGCGACGAGCGGCTGGCCGCCCAGCGCGACCACCTCGAGGACGAGGTCGCGCAGCGGACGGTCGACCTGCTGCGCGCCAAGGAGCAGGCCGAGGCCGCGAGCGCGGCCAAGAGTGAATTCCTGGCCGCCATGAGCCATGAGATCCGCACACCGATGAACGGTGTGCTGGGCATGAACGAACTGCTGCTGGCAAGCGGACTGCAACCGCAGCAGAAGTTGTGGGCCGATGCGGTGCATGCGTCGGGTCAGCACCTGCTGGGGGTCATCAACGACATCCTGGACTTCTCCAAGATCGAATCGGGCCACCTGGAGCTGGAGGCGGCGGACTTCAATCTGGTCGAGGTGGTGGAGGATGTGTTGTCCATGTTCGCGCACCCGGCGCAGGCCAAGGGGCTGGAACTGGCGGCGCAGTTCGTGCCGCACGATGCGGTGCTGGCCCTGCGCGGCGACCCGTTTCGCCTGCGCCAGGTGATCGCCAACCTGGTGGGCAATGCGGTCAAGTTCACCCGCGAGGGCGAGGTGGTGGTGCGGGTCACCCTGGTGGAGCGCGACACCGCCGTGGCGGCCGTCCGCATCGCGGTCGAGGACACCGGCATCGGCCTGGACCCGGCGGACCACGACCGGATCTTCGACCACTTCGCGCAGGCGGATGGGTCCACCACCCGCGAATATGGGGGCACCGGCCTGGGCCTGGCCATCTGCCGGCGGCTGCTCGGCCTGATGGGCGGCAGCATAGGCGTAGAGAGCGCGCCCGGCCAGGGCGCCCGGTTCACCATCGATCTGCGCCTGCCGGTGGCGAGCGAGTCTTTCGCCACACCGGTCGACGCGGCCGATCTGCGGGCCGTGCGCGTGCTGGTGGTGGACGACAACCGCACCAACCGCGACATCCTGCAACAGCAGCTGGCCGGGTGGCAGATGCAGGTCCAGTGCGCCGAGGGCGGCCCCCAGGGCCTGCGCCTGATGGAGCAGGCGGTGCAGGCCGGGCGGCCGTTCGAGCTTGCGATCCTCGACATGCACATGCCGGTGATGGACGGCATGGAACTGGCGCGTGCGATCCAGGCGCAGCCGGCACTGGCCGCGACGCGCCTGCTGATGCTGAGCTCCAGTTATGCCAACGCCAGCCAGCAGGCGCGCGCGGCCGCCGGGATCCTGCGCCACCTGCACAAACCGGTGCGGCGGGCCGATCTGTTGCGGGTCGTCCTGGGTGTGGTGTCGCGGGATCCGCACCCGGCAGCGGCCCACACTGCGCTGCCGGCGGCCACCAGCCAGCTGCAGGGCAGGGTGCTGCTGGTGGAGGACAACCCGGTCAACCAGCGGGTTGCCGCGGCCATGCTCGAGTGGCTGGGGGTGCAGTATGTGGTGGCTGCGGACGGCGCGCAGGCGCTGGAGCGGGTGCCGCAGGGGGGCTTCGACCTCGTGCTGATGGACTGCCAGATGCCGGTGATGGACGGGTTCGAGGCGACGGCCCGGATCCGTCGGCTGCCCGACCCGCACGAGGCGCGCCTGCCTGTCGTGGCCTTGACGGCGAACACCCTGCCTGGGGACGAGCAGCGTTGCCTGGATGCCGGCATGGACGCCTTCCTGGCCAAACCCTACACCATGGCCGCCTTGCGCCACGTGCTCGCACGCTGGCTGGAGCCCATACCCCCCGACGCGGGGGAGGCGGTTCCCGCCATGCCATCCGCGCGTGCGCCCGAACAGCCGCAGCGGGCGTCGTCCGCCATCCAGCTGGCGGTGCTCGAAACCTTGCGCGAGCTCGATCCGGCTGGCGGCACCGGGTTGGCGCAAGAAGTGTTCGGCCAGTTCCTGGAGTCCGCGCGCAAGGGCCTGGCGCAGGTGCAGGCGGCGATCGGATCGGATGACGCCAAGGCGCTGGGCCATGCGGCCCATGGATTGAAGTCGAGCGCGGCAAATGTGGGTGCCGAAACCCTGTCGGCGTGTTACCGTGAGCTCGAGGCGATGGCGCGTGAGGGCCGCATGGACGCGGCGCGCGCCATCGTCGAGCGTGTGCGCGCCGAACACGAACGCGCCGTGGCGCAGCTGCAGGAGATGTACGACGCGATGCAAAAGGAAACGTCATGACGAGCCCCCCCGCGAAGATCCTCGTCGTCGATGATGACGCCGGCGCGCGCGTGTTGATGCGTGCGGCGCTGCACAAGGCCGGATTTGCGGTCACCCTGGCCAGCGACGGCCGCGACGCGCTGCACCTGTTCGGCTCCGCGCGCTTCGACATGGTCATGCTCGATGTCGACATGCCCGACATGAGCGGTTTCGAGGTCTGCGTGCAGATGCGCGCCGAGGTCGGCCGGCTGCTGCCGATCCTGATGGTCACCGGCATGGACGACGTCGGGTCGGTGGAGCACGCCTACCAGAGTGGCGCCACCGACTTCATCTCCAAGCCGATCAACTGGGCCCTGATCGGGCACCGCGTCAAGTACCTGCTGCGCGGGCACCAGACGCTGGTCGACCTGGGCGCGGCGCAGGCCCGCAACGCGGCGATCCTGCAGGCGATCCCGGACCTGCTGTTCGAGATGGACCTGCAGGGGCGCCACCTCGAATGCCATTCGCCACGCTCGGAGCTGCTGGCGGTGCCGGTGGAACAGCTGCTCGGGCGCACCGTGGACGAGGTGATGCCGCCCGAAGCGGCCCACACCTGCCTGGCAGCCCTGCACGAGGCCCATGCGCAGGGCTCGTCCAGCGGCAAGCAGTTCGAGCTCGACCTGCCCCGCGGCACCTTCTGGTTCGAGCTGTCGGTGTCGCGCAAGGCCACGCAGGACGGCGAGGAACCGCGATTCATCGTGTTGTCGCGCGACATCACCGAACGCAAGGACGCGGAAAAGAAGATCCTGCGCCTGGCCTACTTCGATGGCCTCACCCGCCTGCCGAACCGGCAGTCCTTCCTGCAGCGGGTGGACCGCGAAATCAAGCGCGCCCTGCACAGCGGAACCCAGCTCGGCGTGCTGTTCATGGACCTGGACGGGTTCAAGAACATCAACGACACCCTGGGACACAGCGTGGGTGACCAGATTCTGCAGCGCGCCGCCAACCGGCTGCGCCGTGGGGTGCGCCCGGCCGACCTGGTGTCGCGCCCGGCCGAACTCGAGACGCGTGGCGCCGAACCCGGCTCCGAAGTCGAATTCGCGCGACTGGGCGGCGACGAGTTTACCGCCCTGATCCTCGACCTCAAGGGGCCGGAGGGCGCGCTGGTGGTGTCGCGGCGCATCCTGGAGCTGATGCGCCGGCCCTACGCGCTCGAAGGGCGGGACCTGCTGCTGACCGCCAGCATCGGCATCGCGCTGTACCCGGACGACGGCACCGATGCCGCCACCCTGCTCAAGCATGCCGACACCGCGATGTACCACGCCAAGGACTCGGGTCGCGACAACTGCCAGTTCTACAGTTCCGCACTGACCCAGGTGGCGGTGCAGCGCATGGAGCTCGAGGGTGACATGCGCACCGCGCTGGAGCGCGGCGAATTCCGGCTCGCCTACCAGCCCCTGCTGGACGTCGAGACCGGGCGGATCCATGTGGTGGAGGCGCTGATCCGCTGGGCCCGGCCGGGCTACGGCATGGTGCCGCCGCTGGATTTCATCGCGGTGGCCGAGCGCAGCGGACTGATTCTGGACATCGGCCAGTGGGTGCTGCGCACTGCCTGTGCGGATGCATCGCGCTGGCAGCAGCCGGGGCAGCCGGTGCGGCTGGCGGTGAACCTGTCGCCGCTGCAATTCAAGGATCCGGAGCTGCTGGCGATCGTGCTGGATGCGCTGGCGCAAAGCGGGCTGGCTGCGGACTTGCTCGAACTCGAGCTGACCGAGGGGGCGGTGATGGCCGACACCGACGCGACCATGGTCACCCTGAACGCGTTTCGCAGCTACGGGGTGCGCATCGCCCTGGACGACTTCGGCACCGGCTACTCCTCGCTGAGCTACCTCAAGCGCATGCCGCTGAACACACTCAAGGTCGACCGCAGTTTCGTGACCGGGCTGCCCGGGGACGGCGACAACCGCGCCATCGTGCGCGCCATCCTGGTGATGGCCGACAGCCTGGGGCTGACCGTGACCGCCGAAGGCGTGGAGACGCTGGAGCAGGCGCAGGAGCTCAAGTCGATGGCCTGCGCCAGCCTGCAGGGCTACTATTTCAGCCGGCCGGTGGAGGCCCAGGCGATTCCCGCCCTGCTCGCGCGGCAGTGGGCGCTGGGCACGGCGCTTCCTCGATAACTGGGGCGCTGCGGCCATGGAATCCACCCGCGCCGCTGTGCCTTCCTGCCGGGCGAGGGGTTGCGTCGTGGCATGCCTGGCGCTGTGCATCGCCGCCTGCACCACGGTCGACGAGACCGCGCTGGCGGTATTCGCGTCGAATGCGCCGGCGTCGGCGCTGCTCGCAGGCCGCGTGCTGCAGGGCCATGCCAGCTTCACCCGCGCGCGGGAAGCCACGCTGCAGCTGCACAGTGTCGATGCCCCCGGCCTGAGCTGTTTCGGTGACCTGCGCATGACCGCCACCAGCAGCGGCGTGGCGAGCCTGTCGTGCAGCAACGGCCAATCGGTGGCGATCCCGTTCCAGGTGCTCAGCCCCTTGCGTGGCTCGGGCCGTACCCAGGCCGGCGATGCACACCACGCGCTCACCTATGGCCTGGCGCCGGACATGGCTGCCGCCTACCTGGGCATACCGGTCGAGCGCCTGGGCATTCCGCCCTGAGGGCCCGGGGCGGGCGCTGCGCCGGCTGCCCTACCGCAGGCTGAACACCTCCACATCGGCAGCGCGGCCCTTGACCCGCACGGCGGGCATGGCCGTCAGGTTGCGGTCTTCGCGCAGCAGGGCGCGCGTCGTGCTGCTGATCAGGATCTGGGTGCCGAACTGCTTGTTCAGCGCCTCGATCCGCGAGGCCACATTGACCGCGTCGCCGACCAGCGCGTACGACATGCGCTGCTGGCTGCCGATGTTGCCGGCGACCACGGTCCCGGAATGGATGCCGATGCCGTGGCGCAGTTCGTGTTCGCCGCGTGCGCGTCGCGTGAAGTTCCAGGCCTCGAGCCGGGCCTGCATGTCGAGCGCCGCCGCGACGGCCCTGTCGGCGTGCTGCGGGTCGGACAGCGGTGCGCCGAACACCGCCTCGATCTCGTCACCGATGAACTGCAGCACCAGCCCGCCGTGGGCGCGGACGGCGGCATCCATCTCGGTGAAATACGCGTTCAGCCCGGCCACCACCGCATCCGCCGGGCTGGACTCGACCCAGGCGGTGAAGTCGCGCAGGTCGGCAAACAGGATGCTCACTTCGCGCTGGCTGCCCTGGGGCGTGGCACGGCCGGACAGGATTTCGTCCCGGACCTCCGGGCTCACGTACCGGCCGAAAGTCTCGCGGATGGTTTCCCGGTCGCGCAGCCCGGCCACCATGCGGTTGAAGCCCTCGCTCACCGCACCGAGTTCATCGTTCGACACCACCGGGCACAACACATCCAGCCGCCCCTGCGCCACCGCCGCCATGGAGTCCTGCAGCTCGCGAAGCGGGCCGGCCACGCTGCTGGCCACGTAACCGGCCAGGCACAGCGCCACCAGCAGACCGGCGGTCGCCAGCAGGCCCTGCACCAGCATCAGGTTGTGCACGATGACCGCATGCGACTGCTCGTCCGCACCGAGCAGGGCGTTGGCGCGCACCAGCGTGGCGACCGACAAGACGGCCATCGGCAGCACACTCATCACCAGGAACAGCACGACCAGCCGGTGGCGCACGCGCAGCCGCGGCGCGCCGGTGGCTTCGAGGTCACCCTGCGGGAACAAGGCGGGCAGGCGCTTGCGCCAGATGCGTTCGGTGGCCAGGAAGATGAACAACGACACCAGCACGCCCGATACGAAGACGATGCCGAAACCCTGGCGGATCGCACCGACCAGCTGGAAGTCCCCAGTCAGCAGGGGCCAGCCGACGCCCCACACCAGCGCCGAGGCCAGCCAGCCGGAGAAGGTCAGCAGCGCCAAAAAAGCCGGCACCAGTACGGCCCGGCGGCGCAGTTCGGCCGCTGCCGGCCCTGTCGGCAACGCGCCTTCAGCCTGGATCAGGGGGCCGGCCCAGCGTGCCGTCACCTTGCGCCCCACCGCGAACAGCAGCGAGAACGCGACCACGAAGTACAGCGCTTCGTAGATGCCCAGCGGCGCAACGCCGTACAAGGCCAGGGGGTCCAGGAAGCGGAAGTACGCAAAGGTCAGCAGCGCACCGCCCAGGTTGCCGGACAACATGGTGAGTAACAGGCTGGGGGCCGATGGCATGTTCATGCTCCCGGTGTCACGGGGTTCGCAGGCCGGGCTGCGCGCGATGCGCTGCTGCGGCAGCGGCGCCGTACGGCCGTGCGGTGCTCACTGGCATAGCCCTGCCAGCCGCGCCAGCAGGCTGCCGGCGGGAAACGGCGCGTTCTTGTCGGTGCCGGCGCGCCGCCAGGTCTCGTTGTACAGGTGGATGAACGCGGCGCCCGACGGCAGGTTGCCAGGTGCCAGCAGTGCTGTCGGGCAATGCCACCACGCTACCGCGTTCGCAAAATCCGGCGGCATCAGCGCAAAGCCATGGCGGGGATGGATGTTCACGATCGCGGTCAGCAGGGCCGGGCCGATCTCGCTCCAGTCGACGTGCTCCTTCGGGAATCGCTCGGCATAGGCCAGAGCCAGGTCGACCAGGTTGCCGGCCGCCGGTCGCGGGTTGTACAGCACGTTGCCGTTGACCTGCACCCGGTCCTGCGGTTGCCGCTCTGTCACCAGGAACGGAATGCCGGGCAATTGCGCCGGCGCCTGGAGTGCATAGACGTCGGTATCGGTGTACAGGCCGCCATAGCGGTGCAGCACTGCATAGCGGAACAGATCGGAGAATCCCGCGTACGAGCCCTGGCGATTGAGGAACAGCGACGATTGCGGCAGCACCTCCCGCGCATCGCGCAACTCCACCCCTGCTGGCGCGTTGGTGATGCCGCCGTACGTCCACAGCGCGAGCCGGTAGCCGTGGTGCAGAAAGCTCGCCATGCACAGGCGTTCGAGCTGGCTCAGGTCGCCCGCGGCCCAGAACATGTGTGTCTGCACGGTGCGGGCGAGCCGGGTGTCAGTCCGCAGCCTGGCCGGGCCGTGGTACCGAGTGTGCAAAATCCTCGACCACGCCCATCTCGCGCAGCAGCATGTGGCGGTCGTAGTATTCGCGCCAGACCTTGACGCGGTCACCCTCGATCTCCAGCACGCCGGTCACCGGAACGGCCCCTGTCTTGCCCATGTAGACGAAGCGGTCGACACGCTCCATGAACACCGTGCCGTCGATCACGCCGAGGTGGCGGATGTCCAGCGTGATGCGTTCGATGCCCGCGCCCAGGTGGGCGATGCGTGCCGCGATCGCGGCACGGCCGCGCACCGGTTCGACCATCATGGAATGCAACACGCCGTCCTCGGTGAACAGGTCTGCCACCTTCTTCCAGTCCCGGGCATGCCAGGCCGCCACCATGTCGCGCACGACGGCGAGTTTGGCGTCGTCATCGGTCGTCGAGTTCATGAGTCGGGCTCCCGCACAAGGCGATAGATGGGGCGAGGGTAGGCTACACAAACCGTAGCATGGACTGCTTTCGGCCCAAAGCGGACGTTCGCTGCGTTGGAAAAGCCGCTTGCGCCATGCTGCATCCCTTGCGTTGGCGGTGGCGCGCGTCGCGGCAGGCGCAGCCCGACGGGGGCTCATGCTGGAGCGGTCGAGCGCTGAACGCGCCGACTGCCCTGTGGTGC
>JANMZX010000426.1:0-4952 GCA_031383745.1 Rhodoferax sp. | reverse complement strand
CCGTGGCCGCGCCAGCGATCATGAGCGTGACCCGTGCGCCATGGATCATGCGCGAGAGCAGGTCGCGGCCCAGGTTGTCGGTGCCCAGCAGGGCCTTGTCGGACATCGGCGCCCAGACATCGCCGACCACGGTGCCGGTCGGGTAGGGGGCGATCCAGGGCGCGAATACCGCGATGGCCACGATCGCCAGCGTCAGTACCAGACCGATCAGGGCCGAAGGGGGGATGCGCCGCCAGTCCATCGCTATCGCCTCACTTCGGGTGCCGCAGGCGCGGATTGGAGAGCACCCCGGCGATGTCGGCAATGATGTTCATGCCGATGTAGACGGTGGCAAACACCAGGGCACAGGCCTGCACGACGGGCACGTCGCGCGTGGCTACATGGTCGACCAGGTACTGGCCCATGCCGGGGTAGACAAAGATCACCTCCACCACCACCACGCCCACGACCAGGAAGGCCAGGTTGAGCATCACCACGTTGATGATCGGTGCCAGCGCGTTGGGCATGGCGTGGCGGTAGATGACCTGAAAGCCGCTCAGCCCCTTGAGTTCGGCCGTTTCGATGTAGGCGGACTGCATCACGTTGAGCACCGCCGCACGGGTCATGCGCATCATGTGCGCCAGCACCTCGGTGGTCAGCACCAGCATCGGCAGCACGATGGCGCCCAGCCGTTCGGACAATGGCATGCCATCGAAGACGGTCGACACGCTGGTCACCCATTGCAGCTTGACTGCGAAGAAATACATCAGCACGTAGCCGACGAAGAAGGCCGGAAGCGAGGTCGACGCCAGGCCCAGCCCGGAGATCAGGCGGTCGATGAAGCCGTTGCGGTAACGTACCGCGATCAAACCCAGCATGATGGCCAGGGGCACCGCTACTGCGGCGGAGCAGGCCGCCAGGAACAGGGTGTTCTGCAACCGCTTGCCCAGCGCCGAGGAGATGTCCTGCCCGTTGGAGAGCGACTTGCCGAAGTCGCCGGTGATGGCGCTGGAGAACCACTGGAAGTAGCGCGTCACGGCGGGTTCGTTCAACCCCATCTCCTTGCGCAGGTTGGCCAGCGCCTCGGGTGTGGCCGATTGGCCCAGGATGGCCTGCGCCACGTCGCCGGGCAAGATCTGTGTGCCGGCGAAAATGAGTGCCGAGACACCCACGAGCATGAACACACCCAGCAGCAGGCGTTGGGCCACCTGCCTGAGCAAGGCTGACGACATCGGCTACGCTGGGCGCGCTGTCAGGCTTCGAGCCAGCACTCGGACGCGGCCATGCCACCCATGAGTTCGGCGTTCGGGTTTTTCACCCAGCCGCCGACCTTCGGGCCAGTGGCGTCGATGGTGTCGTTGAACATCGGGACGATCACGCCGCCTTCGTTGTGCACGATCAGGGCCATGTCGGCATACATCTGCTTGCGCTTGGTGGCGTTGAGCTCACCGCGGGCGGCAACCACCATCTTGTCGAAGGCCGGGTTGAAGTAGCGGGTGTCGTTCCAGTCAGCGCCGGTGATGTAGGCGGTGGAGTACATCTGGTCCTGCACCGCGCGGCCGCCCCAGTAGGAGGTGGAGAAAGGCTGCTTGTTCCAGACATTGGACCAGTACCCGTCGCCTGGCTCGCGCTTGACCTCGATCTTGATGCCGGCCTTGGCGCAGGTGGCCTGGTACAACTGGGCCGCATCGACCGCGCCGGGGAAGGCGACTTCGGACGTGCGCAGCAGGATCGGCTCGTTGTGGCCCGACTTCTTGTAGTGGAAGGCGGCCTTGTCGGTATCGAACGCGCGTTGCGGAACGGGGGTGAAGAGCGGGTAGCTGGCATTGATCGGGAAGTCGTTGCCGATCGAGCCGAAGCCGCGCAGCAGCTTGTCGACCATCTCCTTGCGGTCCATGGCGAATTTCAGCGCCAGGCGCAGGTCGAGGTTGTTGAATGGCGCGGTGTTGCAATGGGCGATGAACACATAGTGGCCGCGCCCCGACGCGCTCTGGATGGTGACGCCGGGCGCACGCTTGATCAGGTCCACCACCTTGGGGTCGACGCGGTTGATGATGTTGACCCGGCCGCTCTGCAGCGCAGCGGTGCGGGCGGTGCTGTCGTTGAGCACGGTGAGCTCGACCGTTTCCGCGTGACCGCGGGTGTTGGCGGCCCAGTAGTTCTTGAAGCGCTCGCCGATGACACGCACTCCCGGTTCGTTGGTGACGATCTTGTACGGGCCGGTGCCGATGGCGGCCTTCGGGTTGTCGTTGCCGCCGCCCGGCTGGATCAACAGGTGGTAGTCGGTCAGCAGGTAGGGGAAGTCGGCGCTGGCGTCCTTGAGCGTGAAGATCACGGTGTCGCCGTCGCGCGTGACGGAGTCCACGCCGCGCATGATGCCCAGGGCGCCCGACTTGGTATTGGGGCCGCTGTGGCGCTGCATGGTGGCCACCACGTCGTCGGCGTTCATCTCCTTGCCGTTGTGGAACTGCACACCCTTGCGGATCTTGAACACCCAGGCCTTGGCGTCAGGTGAGGAGCGCCATTCGGTGGCCAGATAGGGCAGGAGCTGTCCGGTCGGCGACAGCCGCACCAGTTCCTCGCCCCACATGCGGTTGACGCTGAAGGTGACCTGGTTGGCAGCCAGCGCCGGGTCCAGGCTGTCGGTGGCGGCCCCGCCCTGCAGGCCGATCTTCAGCGTGCCGCCCTTGCGCGGGCCGGCGGCTTGCGCCGCAGTCGCCAGCAAGGCGTTGGCTGCAGCTGCCGACAGCCCCAGTGCCGCCGCGCGGCCAAGGAAATCGCGGCGCGAGCCACGGCCGAGCGCGACCTGTTGGCTGAGGTAATTCAGTTCCTGCGACATGGATCGTTTCTCCTGGTGAACGGGTTTCGGCAGGCCGGCGGCCTGGCGCTTGGGATGGAAATCTTCGCAAACCAGTTTACACGCCACGCCGTGGTTTGCCAGATGGGGAAACTACCATGGGAGGCAGGTCGCGTGGTGTCAAGGACCCGTCGCACCGGGGCATCTGATCCGGGCCGTGCCGGGATGGCGCTTGCGCCGGATTCTCCCCCGCCCACCCAGTTGCCAGCAGCCGGCTGGCAGAATGCCGCCATGCCCAAAGTCGACATCCGTGGCCGCCTGCGTCCCGAAACACTGCAGGTGCTGGAGATCAGCCGCCAGCAATACGCCAGCTTCAAGCCCGACCCGGCGGACCCGCTGTCGACCCTGCGCGCCGGCTACAACCACGAGCGGGAGTACTGGAACAGCCTGGTGGTCGGGTTGCCGGCGGTGCGCGATCTGGCGCTGGACACAGGGCACGGGACCGTTCCACTGCGCCTGTACCTGCCGTCCACCGACCGACCGCTGCCAGTGCTGGTGTATTGCCATGGCGGCGGCTACATGCTGGGCAACCTGGACACCCATGACCGGATCTGCCGCCTGCTGGCCACGCTGAGCGGCTGGGCGGTGCTGGCCGTGGACTACACGCTGGCGCCCGAGAAGAAGTTCCCGGTGCAGCCCGACCAGGTGTTCGCGGTGCTGCGGCATGTGGCGGCGCACGGCCAGGCCTGGGGGCTCGACACCACGCGTATCGCGGTGGGTGGCGATTCCGCCGGGGCCCACCTGAGCCTGGGTGCCACGCTCGACGCACGGGCGGCGGGCGGGCCTGCGGTCTGTGCCCAGCTGTTGTATTACGGCGGGTATGGCCTGAAGGACTCGGCCTCGCGCCGGCTATACGGTTGGTCCGACCTGGACGGCCTGGGCGACGAGGACACCGCCCAGTACCGCGACGCCTACACCGCCACCGAGCAGGACCGCGACCATCCGCGCAGCAATCTGCTGAAGTCCGACATGGCGGGTCTGCCCCCGACGTTCATCGCGGCGGTGGCCTACGACCCGCTGCGCGACGACTCGTTGGTGCTGGCGGAGTTCTGCAAGGAACGCGGCGTGCCGCACCGGCTGGAGGTCTACGAGGGCGTGCTGCATGGCTTCCTGCATTATTCGGCCGTCGAACCGCTCGCCATGCGGGCCATCGAGGACGGCGCAACGTTTTTGCGGTCGTTGTGAGGCTGCCCGCTCGCCGGCTGTTGCCGGCCCCTGGCGTCAGCACCGGCACTGGTCCGGGGCTCCAGCGGTGAAGCAGGCCGGTGCGGACCTGCTCCTGGTCTGCCTGTGCGCCGAGTGGTGCGGCGTGTGCCGTGATTTCCGGTCCCGTTTCGACCAGGTGCAGGCGCGTTTCCCCCAGGTGCGCTTCGAGTGGGTCGATGTGGAAGACCAGGCCGATCTGGTCGATCCGCTGGAGGTCGACGACTTTCCGACGGTGCTGATCGGGAGCGGCGATGCACCGGTCTTCTTCGGGCCGGTCCGGCCGCAGGCAGAAGCCCTGGAGCGCCTGCTGCAGGACCGGATCAACCATGCCCATGCCGGCGAGCAACTGCCAGTGCTGTCTGACACCGTCGCGTCGCTGCTGCTGCGCCTGCGCGCGGCCCTGTAGTTGCCGACCGTGGGACCGGCGGGGATTGCAAAATTGCGTGTGGCCGGCGGCAGCACCGGGCGCCGCTGGTCCACGACGCCGTCAGGTTGTTTGTGCGCTAGGCGCAATCGGGCGTGCTGCCGGACAGCGGGTTTGCCCATCTGCGCGTTGCGGCCGTGCCGGCGTTCGCCGCAACCGCAACCGCCATCGCCGCCGGTTTGATGTTGCTGCGCCAACGCCGATCGCGCCGCAACGGGGACTGACAGGCGCGCGGCTCCGGCCCAAGCCGGCGCCGCAGTCATCCAGTCGCTATCAGGCGGCTGCGCGTGCGCGGCGCACCGCGCCACCGATCACCATCAGGCCCATGGCCAGCATCGCCATCGAGGATGGCTCTGGGATGGCGGCGATCGGCGCGTTGGCGGTCGTGATCGCCAGGGCGCCCAGCAACTGGTGCGACTTGTTGGACGGGTGCAGGGGATCGGAAAACGCGGACACTGCGCAATTGCTGCCCGTCGCGTCGGCGAA
>JANMZX010000399.1:0-2806 GCA_031383745.1 Rhodoferax sp. | reverse complement strand
GCGCTACGCACCCGATCGAGCCGCGCTGCGGCACGCTGGCGGCGTTGCTTCTCCTCGCGGGCATGAGCCCGCAGCGTCGTCGCGCCTTGCCAGCGCACCACATCGCAGCCCGCTCGGGCGCGTCCAACTGCCGAATCCAGGTTGAATGCTGACTGGATTGGCAAGGTCAAGGGCTCCGCTCCCGCTTCGCCACCACCGGATGGTCCTTGAGCGCCGCCCCCACACTGCTCGCCCCCGCCGGGCTGCCCAATCCGGTCACCGCGTCAGAAAAGAACTCGCGATTGATCGCGATGAAGTGCGTCAGGTGTTTGGGCACCTCGACATCCTCCCAGATCGCCTCCGGCGGGCACACCGACACGCAGATGCCGCAGTCGATGCATTCATCCGGGTGGATGTAGAAGGTACGCGGGCCCTCGTAGATGCAGTCCACCGGGCAACACGCCACGCAACTGGCGTCCTTGCAGTCGATGCAGGTGTCGACGATGACGTAGGCCATGGCGGTGTCGGCTTGGGGGGGCAGCGGGCGGGTCAGTTCGGCGCGGGCGAACTCATCGCCCTTGCCACACCGGTTTGCGCTTCTGCTGGAACGCCAGCACGCCTTCGTCGCCGTCCTCGGAATTCAGCGCCGCCACCAGCGCCGGCAGGCGCAGCGCCTGGGCCTGTACCGGAGTCAGTGTGCTGGTGCTGCGCACCACCTGCTTGATGGCCTTGAGCGATAGTGGCGCGCAGGCCAGGATGTCGTCGACCCAGCGCGCCACCGCGGTGTCGAGGTCGGCGCGTGGCACCACTTCGTTGACCAGGCCCATCTCCAGCGCCTGCGCCGCGGTGACGTGTTTGCCGGTGAACAGCATCGCCATCGCCTTGCGCCAGGGCACCTGGCGCTGCAGCAGCACCATGCCGCCGTCCAGCGGCATGCGGCCCACACGCGGCTCGGGCAGGCCGAAACGCGCCTCCTCGCAGGCCACGACGATGTCGCAGCCCAGCACCATCTCGAAACCGCCGCCGAGGGCAAAACCGTTGACGCGCGCAATCACCGGCACGTTGAGCGTCTCGCGCAGCGCGATGCCGCCGAACCCCCCGGGCCGGGGCGCGGCCCAGTATTCCAGGCCGGTGACGGACGGGTTCTTGAGGTCGGCGCCGGCGCAGAACGCGCGCTCACCGGCGCCGGTGAGCACCACCAGGTGGATTTCGGGGTCGTTTTCGATCTGGGTCCAGATGCGCTGCAGTTCGGCTTCGGTTGCGAGATCGACCGCGTTCATCGCCGCGGGGCGGTTCAGCGTGACAGTGGCGACGTGGTTCTCTATGGCCAGGGTCACGGTGTCCGAAACCGCGCCTGGCAGCGCCATGGCACTCACGCTGGCGCCCCACTGCCGGCCAGCGCGAGTATCTCGTCCGTATGTTGCCCCAGGCGCGGCGGCGCATGGCGCAGCGAGACCGGTGCCTGCGACATCTGGATCGGGCTGGCGATGAAACGCACTGTCTGGCCTTCGCCCGGGCCTTCCATCAGCATCTGATTGTGCAGTGTCTGCGGGTCGACCAGCGCCTCGCGCAGATCGCGTACCGGGGCGCACAGCAGGTCCTGCGCCTCCAGGCGCGCCAGCCAATGGTCGCGGGTGTTGCTGGCGAAGCGCTCGCGGAAGATGCGCTGCAACTCGGGCTTGTGCTTGAACTGCTGGTTCAGGTTGCAGTAACGCGGGTCGGCGGAGAGGTCGTCGATTTCCAGCGCCGTGCAGATGTCCTGCAGGGGGTTGGCCTTGAACGCGCCCACCATCACCAGCGCGCCGTCCTGCGTGTCGAACACGCCCGACAGCGGCATGGCGGCCCAGTTGACCTCGGAGTCCTGCATCATGATCATCGCGGCCTCCTGCATCTGCATGGCCAGCATCGAGTTGTACAGCGACACGCTGACCTTCTGGCCCACGCCGGTACGCGCGCGCTGCAGCAGCGCCAGCAGGATGCCTTGCACCATGTGCATGCCGGCCGTGTAGTCGGCCAGCGCAGTGGGGTAGACGGACATCGGGATCGTGTCGTACGCACCCCGGGCCATCACGCCGCTCATGGCCTGGGCCAGAACGTCCTGGCCGCCCTTGTGGGCGTAGGGGCCGCTGTCGCCGTAACCGGTGCCCACGGCATAGATGATGCGCGGATTGAGCGCCTGGCAGTCCTCGTAGCCCAGGCCCATGCGTTCCATGACGCCGGCGCGGAAGTTGTTGACCACCACGTCGGCATCCGCGATGAGGGTCCGCACGGCTGCGATCTTTTCCGGGTCGCGCAGGTCGAGCGCCGCGCTGCGCTTGTTGCGGTTCAGGCTGCAGAAGATCGGGTTGTCGGCGCCATGCACCGGCTCGAAGGTGGAGCGGCTCAGGTCACCGGCGCCCTTGCGTTCGATCTTCAGGATGTCGGCGCCGTAGTCGGCCAGCATCTGGGTGCACACCGGCCCCATCATCACCTGGGTGAAGTCGACCACCCGAATGCCGGTCAGAGGCAGGTCGGGTTGGGTGTTTGCACTCATACAGTCTCCAGTACCGCGTCGTTGGTGGTCAGTGCCGCCACGTAGGCTGGCACATCGGCATTGCGGCCGGTCTGATCGCCGGGATCGGCGCCCTGGGCGCGGAGCCGTTTCTGCAGCCGGGCGACGTCGACCTGTCGCGCCGTGACACCGGCCTCGACGGCCATTGCCGCGGCCACCCCCGCCGCCTCGCCCATGGCCATGCAGGGCGGGATTTCGCGCGAGATCTTCTGCGCCTGCGAGGTGACCGAATAGTGGCGCCCGGCCACCAGCAGGTTGTCGATCTTCTGAGGCAAC
>JANMZX010000344.1:0-14857 GCA_031383745.1 Rhodoferax sp. | reverse complement strand
TATGATTTTGTAATTGAAAATAAAAATGGCAGAAAAGGTTCTATTTTAGTTAGTCCTTCGCAAGCATATAAAATTATTGGCAACGCAGTTCCACCGCTTCTTGCTGTTGGGCAGGCGCCGCGGTCTGAGCCCACGCGGCCGGCAACAGCGCGGCGCCAGCCGTCAGCCAGACCCAGCGTGTCACTTGCCGGCGCATACGTTCTGCTCCGCACTGCCGTTGAACGGTGTCTGGGGACACTGCACATAACGCAGCTGGCCTCCGGCGAGGCTCAGCGTATCGGAACGCATGGCCGGTGGCGCCTGGCCCAAGCCACCGCCCAGAATGGCAGCGGCATTGGAGAGGCCCAGAAACGCAATCATGTCGTCCTGGTCGACGCCGTCACCCGACACACCGATGGCACCCACCACCTGCGGCACGCCGCCAATGCGGCCGTAGATCGGGATGCCGCCGGCAAAAATCTGCAGGCCGTTGCGCAATTGGGGCAGTGTCGGCCCGGCGCAGCCGACGGCGGTGCTGCCCAGCGCCGCTGCCGCGACGATGGCGTCGTGCGCCAGGTCGAGCTGCAGCCCGGTGCTGAACGGGCTCCACTGGGCATAGGGCTTGGACAGCGGCCCGGGGCCCGCCGCCGACACGCCGTCCGGGAAGAACGGCCGCGACAGGGTGCCGATGGCCCGGGTGCTGTAGGCCGTCGTGAGGGCCGCCGTATTGCCCAGGGCCAGGGGATCGAGCACGAAACTGCGCAGGGCCGTGACGTAGGCGGCAATGCTGGACGTGGCAGCCGGCGCAAGGTAGTTCGCCGGCGGCAGCGCCTGCAGCAGCGCCCCGGCGGCGGGGTTGGACATGAACGCGGCGCTGCGCGCCTTCTGCAGCGCCACGTCGGTGCCGAACACCGGCGCGTCGGGCGTACGTACCAGCCCGAGCACCGCGCCGGTGCTGTCGACCACGGTGATCGTCACCTGCGCCGGCTGGCCCGCCGGTTGGCGGATCTGGGCCCGCGTGCGGTTGGCCACCGACAGCGCAGAACGCAGGGTCTGCTGCACGTCGGCTGCCGTCAGCCCCCCGTCGGTGCCCGGCAGCACCGGATAGACATTGGTATTGGCCGCATCCACCAGCACATAGGCACCCAGGTCGGCAAATACCCCGGTATCGGCCCGGATCCCGGAGCTGGCCACACCCAGCGCAGCGCCGGCGCGCACTGCCCCGGGGAAATAGCCCGCGACCGGAACCAGCGCTCCCGGCAGGCCGGCGAGCGGCACCGGGCTGGTGCCGATGTCGGCGGCATCGGCATACCGCAGCGAGCGCCCGTCGGCCGTGATGCGGTTGGCGCGGATGCCCACCGGCGCGGTGAAACCCGAACTGCCGGCCACTGCCAGTGTCTCGTCGACATCGGCGTCGAGGTCCGCGATATCCAGGTCCAGCCCGTACACCGCGTCGGCGATCACACCGATGCCACCCACCACCCGCCCGTTCTTGTACAGGGGCATGCCGCCCGGGTCGGCCGACAGGCCAAGTGGCGAGCGCTTGGGGCCGAGCGCCGCGTCGGTGGTGTCGCGGCGCATCAGGTCGGAGCACGACAGCTGGGAGAACTGCACGCCAAACAGTGGCCCGGACGGCTGGTTGGCCTCGCGCGGGTTGAAGTTCTCCTGCACGATGTGGCCCGCCGTGCGGGAGGAAAACGCGTTGCCGGCGCTCGACAGGTAGGCCCCGGTCAGTGCCTTGCTGATGGCGGCGAAGGCGCTGGGCAACACGCTGACCTGCTCCAGGCCGCCGGACACCCCGCGCCCGCCGTCGATGCGGAAGGTGCCCGCCGCGCCGGTCATCGCATACACCGCCAGCACGTTGCCGACCCGGTCGGTCACGGCGACCGTGGCGCGCTGCCCGCGCGCCTGCGCGGCCACGATGGTCTGCGACAGCACCCGCTCCACATCGGCCACGCTGAGCGCATCCGCCGCGCAATTGGCGCCGCAGTCGATCGGTGTGGCGGTGGCCAGTGTGGTGCTGTCGCCGCCGCCGCCGCAAGCCGACAGGCCGGCCATCGCCGCGACGAGCGCCAGTCGCCAGGCGCGCGCCGACCCGACCCCGCGTGCAGGCCTGCGGCCGGTCATGGGCTGGCCCTGGCCGCCAGGGCGGGTTTGGCAAAAGCCGGATGCTCGACCTTGGCATGGAACCCATGGCAGCTGTCGCAACGGCTCACCACCTTCTGCTTGTCGGCTTTTTCGGGTTGCGCACCGGCGTGGCAGGTGCGGCACGACGCCAGGTCGGGTATGAGGATGTCGGCCGCCACCCTGGATTTGCCGGCCGCGTGGCAACTGGCGCAGGCGGCGTTCTGGTGCTGCGCGTGGCTGAAGCGCGACTTCGGCAACCAGTGGTCCGTGGCCACGATCGGGCGGATCTGCCAGGTGGCTGGCAGGCCCGCCGCGCCGGCCTGTTTCTCGACCGCGTGGCAGGTCTTGCAGACACCGGTGGGCCGGTCCATCATCGACGCCATGGCGCGCTCGGTCTGCTCCTGCACAAAACGCCCCGCGCTGGTCGCACGCCCGGCAACCGGCTGGGCCTGTGGCCGCTGCAGCAGCGTGTTGACCGTCACCAGGTTGACCGGAAAGCGGTCGACCGCCAGGCTGGCATAGATATCGCGCACCGCCACCGTCACATCGGCCGGCCTGGCATGCGGCACCTCACGCTCGGGCGCTTGCGGGTCGACCGATAGCCGGTGGCAGGATTGGCAGTCGCGCGCCATGCGCACCGGCTCGAAGCGCGCCCCGGCCGCGTCCAGCCGGTGGCACGCGGCGCACTCCAGCACCACCCGCCCGCCGGTGGCCACCGGGCCGGTCGGGCTCTTGATGCCGGCTTTCGCCAGGTGGATGTCGTGCGGGAATTTCAGCCCGGTGTCGTTGCGCAACGCCGCCGTCTGCGCCACGCGCAGCACCCGTTTCGGGTCGTCGGCCTGGCGCACCGACAGGCGGAACTCCGGATGGTCGCGCCCGAAATCGGACACATTGCCCAGCGCCGTCTGCGGCGCATGGCGGCGGATATCGCCGTGGCACTGCGCACAACCGATGGCATCGACCACGCGCATGCTGGCCGGCCCCTGGTGGTCCTTATGGCAGCCGGCGCAGCGCTGGCCCTGGAAAGCGGCATGGTCGATCGCCTTGTCGGCGACATGTGCGCCGGTGGTCTTGTGGCAACTGGTGCAGCTGCTGTCGGCCACGCGCGCGAACGGCTGGTCGTGGCAGGCACGGCAGTTCTGCGCGAAATTCTGGTGCGCGGACGCTATCTGCCCCGGGTTCCAGAAGGTGTCGAGTGTGGCTGTGCGCACCCGCACCCAGGTGATCGCCTGGGTCTGCCAGCCCGGCGCGGTGGCGAAGGGCAGCGGCTGGTCCACGGGATGGTAGGCATGCCAGACCGGCAGACCGGCGACCACGAGCACCAGCAGGCTGAACAGCCACGCCAGTCGACGGCGCGTGACCCAGCCAGTGCGCAGCCCGCCGACCGCCTCGTTGTGGACCTGGTCGTCCTGCGCCTGTGCGACGGCCCGCTGCGCGAACGACAGGGTCAGCCGGGCCTCGGCGTGGGCAGGCCCGTCCTCCAGGCTCTCGACGACAAAATCATACGGGCCGATGGTGATCTTCTGCCCCGCGGCCAACCGCACGTTGGTCTGCGCGCGCTGGTTCACCGACACCGGGCCCGCCGCCTCCAGGTACAGGAAGCCGTCTTCGGCGCGGTGGATCGAGCCGTGCTCCAGGCGCACCCGCGGGTCGGGCAGGTAGATCTTGCAGGACGCAGCGCGCCCCAGGCCGAGCACCTCGCCAGACACGGCACGGCCCACCCGCGCCTGCGACTGCGTGGCGTCCGGGCTGATGGTTTCGACGAGCTTGCAGCGGATCATGCCCGGCCCTACCAGTAGATGAAGACCGAGACGATGTGGCCCGCAAGTGCGCACAGCAGCGCCAGCGACAGCGGCACATGCACCAGCAGCCACAAGCGCAGGCGCGCCAGCGATCGGTACTCGCCGCGGATGCGCTGCACCGCGCTGCGCCGGCTCAGCAGCAGCGCGAACAACTCACGGCCCATGCGCGCCTGGTCGTCCTTCAGGTTCCGGTTGAGCTCCTGCACGCGGCGCACCGCCCGTGTGGTCGGGCAGCCGCGTGACGTCGTCTTCAGGATGTGGTCGAACACGGTGCCGCGCATGCGCGTCTTCTCGGCGGCGTCGAGCACCAGGGTGTTGAACTCGTCGGGCAGCAGCAGTGCCACGCGGCGTGCCTGCTGGTCGATCTCCTGGATCTGCATCACCAGGGTCTGGACACTGTCCTCGCCCATGGCGTTGGTCATGGTGGAGGGCACACGCACGAACACCAACACGCCATAGATGCCGCTGAACACCACCACCAGCATGAGGACGTAGGTCAGGGTGTGCAGGTTCAGGCCCAGCTCCAGGCCGGAGTGCAGGGTTGCCACCACCACCGCGGCGATGCCCAGGTAGACGTGTGCCGACAACCAGCCCTGCAGCGAGGTCGCGGAGGCACGGTAACGGCGTTTGCGGATGCCCAGCCACAACAACCACAGGATCAGCAGGCCGGCGACACTGCCCAGCACGTAGCCCATCCAGCTGCCACCGTAACCGACACCACCAGGCGTCTGAAACACGTAGTTGCGGTGCCAGCTGTAGGCACCGATGGCCAGCAGGATCAGCCACGCCGCCACCTTGAGGTAACGATAGCGCTTGTATTCCAGAAAACTCTGGTGTTGCATCCAGCCAAGACCCTCTGTGCCGCGCCGCGCCCGGCACCGTGATGCCGCGATCGCTGTCAAAAAATCATTGTAGGCGGCAGGGTCGCGACAGCCCGTCGCAGGTACACCGACTGTTGTTTTGTTTCAACGGCACCGGCACACGCCGGCTTCAGGGGCGAACGGCTGGCGTTTCGACTGGCAGGCCGCGCGCGCGTTCGGCCAGGTACAGCTGCAGCGCCACCATCTCTGGCGCGCCATAGGCAAAGGCTTCGGCGCGCACGCCGGTCATGCAGTTGCGGATGCGCCGCTGCAGCGAGCCCATGCCCTGCCACTCCAGCCGGTAGATCGGGTACCCGGTGGCGTGGCCCTGCGGGATGGTGCTGCTGCCCAGCCGCTGCCCGGCGCGTTGCGCATGGCACTGGGCGCAGGACAGGTCGAGCTGCCCCAGGCGCTGGCCGAACAACTGCGCACCGCGCTGCACCCACACCGCCAGTCGCGGGTCGGCCGGCGGAGCGAGCGGCAGGCCGCGCGACTGGCTGGCGACAAAACTCTCGAGGCCGAGCAACTCCTGGCTTTCCGGGCCCAGTGCCACCGCCTGCTGCCGACGCTCGCGGCACTGGTTGATGCGCTGGCCCAGGTCCAGCGGCTGCTGCGTCGCCACATCGAACGCCGGATAGCGGCTTGCCACGCCGCGCATGCTGCTGGCCACGCTGCCGTGGCAGTCGGCACAGGACAACGCACTGCGGCCCACCCTGCGCTCCCACAGGCTGGCGCCATCCTGGACCCACAACATGCCGGGGTTCTGCGCGTCGTCGCGCTGCATTGCCTGGGTCGATGGGCTCATGAAGTCGAAACCGGAGCGACGCGGGTCCGGCTCGGGACCCGCGGCGCAGGCTGCCAGGCACCCGGCGGCGGCGAGTGCCACGCCCCTGCACCAGGCGTGCCACGCACCGCACCTCATGCCAGGCGCAGCGCCACGGTTTCGGTCTGGCTGAACCCGTTGTCCCCCTCCCACACCAGCGTCAGCGTGCCGGCCGCGGTGACGAGCAGGGGAAACGTGAGGTACGGGTTGGCGGCGATGGCCGGGTACAACTCGGCCTGGAACACCAGCTCGCGCGAGCTGCCGTCGTCGTACAGGCAACTGAAGCGGCGGATCAGGTCGCGCGGCAGGACCTTGCCGTCGGCACCCGGGCGGTAGCCGGTCTCCATCGGATGCGCGATCAGCGTGCGGACCTCGATGACGTCGCCTTTTTTCGGCGTCGGCGGCAGGTTGATCAGCGTGCGGGCCATTCGACCTACAAACCGTGGTTGGATGCGCCCGAGCGCGCCCCGATGGGCGTGCCAGGCAAGGCGAGAGGACGCCGCGCACTTCTGTGCGCAAAGACGAGCAACGCAACATGGCGCGGCCAGCGGGGTGCGATCGGGCGCATAGCGCTCTCACCCTCCAGGTGAGCGCCGTCGTGGTCAAAAATGTCAGCATTCATCGATAGTTCCAGCGGAAAACAAGCGGTCAACTGCGGTTTGTAGGTTCAGCCCTCGCCTTCGATGCAGGCGGCCAACGTCACGATCACGTCGACACGGTGCGACCAGCAACTGCCGTCGCTCATCCGCGCCACCGCCACCAGCTTCTGGGAGGTCGCCAGCCGGATGCGCGCCGACACCCGGGCGCGCCCGCTGCGCGGGCCCAGGCGCGCGCTGAAGACATCGCGTTGCGGGTTGCGCTCGTTGAACAGCGCCAGCGCCACCACATGGTCGGCGGCTGTCATCGGACTGGTGACACTCACCGTGACGGGAACCGCATTGCCGTTTTCAACCAGTTCGGCTATCTCCAGCAGCACCCGGCCTTCGCGCAGCGGCGCGCCACGGGTGAAACCGAGCACCGCAACGGCGAGTTCCGGCGGCAAGTCGGCGGCCTGCACCGGGCGGACCGCCAGCAGCGCACCGACGCCCAGGCCCGCCCCGGCGGCCAGCACGCCGCGCCGGGTGGGGCCCTGCACCAGCGCGACGCCGGTCATGCGGCACCTGGCGCAGACTGCGCGGAGACTGCGGCGGAGTCTTCGTCGAGCCGTTCGCCGGGCAGCGCAGCGGTTGAACGTGTGCCCTGCCTCATTGCAGACCCGCCAGGTAGGCCACCACGTCTTCGACCTGCTGCGGCGCAAGCAGCGGCGTGCCGGCCAGCGCTGCCGGGACCCGGCGCAAGCCGTCGACCCGGTAGTACGACGGCATGATGCTGTCCGGGTTCAGCCGGCGCGTGTCCACGATGCGCAGGCGCAGCTGCGCCGGTGACCAACGCTGCCCCGCGCCTGCAAGGTCGGGTGCCAGGTTGCCCTGGAACCGCTCCTCGGCGATCGGCCCGGTGTGGCACAACAGGCACAAACCGAGCTGTCGGTTGGCCACGATGGCGCGGCCGCGCGCCGGGTCGCCGGGCGTGTCCGTCAAGGCCGCGGGCAGACCGTCCGCGACAACCTGGCCGACCGGCACATGGCCGGCAGCCTGCGCCACGCCCGGGCCGCAGCACAGGAGGGCGGCGAGCAGAGGCAGGCTGCGTTGCGCCATCACCGCCCTCAGGCCTTCTTGAGATCGTGGTTCTTCAGCGGCAGGTCGCGGATGCGTTTGCCGGTGGCGGCGAAGATGGCGTTGAGCACCGCCGGCGCCGCGACCGCGATCGTCGGCTCGCCTACACCGCCCCAGAATCCGCCGGACGGCATGACGATGGTCTCGACCTTCGGCATCTCGTCCATCTTGAGCACCGGGTAGGTGTGGAAATTCTCCTGCACCATGCGCCCGTCCTTGACCGTGCATTCGCCGTACAGGGCCGCCGACAGGCCGTAGGCGAAGGATCCCTCGACCTGGGCTTCGATCTGCTGCGGGTTGACCGCGTGGCCGGAGTCGGTGGCCGCCACGATACGGTGGATCTTCAGGTGGCCGTCGCCGTTGACAGACACCTCGGCGCAGGCTGCCACATAACTGCCGAAGCCCATGGTCTGCGCCAGGCCCCGGAACACGCCCCTGGGCGCGGGCTGGCCCCACCCCACCCGTTGCGCCACTGCCTCCAGCACGGCCAGGTGCCTGGGGCTGCCGGCCAGCAGCTTGCGGCGCAGGGCCAGCGGGTCCTGCTGCGTCGCATGGGCCAATTCGTCGATGAAACTCTCGACGTAGATGGTGTTCTGGTTCAGGTTGACCCCGCGCCAGAAGCCGGCCGGCACATGCGGGTTGCGCATCGCGTGGTCGATCAGCAGGTTCGGGAAGGCATAACCGAAAGCACCCTCGGCGCCGCCCTGGTTCAGGCCCTGGAACACAACAGGGTCGCGGCCGTCGCGGATGTTCTGTGGCGCCACGCTGGCCAGGATGGACTGGCCGGCCACCCGCATGTGCAAGGACGTGATGTTGCCCTGCGCGTCGATGCCGGCGCGCATCTTGCACTGCGTCACCGGGTGGAACATGCCGTGCAGCATGTCTTCCTCGCGCGACCAGATCAGCTTGACCGGTATGCCCGGCATCTCCTTGGCCACCATGACGGCCTGGCGCACGTAGTCCGACTGGCCGCGCCGGCCGAACCCGCCACCGAGCAGCAGCTTGTAGACGTCGCACTGGGACGTTGGAAGCCCGGACGCCTCCGATGCGGCTGCCAGCGCCGCCTCGCCATTCTGCGTCGGGCACCAGACCTCGCAGCGCTGCGGCGTGTAACGCACCGTGGCGTTCATGGTCTCCATGGTCGCGTGGTTCTGGTGCGGGTAGGAGTACACCGCCTCCAGCTTGCGCGGCGCCGCGGCGATTGCCGCGCGGGCGTCGCCATTCTGGTTGCCCACGATGGCCTGCGGCGCATCCAGGCCGGCCTTCAGCACCTCGGCGAAGGCTTCGCTGGAGGCCTTGGCATGCGGGCCGTCGTCCCACTCGACGGGCAGTGCATCGAGCGCCGTCTTCGCACGCCACCAGGTGTCGGCGATCACCGCCACCGCCGTGTCGCCGACGCGAAACACCTTCTTCACGCCCGGTCGCTTGTCTATCGCGGCCGCATTGAAGCTCTTGAGCTTGCCGCCAAAGACCGGGCAATCCTTGATCGCGGCGTTCAACATGCCCGGCAGCACCAGGTCCATGCCGTACACCTGCTTGCCGGTGGTCTTGTCGACCGTGTCCAGCCGCGCCAGGCGCTTGCCGGCAAGTTTCCAGTCCTTGGGATCCTTCAGGGCCACCGTGGCTGGCGCCGGCAATTTGGCCGCTGCCGCCGCCAGCTTGCCATAGCTGGTGCTGCGCCCGCTGCCCGCGTGGGTCACCATGCTGTTGCCGGCCCTGCAGTCGGCGGCCGGTACACCCCACGCATCCGCCGCCGCCTGGACCAGCAACATGCGCGCCGTCGCACCCCCCTTTCGCACATAGTCGTTCGACTGCCGGATGCCCTGGCTGCCGCCGGTCCCGAAGTTGCCCCAGACACGGTTGCGCGCCAGGTTCTGGCCGGGTGTCGGGTATTCGGTGGTAACCCGCGCCCAGTCGGCGTCCAGTTCCTCCGCCACCAGTTGCGCCAGCCCGGTCAGCGTGCCCTGACCCATCTCGGAGCGGGCGATACGGATCACGATGCGGTCGTCCGGGTGCACCACCACCCAGGCGTTGACCTCGGTGCCGGCAGCGGCGGCTTGTTGCGCCACGGCGTCGCCGATCAGGGGGATATGGAACGCAACCATCAGGCCGCCACCCGCGGCTGCCGAGGTGCGCAGGAAATGGCGGCGTGAGACGCCGGTTGCGGGTTGGATCGAGGGGAGGCTCGTCAAGACACCTTCGCCCTGACGGGCTGCGGTGCGCGCTTGCCTGGGGTGGCCTGGTGCGGCGCTCATGTCGTGCTCCCGTCGGTGTGGCGGATCGAGAGACCGGCGGTCTTGGTGTCGCCGCCGTTGGCCACCACCTTGATCGCGGCCCGGATGCGGTTGTAGGTGCCGCAGCGGCAGATGTTGGTCATCGCCTCGTCGATGTCGGCGTCGGTGGGTTTCGGTTTTTCCTTGAGCAGTGCGGCAGCCGCCATGATCATGCCGCTCTGGCAAAAACCGCACTGCGGCACATCGAGCGCGGCCCAGGCCTTCTGCACCGGATGGGAACCCGTAGGCGACAGGCCTTCGATGGTGATGATCTTCTCGTTGGCGCCCACCGACGCCAGCGGGCGCACACAACTGCGGGTGGGAATGCCGTCGATGTGCACGGTGCAGGCGCCGCACTGGGCGACCCCGCATCCGTACTTGGTACCGGTGAGTCCAAGCTGCTCGCGCAGCACCCACAAGAGCGGGGTGTCGTCTTCCGCCTGGAAGTCGCGCACCGCGCCGTTGACGTTCAGTCGTGCCATGTACCGTCTCCTGGTTTTGGTTGTACTGACTGCCTGGGCGACCGGCAGCCGTTAGCCGGCGCGTCTTACGATGCCCGCCGGATTCCTGCTTGGCACCCGCTCGCGGTCTCAGCGCGCACCGCGCAGCGCCACGAAATCCTCCCAGAACTGCGCCTCCTGCGTGGTCGCAAAGTTGATGCGCATGAGTGTGCTGGGCTCGCGCCGCGCATGGAACAGCGCACCTGGCGCGAGCAGGTAACCCTGGTCCAGCATGCGCTGCGACAGGGCATCGGTATCCACCCCGGTGTCGACCCAGCCGAACAGCCCGGCCGGCTCGGCGGCGAACGTGCAACCGGCCTGCAGCGCCAGCTTGACGCTGCGCGCACGCGCCAGGTCGAGCCGGGTGCGGATGCGTTCGGCATGGCGGCGCAGCTGGCCCTGGTCGATGCACCAGGCCAGCGCCTTTTCCAGCAGGGCCGGCGTGGTCAGTGTGGACAGCAGCTTGGTGTCGAGCAGCCGCTCCACCAGATCCACCGGCGCGGCGAGGTAACCCACACGCCAGTTGGGCGCCAGGATCTTGGCGAAGCCGCTCACGTAGATGGTGCGCTGCAGGCCGTCGAGTGCGCACAGGCGGGTGGCCGAGTCGGGCGCGAGGTGGCTGTAGGTGTCGTCCTCGACGACGTGGAAGTCATGGGCATGGGCCAGCTGCAGCACGCGGTGCGCACTGCCGGGCGACAGGCAGTAACCGGTGGGGTTGTGCAACACACTCACACTCACGAAGAGCTTGGGCGCGTGCAGCTCGCAATAGCGCGCCATCACCTGCAGGTCCGGCCCCTGCGCGGTACGCGGCACCGGCAGGATGCGCATGCCCAGCGCGTCCAGCCGTGCGAACTCCACCGCCCATCCCGGCTCCTCGACCATCACATGGTCACCGGCGCGCAGCAGGGTGCGGCTCACCACATCCAGCGCGTGGGTCGCCCCCACGGTGGTGATGATCTGCTCCGGCGTGGCCGCCACGTGCATGCCGGCGAGCTTTTTGGACAGGCTGCGCCGCAGGCCGGTATCGCCGGCAGGTTCACCGTACTGCAGCGAGAACTCCTTGAGCGCCTGGGTGCCGGTGACCTTGCGGATTGCCGCCGGCATGAAGGTGCTCTCCAGCCAGTCGCTGGGGAACACCCCCATGCCAGGCTGCGGCTTGTCGCTGATCGAATGGAACATGCCGCGGATCAGCGCAGCGGCGTTCACCGGTGGTCGGCGCACGGGGGCGTCGCCGCTCGTGCCAGCCGGCCCGATGCGGGCATCGCCGGCCGCCGCCTGCAGCCCCCGCCCGAGTTCGCGCACGAAAAACCCGCGGTTGCGCCGGGCCTCGACCAGCCCCTGCGCCAGCAACTGGTCGTAGGCAGCCACCACGGTGGACGGGCTCACGCCATGCTGCTGCGCGCACTGGCGCACCGACGCCAGCCGTGCGCCCGGCGCCAGCAGGCGGTTGCGGATGCGTTCGGATATCAGCCCGGAAAGCTGCTCTGTCAGGGATTGTGCGGTGGTCTTCATCAGCATGGTGGTGCATCCTTGGGGCTGCGCTGTATTGTCAAGACAAACAATACAGATCAACAACTGCGCTGCCAAACTGTATTGCTTGTGTACTGATGGTGCAGATTACATTGAATCCCCGGCGAAGACAAGCCAAGCACCCACACCCTCCATACGCAGCCTATGAGCGCCACCGAGATCACCGCCCTGCTGGCGTTTTGTACGGCCATGAGTTTTTCCCCCGGGCCCAACACCACGCTGTCCACCGCGCTGGCCGCCAACCACGGGCTGAAGCGCGCTGTACGCTTTTGCTTCGCCGTGCCCGCGGGCTGGGTGCTGCTGATGCTGACCTGCGGCCTCGGCCTGGGCGCCCTGATCCTCGGCGTGCCGGCCTTGCGTTGGGCCGTGAAGCTCGGCGGAGTCGGCTACATGCTGTGGCTGGCCTGGAAGCTCGGCGGCGCGGCGCGGCTGGCACAGGTCGACGCCGCCAAACTCGATGTGGGTTTCCTGGCCGGCATGGGCATGCAGTTCCTCAATATCAAGGCCTGGATGCTGGCGCTCACGCTGACCGCCGGCTGGGTGGTGAATGCGGCGGGCCAACCCTCCACCAATCCCGGCGAACGGCTCGCCATCATCTGCGCCGTGATGGTGGTGTTCGCATTCACCAGCAACTTCACCTACGCGCTGGTGGGGTCGCTGCTGCGCCAGTTCCTGGCCCAGGGCCGGCGCCTGTTGTGGTTCAACCGGCTGCTGGCACTGGTGCTGGTGGCCACCGCCGTCTGGATGCTCGGCGTATGACGAACCAGGAGATCCGCGGCTTGTGGCTGGGCCTGCTGGGGGTGGTGCTGTTTGCCGCCACCCTGCCGATGACCAAGCTCGCCACCGGCAGCGCAGACCTGCCAGCCTTGTCGCCGGCCTTCGTCACCTTCGGGCGGGCCGGTGTGGCGGGCCTGCTGTCGGTGGTCTACCTGCTGGCCACCCGCAGCCGCCCGCCGCGCGGCGGTCAGTGGCGCGCGCTGGCCTTCACGGCGTGTTGCGTGGTGGTGGGTTTCCCGCTGTTCCTGGCGCTGGGCCTGCGCCACGTCGAATCGGTCCACGCGGCGGTGGTCACCGGCATCCTGCCGCTGGTCACCGCGGTCGTGGCCTCGTGGTGGCTGGGCCAGCGGCCGAGCACCGGTTTCTGGCTCTGCGCGGTGGCCGGCAGCGCGCTGGTGGCCGTGTTCATGGTGCTGCGCTCGGGCGCGGCCGGCTCGAGCGCCCAGTGGGCGGATCTGTTCCTTCTGCTGGCCATCACCAGCGCGGCCTTCGGTTATGTGAGTGGCGGCCAGCTGACCAGCCAGCTCGGCGCCGAACGCGTGATCTGCTGGGTGCTGGTGATCAGCCTGCCGGTGACGCTGCCGGTGATGTGGCTGAACTGGCCGCAGCAGCCGGTGCCGGCTGGCGCCTGGGCCGGGTTCGCCTACGTGGCACTGGTGTCGATGTGGATCGGCTTTTTCGCGTGGTACCGCGGCCTGGCCCTGGGCGGCACGGTGCGGGTCAGCCAGGTACAGCTGGTACAACCTTTTCTGAGCATGGTTTTTTCGGTGCCGTTGCTGGGCGAATCCCTCGACCTGACCACGGTCGGGTTCGCGCTGGCCGTGATCGCCACGGTGTTCATCGGCAAGCAGATGCCGGTGGCCACTGTGGCCTCGCCCCACCCGTCGCGACTACACACAGGAAAGGGACCCGCATGAAGATCACCCTCCAGGAAGCCCTGGGACGGCTGCCGGCCGCACCCACCGCGCAGTACCCGGAAGGCGCGCCCTCGGTCACCCTGTTCGCGCATGGCAGCATGCTGCTCAAGGTCTTCACACCGTCGACCAACCGGGATGGCGTCGACCGCCAGTTGCCCCATGACCAGGACGAGTTGTACCTGGTGCAGCGTGGCAGTGCCACGATGGTGATCGGCGCGCAGTCGTTCCCGGCCGCAGCGGGCGACGCCTTTTTTGTACCGGCCGGCGCACAGCACCGGTTCGACGATGTGAGCAAGGATTTTGTGACATGGGTCGTCTTCTACGGCCCCCAAGGAGGAGAAACCGCATGACCAACACCCCGCGCACCCCCTGGACACTGGCCCGGCGCGCCGAGCGCATGAACCCGTCGGTGATCCGCGAGATCCTCAAGGTCACCGAACGCCCCGGCATCATCAGCTTTGGCGGCGGCCTGCCCTCGGCCAGGACCTTTCCGGTGGCCGAGTTCGCACGCGCCTGCGACAAGGTGCTGCGCGACGATGCCCCGGCGGCGCTGCAATACGCCGCCAGCGAGGGCTTCCGGCCGCTGGTGGACATGGTGGTCGAGCGCCTGCCCTGGCGGGTCGACCCGGCCCAGGTGCTGATCACCACCGGCTCGCAGCAGGGCCTGGATCTGGTGGCCAAGGTGCTGGCCGATGCCGGCAGCCGGGTGCTGGTCGAGACGCCAACCTACCTCGGCGCCTTGCAGGCGTTTGCGCCGATGGAGCCCGAGATCGTGAGCGTGGCCAGCGACGAACACGGCATCGACGTCGACGACCTGCAGCGGCAGTGGCGCCCCGACACCCGCTTCCTCTATGTGTTGCCCAACTTCCAGAACCCGACCGGCCGCACCATGAGCGAGGGCCGGCG
The DNA here is from genome assembly GCA_031383745.1 of Rhodoferax sp. GTDB lineage: Bacteria > Pseudomonadota > Gammaproteobacteria > Burkholderiales > Burkholderiaceae_C > CAISIP01. The sequence goes on along the minus strand of JANMZX010000344.1, from coordinate 651 downwards.
CAGCGCGCTGGTGGCGCGTGCCGCCCAGCTCGGCCTGCCGCTGGTGGAGGACAACCCGTACGGCGACCTGTGGTTCGACAGCCCGCCGCCGGCGCCGCTGACCGCGCGCAACCCGGACGGCTGCATCTACCTGGGATCGTTCTCCAAGGTGCTGGCGCCCGGCCTGCGGCTGGGTTTCCTGGTGGCGCCCAAGGTGGTGTTCCCCAAGCTGCTGCAGGCCAAGCAGGCGGCCGACCTGCACAGCCCTGGTTTCAACCAGCGCATCGTGGCCGAGGTGATGCAGGATGGTTTCCTGGACCGCCATGTCCCCACCATCCGCACGCTCTACAAGGCCCAGCGCGACGCGATGCTGGCCGCACTGGCGCGCGAGTTCCCCGCCGCCGGTGTGGAAGCGGACGAGCGCATGACCTGGAACAAGCCCGACGGCGGCATGTTCCTGTGGGCGCGCCTGCCCCAGGGCATGAACGCGGTCGACCTCCTGCCCAAGGCGGTGGACAAGGGCGTGGCCTACGTTCCCGGTGCGGCGTTCTATGCCGACAACGCCGACCCGCGCAGCCTGCGGCTGTCGTTCGTCACCCCCAGCGTGCCGGACATCGAACGCGGCGTGGCGGCGCTTGCCGCAGCAGTGCGCGAAAACATGCCGGTACCGGC